>JBDHWI010000102.1:0-15006 GCA_039810125.1 Thermoflexales bacterium | reverse complement strand
TCCATGCCAGTCACTTCGCCAAATGTCTGCGTGATGTTTGGCTGCGATGCGATCCACCTGGCCATGAACGTGTAGAAGTCGATGCTGCGAATCATCTTGTAGCGATACGGCGCGATATCCAGCACCTGGCTGAAGTGATGGCCGTGAAACGCTACATGATCCCAGGCGCGAAAAACGACCGGCTCAAATGCACTCTCGCCGGCTTCCCAGAAGCACCAGGTGCGATCATTCCCGGTCTTTGGCGCTTTGTCGATCAGCAGGATGCGCTTGTCGGTCAGGCCGGCCTGATTCAGGTGAAATGCCAGGCTCAGGCCGGCTGCGCCGGCGCCGGCGATGAGATAGTCGAAGCGCTCGGGCATTCAATTTGGCAGCGCATCGCGCAGCACGCGCAGCCAATTGCCATACATGATCTGGTCGACATACGCCGGCGCATAGCCGCGCTGCAACAACTCGTTGCCGATCTTGTAGTGATCGCGCACCGTATCCAACTCGCGCGGAATTTCGTTGTAGCCCAATCCGCCGTCGAAGTCACTGCCGATGGCGACGTGGTCGGCGTTGCCCGTAAGCTGGCAGATGTGGTCGATCATACGAATCACGTCGTCGAGCGTGACGTCATCCTTCTTGCCGCTCCAGTCTTTTTTCAGGAAGCGGTTGTATGGCACGACGCCGATCACGCC
This sequence comes from Thermoflexales bacterium, assembly GCA_039810125.1. GTDB lineage: Bacteria > Chloroflexota > Anaerolineae > J036 > Brachytrichaceae > JBDHWI01. Next base: position 14,329 of record JBDHWI010000102.1, on the reverse strand, counting down.
GTTGCGCTCAGCCAGCATCTCGATGGCCTTGTCCGGCAGATGCCGCGCCGTCGGCAGATAGTGATGCGCGTTGCTGTGGCTGGCGATGATGTGCCTGCCCTGAAAGATGTCGAGTGCTTCGTAGAGCGACTCGTGTGACATGTGACTCACGTCCAGCACTACGCCGAGTTGCGCAATCATGTCGAGCAGCTCGTGGCCGAGCTTGGGCAGCCGGCCGCCCTGCCATGTGCCGCCGCAGTAGCGTGTGGTGTCCCATGCCGGCCCCACGATGCGCAAGCCCATCTCGACCCAGCGCTCCAATTCCTTCGGCTCCAGAATGGGATCTGCGCCTTCCATCAGCATCACCAGGCCAACTTTGTGCGACTCGACGGCTTCGGGTTTTTCCGGCGCCGGCGATATGCCCAGTCCCCAGCCGCTCGTCACCGTTGCAAGCTCTTGCTGATTCGTCACCAGCATCACATGATCATCTTCATCTGCCCAGCGGCGATAAAAGTCGAGTTGCTGCATGCCGAGCGTATGCGCCTCTTCGGCGTTGTGATACACCGGCAGGTCATCGCTGATCTTGTGCCGCGCCGGCTCCGTGAAGATCGTCGCGAAAACCAGGCCGACACGCCCGCGAATGAGGTCGGGCAGGCCGACGGTGCAGGCGCCGCTCTGCTTTTCAACTGCGGTGCCGCGCTCCAACTCGCGCGTGGCGTGCGCGGCGCGCCGGTAATCACGATGCTTGTTCAGCACGTTGTAGGCCATGTCCAGGTGCGCGTCAACGATGATCGGAAAAGGGTTTTTGTCAGTCATGAAATTGTTGTCCGGTTTGCGGTTCACTGAATGCACATATCCGCCGGCAGATAATCGGGGTTGGAGAAGCCAAACGTGGCGCTGCCAAGTTGCTCGTAAGTCTGCGGGTTCTTTTCGGCAAAGGCGACTGCCGTGTTGCACGCCACAATCAGGTCTTTCATATCGGTCAGGGCGTCATTCACCGCTTTTGCCATTGCGGCGTAGGGCTGGCTCTCAGGGTTTGCTGGCATTGAGGCGAGTGATGCGAAGGCGGCATTTGCGCCGGCGACGTTGCCTTGCGCCAGTGCGAGTTGCGCCAGCCGAAACTGCGCAAATGCCCCAAGCGCGGAAAGCTCTTCCTTCAGCGCGCCCGGCCCATCCCATGCCTGCAAGCCGGCGTCGCTAATTACGCGGTTGTACAGCGCAGTTGCGCCGGCGAAATCCTTTTTGCGAAACGCATCGTCGGCATCATGCAGGACGTGGATGCGATACAGCGCCGGCTCGCGCGACGCGCCTGTCTGTCCCATCACCACCCCATTGAATGCCCAGGTCTCACTGCTGCCACGTTGCGGGCCGGCGTTGACATCATTGAACGTGCCGTGCGCAATTGTCAGCACCTGGCCAGCGCCATTTGACGCAAAGCTGAACGTGGCATTCGGCGCACCGACGATATCTTGCGAGATGTTTGCCAGGCCGAAGGTGTCTTGCGCCGGCAGATGCGCCAGCACGGTCAAGCCATTGATGCAGGTGCCAGAGCCGCACTCGCCGCTGGTGAAACTCGCGTCCGCAATGCCATCACCCGTCACGTCCAGCACACTGTGCAAGCGCGGGTTCGGCACAGGCGCGCCAAACGCCGCATCTTGCGACGCAAGGTAGATGGTGCGATATTGTCCTTTGTCGCAAGCCGCAACCAGCACGTCCCCTGCGCGCGTTGCAACGCCGTTGCCCTGCGCCAGCGAGAAAACAGCGATCACCTGCGCATCTTCCTTCGGCAATAACCTCGCGCTGGTGACGCCGCCGATGGCCAGGTTCGTGCCAGGTTCGAGGGTTGACGCGCCCCACGCAGCCAGCGCCGCGCCGGCTTGTTCGAGGGTCGCGCCGGCGTTCAGGTAGCCCAACAATGCGCTTGCCATCTGCGCTGAGGCGGGCAGCTGAGGCAGTGACGGATTGGCCGGCGCAGGGCACTCGCTGTTGGCCGGCCGCGCCGGCGCTGTTGGTGCGGCTGTGGGCAAGGGGGTTTGCGTCGGCGGGGCAGCTGGCTGAATCATCGTGTCAGGCATTCGCTCACTCGCAGCGGAGGAAGCTGGAGGCGAAGTTGGCGTCGATTCTTGGCTGCCACACGCACTCAGCAGCAGGGCGAGCGCGATGGGGATATGACGGAATGACATGCGCATGACGCCGGCATTGTAGTGTGCCTTGCAATTTGGGATACCGATAACGCAATCGTGGATATCGCGCAGTTTCTTGTGCGCGGCCGAACGTCTCCTGCAACTTCGTGCGGCACTTTTCGCGATAGCCAGTTGACAGCATTAGAACAATAGTTCTAGAATGTCGCGAACTAGAACAACTGTTCTGGACTGAATCTTTCATCCGTGCATTCAAGAGAAGCATCATGTATCGCAAACTCTATCAAACTGCCGACCAAATCGAAGCTGTGCTGCGAGAGCGCAAGGCGCCGGCTGCCGTTGTTGGCGGCAAGGTGTTGCCTGGGTTTGTCGAGATGTTGCTGCGGCCGGCCCCAGGCACCAAGGTCAACCAGGTTCGCGCGCTTCAAGCCGACCTGGCGCTTGCACTCGGCAACAGCAACGTGCGCGTCACGCAGAGCGGCACCCACCTTGCCGTGCAAATCCCGCGCGAGACGCGCAAGCCGGTGCGCCTCAGCACGCTGATGCAAGCGGTGAAGGATGCGCCGCTCTTTACGGCGGTGCTGGGGCTGGCCGAGGATGGCGCGACGCTGATGGCCTGCCTCGCATCTCCAGATGTGTCGCACATGCTGGTCGCCGGCGCCACTGGCTCAGGCAAAACTTCGCTCGCGCATAGCGCCCTGCTCAGCCTGTGCCAGATGCATCGCCCCAGCCAGCTTGGCGTCATCGTCATCGATCCCAAACGCAGCAATGACACGCTCTTCATCCAGGGCATCTCGCGTCACATGCTGCTGGGCGTGGCAAGTGAGGCAGATGAAAGCCTCGCGGCGCTGGCGCGCGTGGTAGACGTCATGGAGAAGCGACCGATCACACGCGACCCTTCCCCGCGCATTGTGGTCTATGTCGACGAGATGGCTGATCTATGCCAGACCGGCGGCGCGCGCGTGGTGGAATTGCTCACGCGCATCGCGCAGCGCGGGCGCGAGGCCGGCATTCATCTGATTGGCTGCACGCAGAAGCCGTCCTCGAAGGCCATCGGTTCCTTGCTCAAGGCCAACCTGCCATTGCGCCTGGTGGGGCGGGTGCTATCGGCGGAAGACGCGCGGATGGCTTCGGGGATGCCAGGCACTGGCGCAGAGAAACTCATGGGCAGCGGCGACTTCATCGCCGTCGCCATGGGCAAGGTGATTCGCTTTCAGGCCGCGTTGCCGGTTTGAATCGACAGGAGCGTAATGGACAAGATCAACAAAGCAGCCGCAGCCGGTGTCATTTTCTTTTTGGTTATTCTGGCTGGCTTCATTGGAATCAAGGTGGATCAGATGACCATCGCCTTGCTGGGTGGGGCGTTTATCGGTCTGATTGTCGCCATCCCAACGACGGCGCTGATCATCACGATTGGGATGCGCCGCAAGGATGAGCCGCCGGCGGAGCGCCAAGCGCGCTATCAGGCGCCCATGCCGCACAGCCCGCCGCAGTATTGGGTGATGCCGCAGCAACCCTACGTGGTGCGCGAGCCGCTGTATCAACAATTGCAGCAACCCATCGCCGCGCCAGACTACATGCTGCCACAATCGCGCCGGCGCTTTTACATGATCGGTGAGGGCGGCGAAGTGAAGGAGATTGAGGCGCCGCGCAGCCCCGATGACGATGAGCCGCACAGCTATTGATCGCTAGCGGTAGAAGGCGTAGCCGGCTGCCACTGCTTGCGCGATTGGCGCAAGCACGCCAGGCCACAATCCGAGGATGATCGTCAGCGCAATGCCGGCGCCAATGACGAAGCGCGCACTCATGGCGTGGATGCCGCGCGCGGTGAACGCCGGCTTGGCCTCGCCTTCAACGAAGGCGTCTTCGTCCTCGCCCGCAGCCATCTTGACATCGGGATCCATGCCAAATGCAAATGGCGCATCCTCTGTGCTGGGTTGCAATGCGCCGGCGAGTTCGGGTTGTGGCTCAATCTCTGGCAGTTCAAACAGCGGCAATTGCTCGCCGGCATCCGGTGGCAGCGCCGCTTCCTCCTCCACAATCTCGGCCTCCACTGGTTGGCGCACCATGGCTGTCACGCCGCGCAGGACACCGATGGCCACACTGCCGCACGCGACCAGCAGCAACACCAATCCCTCGGCGTCGGCGTTGCTGTAGGCGCGAGCGCTCGTCCAGCGCGCGACAAAGCCGACCGTGCCGGGCAAGCCGGCCATGGACATGCCGCCGGCCAACAGCGCCAGCATTGTCCACAGATCATTCATGCTGTGGATGTCGTCAAAATCGTCGCTGCCGCGCATGGCGCGCAGCCGCCAGATGCCGATCCCAAATACGCCCAGTCCAATGGCGCGCGCGATGACGGAGAAAGCCAGCGACTCAATGGCGAGCGGCGTGCTGCTGATGAACATCAACAGCACGCATCCCAGTTCTACGAAGAGCGCGCAGGCCAGCACGCGCGAAAATGAGCGCTGTGCCCATGCCAGCCCACCTCCGAACAGCAGCATTGCCATGCTGCCGGCGGTGAAAGCATTCAACAGGGTGGGGCTGGTGCGCAGCCATTCAAACGCCTGCCAGAATGAGAGCAGCAGAAACGTCACGACGCCGATGCCAACTGTGCCAAGGAAGGCAGTGACCAGGGGCGGTGCGTCTTTGGCGACAGGATGAATCCATGAATATAGCGGAACTGCGCCGAGCAGCAGGGCAAATCCGGTGAGCAGGAAGATGATGGAGGCGCCAAAGGTGGCTGCCACCGCATCCAGATCTGCGAGGTTGACCGTGCCGGCGCGATCGATGCTCCAGCCGGCGAGTAAAAACAACGGCAGCGCCAGCGTGGTGCAGACCAGATAGCGCATTGCGCCGATGGTGCTGCGCTCGCCCTGGCGCTCGCCTTGAATCATCAACACTGCCAGCGCGGCGGCAGCTTCAAGAGCCAGGGCCGCATACACGAAAGGCCGAATCAGCAGCGCGGCAGTCATCGCTGACAGCACTGCGAGGCCAATTGGGATGAACGTCCAGCCCTGCGGCGAGCGCCATGACAGGGCGAAGATGATGGCGGTGCTGATGAATATCAACAACAGCGGCACGCGTTCCGGCTCGCGGATGCGCAACACGCGCCCCAGCAAGTTGAGCGGCGCGTCAATGTCGATGGTGAGGCCGGGCAAGGCGATGGCGCCGGTGATGGGTTGTGCCAGTAGCACGATGCCCGCGCCAAGCGCCAGCAGCGCGATCAACACTTCCAGTGTTTGCCAGCGCCGGCCGAGATACGCGAGAAGCGCGCCGGCCAGCGGAATGGCGATGACGATCAGAGCTGCAGGTAGCATGGTGGTTGTCGCGCGACGCACGTCCAAACTGCGTCCGCGTTTTTGCGTTAGAGCAGGGTTGGCTGCGCCGGCTCAGGTTGCGCCAGTGATTCGTCTTCTGGCGCTGAGGGCGCGCCGTCTGCCAGCGTCAGATAGGCAATGGCAAGGCCGACCAGCAACGTCATGAACCCCAGCAATACGCTCACGCTGATGCTTGGCTCCAACGGCGTGTAACCCAGCTCCAAGCCTGAGATCAGCATCAGCACGCCGAGGCCAATGTTCAACGCCTCGCTCGCGGTGGCAATGATCAGCACGCCGAGGCCGAGCAGCATATATGCGCCGAAGCCCAATTCGCGGAACTGGCCCGGCAACGGAAAGCGCAGTGTTGCGCCGATGGCGGCTGTCAAAATCAAGACGGCGGCGATGGCGCGCAACAGAATCTGCGCCGGCATCCGCTGCCAGTTTGGCTGGCGCAGCCGCTGCATGGCCACTGATTCACCGTACAGGGCGCGCTGCGTGTCTACGCGCTGCGCGGCAATGCTGAGCGTGAAGCACACGATTGCGCCAGCCAGTGGCTTGATCAGCGCCACGCTTGGCTCGATGACGCGCGCCAGCAGAATGCCGACCAGCACATATTGGATGATCATGACCGGCAGCGTCAACCGCCAGTTGCGGATGATGGCGATGAAGCCGGCAGACGCCGCGAGCAGGATCAGGAGCGTCGTCGCGCCGGAGCGTGACAGTTGATCCAGCAACTCAACGAATTGGGACATCGTCAGGATTTTAGCCGATAGGCGCTTCTGGTTTGCGAGGCGACCATGCGCGCCATAGGTTGGCGGCAATGATGATGCCCACGGCGAGCGCGACTGCGCCGGCGACGGCAAATAGTGTCAGGCGCGCCAGCAATTGCGTTGTGCTGCCAATCATGGCGTCGGACGGCGATCGCGGGTTGTAGCGCACCTCGGCTGGCGTGCGGTTGTAGGCGTTGTCGGCGCAACTGGCGCTGCTGGTTTCGCCGCGCGCCTCGTAGGTTACGCCGTCGCCGGCAACAAATTCGGCGATCGGCGTAAACGTGGTGACGAAGGGTGAGACATGCTGGATGTCGCAGCGCGCAATCACGCCTGAGCCCGGCACGCTGCGCGCCATGAACGCCACGCGCATGATAAACGCCGGCCCCACATCGCTCAACACCGCCAGGCCAATGACGACCAACGCCGCTGCTGTCGCGATGTCCAACCAGTTCTTTTTGAGTTCATTCCACATGATCTTTGCACACCGCATGAACAAAAGCGCCGGCTTGCACGGTTTCGAGGTGCTCATCGATGACAGTGTTCAGCTTCGATTCTTTGGCGCTGCTTGTCAAATGCCTTTGTTTGCAACTGGTCAGCACCGCCGCGTTGGTTTACGCTTCAATGTCATGCAAATCGACCTTCTCCTGCAAGCGATTGTGCTTGGATTTTCAATTGCGGCGCCAGTTGGACCCATTGGTGTATTGTGCATCCGTCGCACACTGGCGCATGGCCGGCGCATCGGCCTCATCAGCGGGCTTGGCGCAGCTACCGCCGATGGTGTGTTTGCGATGATTGGCGGGTTGGGCATGACGGCGCTGTCTGCGTTGCTCGTTCAACAGCAGGTATGGTTCCGTTTGATCGGCGGCGCATTCTTGTGCTGGCTTGGTCTTCGCACATTTTTCGCGAAGCCGGCTCCGCAATCCGCGGATGCGCCCGATCAACCCAGTCTATGGGGTGCGTATGGCAGCACCGTGCTGCTCACCTTCACCAATCCTGCAACGATTTTGATGTTCGCTGGTCTGTTTGCGGGCATGAGCCAGATCGCCGCCGGCGGTGCGTTGTGGTTTGCGCTGGGTATCTTCACCGGCTCAGCGCTGTGGTGGTTGCTGCTGGCGACCATTGCCGGATTGTTGCGGCACAGCATTTCGCCCGCCGCCATGTTGTGGATCAACCGCGTTTCCGGCATGGTGATCTTTGCATTTGGCATCGTTGCCATTGCATCAGTCATGGCGCTCGCGCCCCTGCGCTAGAATCTTTGCGCCATGAAGATGACCCGATTTGCGAAGTTTGTGTGGGTGGTGCTGGCGATCAACCTGCTGGTAATTTTGTGGGGTGCTGTGGTGCGCGCAACAGGCAGCGGCGCCGGCTGTGGCGCACACTGGCCGCTTTGCACTGGCGAGGTGGTGCCGGCCTCGCCACAGCTCGAAACGCTGATTGAACTTTTTCATCGCATCACCAGCGGCCTTGCGCTCATCCTCGTCGTCGTCATGTTGATCGGCGCTTTTCGCGCGCATCCGAAGGGTCACCCTGTGCGAACCGGCGCGGCGTTGGCGATGGTCTTCATGCTGCTTGAATCGCTGGTCGGAGCGTTCATCGTGTTGATGCGGCTGACTGGCAACGACACCTCGGCAGGTCGCGCGGCGGTCATCGCCGTGCATCAGGTAAATACGCTGCTGCTGATCGGCGCAATCGTGCTGACTGGCTGGTGGGCGATGGGTGGGGGCCGTATTCGGCTGCGCGGACAGGGTGCGCTTGCAGTCATGCTGGTCATCGGCCTGGCCGGCCTCATCGTCATCGGCGCGACTGGCGCCATCACCGCGCTGGGCGACACGCTCTTTCCAGCGTCCTCGCTCGTGCAAGGACTGGAGCAAAAATTCGAACCCGGCGCGCACTTTCTGGTGCGGCTGCGCATCGTGCATCCGACACTGGCGGTCATTATGGCGGTGTATGTGACGGCGCTGGCGCAACAGGTTGCGCGGCGTGCCGGCAACGATACCGCGCGGCGTGCAGCGCGGGTGTTGCTCGGCTTGTTTTTTGGGCAGTTGGTGCTGGGCGCAGTCAATGTGGCGCTGCTGGCGCCGGTGTGGATGCAACTTGCGCATCTGCTGATGGCCGATCTGGTGTGGATTGCCTTCACCTTGTTGAGCGTGAGCGCGTTGAGCGCCTCGCAGGTTGAGGTTAAGCCGGCGACTGTTGATGCGCGTGCTGCCGGCGTCGTTCAAACAGCGCAACCGCAAGCGCGCGCGTGACGTTCACCCTATGCCCATTACCATCTCCGCCCTCTATCGTTACCCAATCAAGGGTTGCAAGGGTCACGCGCTGGCCGAAGCGCAGACCGATGCGCGCGGCATCGCCGGCGACCGTAGCCTGATGATCGTCGATACCGCCAACGAGTTCATCACCCAGCGTGATGTGCCGGCGTTGGCGTTGATCACGCCGGTGCTGGCTGACAACGCGATCACGTTGACTGCGCCTGGCATGCCGGCGCTCACCTTCGCGCCAACGAACGACGGCCCATGCGTGCGCGCCCGCGTGTGGAGAGACGTGTGTGACGCAGTCGATCAGGGTGACGACGTGGCGCAGTGGTTGCAAGATTTTCTGGCCGCGCCGGTGCGGCTGGTGCGCATGGCCGACGGCTACGAACGCAAATGCGACCCAAAATATGCCCGCAGCGAACGCGACCAGGTCGGCTTCGCCGACGCCTATCCATTTTTGTTGATCTCGCAGGCGTCGCTGGATGACCTGAATGCGCGGCTGAATGCGCCGGCGCCAATGAATCGCTTCCGCCCCAATATCGTCGTCAGCGGCTGCGAGCCATTTGCAGAGGATATCTGGTGCGACATCCGTATCGCAGGCGTCGATTTTGGTGTTGTCAAGCCGTGCGCACGCTGCAATGTGCCGACCATCGATCAGGATACTGCCGTCGCCGGCCAGGAGCCGATCAAGACGCTGGCATCCTATCGCACCATCAACCAAAAGGTGATGTTTGGGCAGAACCTGATCGCCTCAAACGCCGGCGTGCTGCGTGTGGGTGACGAAGTTGAGGTCATCCGTCTTGCGTCATCGAACCAGGGTTAGCAGATGCAATCCCTTGGCGCAAGATGAATGACACGGCACACGTCACGGATTGTTCATCTTCGGATCGCTGAAGCGCGGGTTGTGGATGAATGATTCGTCAGTCAGCGCGGCAAGAAAGGCGATCAGGTCGCGGCGCTCTTCATCGCTGAGGGAAAAGCCGGCGACGCGCGGGTCTTTCAACGGGCTGCGCGCGCCGTCGCCGGCGTTTGCTCCTGCATCGATCTTTCTGCCGCCGCGCTCGTAAAAGCGCACCACCTCTTCCAGCGTGTCCATGCTGCCGTCGTGCAGGTAGGGCGCGGTGAGCGCCACATTGCGCAGCGCCGGCACGCGGAACTTGCCCATGTCGCGCGCATTGCCCGTCACTGCCATCAACCCGATGTTGCCTGTTGGATATGCACCGTTGCCATCCACGTTGTACAAACCAGTGTTGAAATACGGCGCGTCCTGTGACGTGGCTGCCGTGAAGTTGAAGCCGCTGTGACATTGCGCGCATTTCAGTCGATCCGAATTGAACAGCCTCATGCCGCGCATGGCTGCGGCGCTCATCGCGTTTGCATCGCCGGCAACGTAGCGATCATACGGCGCATCAAACGACACCAGCCCGCGCACGAAGGTCGCCAGCGCAGCCTTGATGTTGTCGAAGTGAATCAGATCGCGCTCGTTGGGAAAGGCCGCCGCGAACAGTGTGACCATCTGAGGATCATCGCGCAGCCGGCGCAGCACGGTCTCCTCGTTGCCTGTGATGCCCATCTCTATCGGCGATGCGCCGAACAATGGCTGCTCGGCCTGCTGCTCCAGCGTCGTAATCGTCGGGTCGGCCCAGTTGAAGGCGCGATTCCATGCCACATTCACGAGTGACTGTGCGTTGCGCGGGTGGCGTTCACCGCTGCTGCCGGTGCTGCGACGAGCGGCATCCGTGAAGGCAAACGGTTGCATGTGGCAGGTGGCGCATGCCTGCATGGCATTGCCCGAAAGGCGCGTGTCGTAGAAGAGGTGTCGCCCCAGCTGAAACTTCGCCTCGCTCAGCGGATTGTTCGCCGGCACAGGTGGCGTCGGCACGCCCGCCGGCAATTGCCATCGCCATGCTGTGCTGGCCGATGGAGAGGCGCAGGCTGCCAGTCCCATAATCACCAGCGCACTCAGCCACAAAACAAAGGGTGTGATGTGCGCTGGCCTCATAGCAGATAGCCATTTTCCGCAAGTTCCAAGAGCCGATACTGGGTCAGGTTTTCGATTCCCATCAGGAGTTGTGGCCGCTGTGCCAGCTGTCGTTGGACTTCAACCTGCGACATGACCATCACCACTGCATCGCCACATACGGTGGCGGTGGCCGGCGTGCTGCGCAAGGCTGAGATCTCGCCTACCAGCCCGCCGGCGCTCACGACAATTGGATTGCCGCCGGCGTCGTAAAGCGGCGCACCCTTGCGCGTGATGTGCAGCCGGCCGCTCAGCACCAGAAACAAATGCCCGTTCTGCGCATCTTCGGAGATCAGGCGCTCATCGCGCGTCACATCGCGTAGTTGCAACAGTTCAGGGTACTCCTGCGCCAATTCCAGCATCAGGCGCGTCAGTTGTCGCTCCAGTGTGTCGCGCGCGCTGCCGGCGCGCTGGCTGCGCTGCAATTGCCAGTCGTGAATTTTTGACAGCAGCGCAGGGATGGGTGAATCGCCGTTTTGCAGCCGGTAGCGCTCGCGCTTGAAATCAGTGTGATACGTCCGCCCCATCAGTTGAAGGCTGTTCGGCGTGTCGCCGGCGATCAAGCCGGTGGCGTATTGCGTCTGCGAGTAGTGTGTGAACTGCAGATGTACTGCGCGCGACTGGGCTGTGCCATCGGTTGACAGCACCGTGCGTCCACCGGCGTGGAGCAGGCCGTTTGCCAGCAGCTCATTTGGGTCAAGCGTGCCGGCGCTAAAGGCATACGGGCTGTCGAACAATCGCTCGTTGTAGAAGCCGTCGCACAGTTCCACCGTTTGTGCCAGCGTGTCCATGAGAAAAGTCATCGCATGCGATTCGACCTGATTGAGCAATTGCAGCGTTTGAATGTTTTCGCCCCGTGCGCCGGCGTTCGGAATGATCGGCACGCCGCCTTCAGCGCCGTTCGCTGCAGCCACGTGTGAAATGGGTTGCCACGCGCCAGTCTGCGCGTCTTTTGGTTCGATCCATGCGCGTGAGCCGTCGGTGTAGGTCACCGCAAGAATCCCGTTTTCAAGCTCATAGCGAGTGAGTGGCCGGCCGGCGCGCCATGCTTCGACATCATAGTTGCGAGCCAGTGGCAGGTTGTCGCCGGCGTGCCGCGCGTACTGGTAGCGCGTCTGCATCGCCATGTCATCGACAAAAATGTTCACCTGCCCGCCGCGCAGTTGATGGCGCAGCAGCGCTGGAACCTCCTCGCCCACGATCTGCTCAAAGCCGTCTTGGTACTCAAGATCGAGGCATTGCACGGCGCGGGCGATGGCGCGTTTCACCTCGCGCTGTTGCCAACTTGCAAATAGCGCGCCGTTCAGATACATCGTCTCGCGGCAATCGCAGTTTTGCATCAGCAGAGCTGCGGTCAACTCGGTGCTGGTGGTGGTGTTCTTGCGCAGATCGTGGTCGACGCCCGACAGCGCAATCAGGCCATCGGAGCGAATGTCAAAGTTGGCGTGCGAGGGCGATTGCAGATCTTGCAATGCCGCAATGTTCAGATCGCGGCCAACGACCTCCTGGATGCGCTGGATGATGGCGCGCGGGTCGGCGCGTTGCTGCATGGGCAGGCCGGGCAAAATGGCGTCTTCGATCAGATCGATGAGGTCCTGCTGCACGCGCCGGTTGATGAGCAAATCTGGCACGCGCGCGCCGACCTTGCCGATGGTGCCTTCGATGAACACCGGCACCAAATTGCCGATGAGCGCGTGGAAGTTGATCGTGTTGGCGATGAAGCGGGTGATGCCCTTCGCCGGCGGCGCGCTGACAGCCAGGGCCGCCGCCGGCTTGTTGTTCATCTCCAGCGCCACGCGCGCGCGCTCCAGTTCAGCAATGGCGATCTCGGCGTATTGCGTCTGCATGGCAAGCCGTTGTGCTTCGCCGGCGGGCATGCGGTCGGCGGCGATCAGGAATGTGAGTTGCCGGCGGATACGCCGCAATTCGCCAACCACGATGCTGTGCTTGAAGGCGGCATCACCGTGCGCAACCGTGCGTGTCAGAATGGCATCAAAGTCGGCCAGCCGGATGCGTTGCAACACTGCCAGCCGCAAATAGCTGGCATGCGTCCAGTAGTCTTGCGATTCATCGCCGCCCTGCAGGGCCAGCGCCACTTCCAGAAGCCGGCCCTGGCTCGCCAGACGCTGCATCAGTTGCGCGATCCGGCCATCCAGGATATGCAATCGCATGCGGTCTGCCTCATCAAGCCACCCCTCGTTCCCCTGCTGCAAGGTGTTGCGCGTGGTCAGCGTGTCGCAAAGCTGATCGAGCGTGCAGAACATCCAGCCGAGACCCGGATAGGAATCGCCGCTTTCGACAAAGCCCTGCTTGAAGATGCGCGCAGCTGATGCGAGTGCCTGCTCGCGCAGCCCCTGCACCTGTGGCTGGGTCAATTCGGTGCGTGCGTGCTCGGGGAAATAGGCTTCGAGCTGTTGTGCCAGCGGGCCGGTGATGGCGAGTCTGTCGCCGGCATCGGCCATTCCCTCCAGCAAATGTTCGGCGAATTGCGCGCGCGCCATGTGCGATTGCGCCAGCGCGCCCCACACCAGCGCATTCTGTCCACCCTGCGCGATCAACGCTGCGCCTTCGCGGATGGCCTCAGCCGGCCGGCCGGCTTTCGTCAGCGCCAGCACGTAGAACTCGCGCACGCGCGGCGCGCTGCGGAAGTCTGCGTTGCCACACTCGCGATACAGCCGGATTTCATTTTCGGGCGAACTCATAAGCCGGAAGCGATTTGAGATTTCCAGCAACTCGTTGGTTGACCATGCGGTCACCTTGCGATCGCCGTGAAAGGTGAACTGCGTGAGGCGCTCCACGCTGCCGGCGTGTCCCAGCAGGATGCGAAAGGCGCGTTCGCGCAACACTTCGTCCTTGCCCTGCTGCTGGACGCGTTCCAGATCGGCCTCCAGAAAGGCATCGAACGTCCAGGGAATGGGTGAGGCATCAGACATTTTGTGTGAGGGAGTGGATCGCAAGCACTCAGAAATCTGCCGATGATATTACCGCGTTGTGCCTGCTTGTCTGCAGTCTGTGCGACACATTTGTGATTCTTGGGCGGCACACCAGGTTTTGCCGTGCGTTGGATAGCCCATGACTGCAATCAACAACAAGATGATGCAGGTAATGCCGGCATTTACACATCTTTGGCACGGGCTTATGATGAAGACAGCACACCGGAGAGACAATCTATGACTACAGACTCAGCACAGGTCACCCCGCGCGTGCCGCTCGGCGGCAACTATTGGATGGCCGACCCTGGCACGCCACTGTGGGGTATCGCGGACGTTCACGCGCATTTGATGGCGCATCTCGCATTTGGCGGGCGCGCGTTCTGGGGCATGACCTATGACCCTGATCATCCACCGGAGGAGGGCATGCAGCATGCGCTGGCATCATGCGAGCCGGTGCATGGCGGGCTGCTCGACATCAATCCCGAGTTTGGCCACCCCGCCGGCGGCGGTTGGCCTGATTTCGACATCTGGCCGCGCTTCGGCACGCTGGTGCACCAGCAGGCCTACATCGATTGGATCTATCGCGCCTATCTCGGCGGCTTGCGCTTGATCAGTGCGCTGGCGGTGAACAACGAATTGCTGGCGCGCAACAGCGATCCGCAGACACCGACCGATGATCGCAGCGCCATCGAGTTGCAAATCAAGGGCATGAAGGAGATGGTGCAGTGGCTGGATGGGCAGGCCGGCGGCGTGGGGCAGGGCTGGATGCAGATCGCCTACACGCCAGAAGACGCGCGCCGCATCATCGCCGAAAACAAACTGGCGATCGTGCTGGGCGTGGAGGTCGATTCACTGGGCAACTGGCGCAAGGCCGGCGACATCGAGCGGGAAAGTGGCGGCGACCTCGAAAAAGC
>JBDHWI010000101.1:0-15133 GCA_039810125.1 Thermoflexales bacterium | reverse complement strand
ACGGCCTCACGATCTCGCCGTCCCGCCGGCGGTCTTCGGCCATGTAATATGACCTCGCTGCAAGTTCGGGGTCAAGCAGCGCACGCGCCTTGGCCTCGTCCACGTCAATGCCCAGCCCTGGCTGATCGTTGCCATACAGATAGCCGCCCTCAAGAAGTGCATGCCCCGGGAAGACGTCGTATTCCGCCGGCGCAAAATGATTCTCCTCCTGGACGCCAAAGCTGCTGCTTGCGAGATCAACATGCATCGCAGCCATCTGGTTCACCGGGTCGTTGTCGCCACCCTCCTGCCAAGCCGTGCGCACCCCGAACCACTCGCACAGCGTCGCAATCTTGCGGCAGTGCGTGATGCCGCCAGCTTTCGACACGCGCACCCGCACGAAGTCGATCAACCGCTCGGTAATCAGCGGGACATACTCATGCGGATTGATGAATAGTTCCCCCATTGCCTGCGGCGTCACGCACTGTTGCCGCACCAGCCGATACCAGTCCACCTGCTCTGGCGACAGTAGATCTTCGAGGAAGAACAGGCGATACGGCTCCAGCAGCTTCGCCAGATGCACAGCGTTGTGCGGCTGCAAGTGCTCATGCACGTCATGCGTGAGCTTCGGCCCAAAGCCAACCGCGTTGCGCAGATACTCAAACATGCGCGGGATGGTTTGCAGGTAAGCGTCATCGTCGAAGGCTGCGCGCTGCGGCCAGTGCCCTTTCGGAAAGCCGGCGTCTTTTGCGTCGATGAAGCCACCGCCGCCATACGGCCCCAATTGGCAGCGAATCACATGGTAACCCTCCTCCATGTAGCGACGCACGTCATCTTCCAGCTCTTTCAGGGTGTCGCCGGCGGCATGCGCATACGCCATCACCGCGCTGCGCGTGGCGCCGCCCAGCAATCGATATACCGGCAGGTGCGCTTCCTTGCCCAGAATGTCCCACAGCGCCATATCGATGCCGGCTTGCACCGTATTCATCACCGAGTCGTTGCGCCAGTAGCCGCTGGTGTAAACCGATTGCCAGACATCCTCGATGCGGCCGGCGTCGCGGCCAATCAACAGCGGCGCGATATTTTCGACCGCAGCCTGCACCACCTTGCAGCGAAAGTGATCGCTGGCCGAGCCGATGCCGTATAACCCGGGCTGGTCGGTCAGCACTTTCACAAACAGCCATGTGCCGGTGGCACGGGTGCGAATGGTTTGAATGGCAGTGATTTTTGGCATGATTTTTTTAAGACTCGTGGCAATGGCCGAAATTACAGCGCGCTGCTCCACACCGGCGCAATCTCCGCGCGGGCATACAAATCATGCCACTCCGGCGTGCCGTCATCGGGGCGCATGTGCATGCGCGCGCCGCGATCCTGCGGCGGAATGTTGCCATTGAACGCATCCGTCCAGCATTGCTGGATGTTGTGGTAATGGCGCACGCGATTGCCCGGCCACACCACGGAGAGCAAGATGCGCGGACGCGGCAACTCATATGGCGGCTGCATCCTGTATTTCACCAACGCATCTTCATCCACCTCAACACCCAGCCCGGGCGCATCCGGCACGCGCGCATAGCCCTCGCTGATGCGAATCGGCTGCGCGAGCAGGTCGTCGGCGTAGTTGTTCAGGCAATTCACCGCCGGCCACTGCGCCATCGGCAGCACCGCGCCGAGTTGGATCGACAGCGCCGTGGTCAAACCGGCGCCGACCAACTGCAAAAAGAATGGCTTGTCAAACTGCGCTGCCAGTGCGCCTTCGCGCAGCACGCGGCTGACTCCGCCACCGATCACGAAGCCATCGCACACATTTTCGCGCACCGCGGTCGGGAAAGGCGGGTCGCCGAAGTGCAACGCAATCGCCTTCTTCACCTTCTGCCGCAACAGGCGTTGTCCCTCGGCATCACGCTGCATGATTGGCGATTCGTAGAGCGCAATGCGCTCCTCCTTGTCCAGCTCGGTCAGCACCGGCGCAGCGTTGCTTTCGTTGATCAACATCTGGTTCCAATCCATGTCGATCTTGAAGTGCGCCGGCGTCACTTCGCTCATCGCCCCCACTTGCGCATACACATCCCACCACGGGCGCGCTTTTGTCTTGAGCGCCGTATAGCCGGCGAGTTGCGCATCCTTCGCCTCTTCGGCCAGCGCTTCAGGCGGGAAGTCGATGTTCCACCAGGCAATCGGCACGGCATCGCGCACCTTCGGCAGGTTGAACAGGCGATGCGCCGGCACATTGAGCGCCTTGCCGACGACATCGTAGATTGCCATCTGCAAGCCGGCGCCCAGCGAATCATCGCCGAGGAAGTCTGCGGCGTTGTTGCCCTTCACGCGGGCGATGGCGTCGTCGCTCACGCGGCTCCAGGTGTAATGCGGCAGTGTCTCGCCATAGCCGACCAAGCCGGCATCGGTTGTCAGGCGAATGATTTCGCAGATGCACCACTGCCACACCTCACGCGCATTCCATTGTTCGCAGCGCGGCGTCATCGGCGCGCGCACGGTGATTCGCTCGATGTCCTTGACCATCAGTTTCATGATGTGAAAAGTGTGAGCCAGCGAGAACGAATGCGCAACACGGCAAATCCAGGGCGTCGCCCAACTTGCTTTTCTTCCACACCTTCTGAAGGTGCAACCCTATCGATCGCCGGCCCGCGTTGTTCGCTTCGTCGGCGCGGCGTTCCAGGGATCTTCAGGCCAGGGGTGTTTGTTGTAACGGCCGCGCAGTTCCTTCCGGATGATGGGGTATGTGTTGGCCCAGAAACTGCGCAAATCCTGCGTCACCTGGATCGGGCGCTGCGCCGGCGAGAGCAGATGCAATATCACTTTGTTGCGGCCTTCATTGACCGCTGGCGTGTCGGCCAGCCCGAACATCTCCTGCAACTTCACCGCCAGCACCGGCGGCGCTCCATCCACAAAATAGGCCAGCCGAATGCGGCTGCCGCTCGGCACATCGACATGTGTTGGCGCAAGATCGCGCAGTTGCGCCTGCTGCTTGTGCGTGAGCAAATTGCCCAGGATCGATTGCAGATCGAGCCGCGCAAAGTCATCCCGTTTATTGACTTTGTCGAGATGCGGTGCGAGCCATTTTTCCAGCGTAGCCAGCAGCGCGTCGTCATCGACCGCCGGCCATTCGCCGCCGCGCCATACATGCAGGCTGTTCGCGCGCGCCTGCCACTGCCGCGCTGCATCCGTCCAATTCAACAACGCGAGTCCCTCACTGCGGATCACCTCGCACAACACCTGCGCGCGTTGCGCCGCCGACGGGTGGGAGATTGGTTTGATTTCAAGCACCAACTGCCCCACCCTGCGCTCGCGCCGCGCCACCAGCGCGCCTGGCTTGCTCTCCCAGCCAGCCACATCGCGTTCCACCGAGAGCGGCCACAAGTCTTCCTCGTGCAGTGGCGCAGCCAGAAAAACGCGACCCTCGCTGCTACCGGCATCAAGCTGCGCAACCGCCAACCACGCTTCATGTTGCATCGGGTCGCCTTCTGCCAGCCGCGCGCCGCGCCCATTCGCCAGCTTGTATTGCCCGACGTGCGCATCGCGCGCCTGTGCGATACGATCCGGATATGCCTGCGCCACGAGCCAGCCGGCGTCAAACGGATCAAAATGCGCATTGTCCTCGCGCGCATGGAGTTGTTGCCGCCATTGCTGCGCAATGCGCCCAATCTGCGCAAGCGCGCGCGTGTTTGCATCATGCAGGCTGCCCTTTGATGTGCGCCAATGCCGCAGCGCTTCCACGCGCAGCGTCAAATCTGCGCCGACCTCACGCGGCAGCGGATCGCGCTCGTCCAGCAGTGCCGCCACGTCTGCTGCCAGCGCCGGCAACAACGCATTGCGCGTTTGCGCCTGCGATTCGATCAGCATGTGCGCCAGGCGTGGATGCGTCGGCAACTCCAACATGCGCCGGCCCTTCTCGGTGAGTTGGCCATCGTGCAGCGCGTCCAGTTCCTCAAGCAGCTCGCCGGCCTGTCGCAGCGCACTCGCCGGCGGCGGTGTCACCCACTGCAACGCATTCGCATCACGCGCACCCCACTGCGCCAACTCCAACCGCAGCGGCGCAAGGTCGGCTTCCAGAATCTCCGGCTTGCGCGAGGCGATCAGACGCGCCTGGGTTGCCTCGCTCCATAAGCGATGGCACACGCCCGGACCGAGGCGTCCGGCGCGGCCGGCGCGCTGATCGGCGCTGTCGCGTGTCACGCGCACCGTCTCAAGGCGCGTCAGGCCGGTGCGCGCGTCAAAGCGTGGCACACGCGCATAGCCGGAATCGATCACCACCCGCACGCCTTCGATGGTGAGCGAGGTTTCGGCGATGGATGTAGCGAGCACGACCTTGCGCCGGCCATGAGTATCTGGCACGATGGCCGCCTGCTGCGCGTCGAGTGACAACTCGCCATACAGTGGCCGCACCAGCACATCGCCGTGTCGCGCCTCAATCAATGCCTGTGCGCGCTGGATGTCGCTCACGCCGGGGAGGAAAGCCAGCACGTCGCCGGCGTCTGCAGAGATAGCGCGCGTCACTGCATCGGCCGCCACCTCAGGCAACCGGCCTTGTGGATCGCGCAACAGGTAATGCACCTCGACTGGATGCTGGCGGCCCTGGGCGGTAATGATTGGCGGGTTGCCCAACGCAATTTGCAAGGCTTCACCATCGAGCGTGGCCGACATGATCAGAATGCGCAGGTCCTCGCGCAGGGCGCCTTGCACCTCGCGGCACAGCGCCAGCGCCAGGTCAGCGTGCAGGCTGCGCTCGTGGAACTCATCGAAGATCACCAAGCCGGCGCCATCAAGGGCGGGGTCACCTTGCAGCCGGCGCGTGAGAATGCCTTCAGTCAGCACTTCGAGGCGCGTGTGCCGGCTGACTTTGCTGTCGAAGCGCACGCGATAACCAACGGTTTGACCGAGCGGCTCGCCCAGCAGGTGCGCCATGTGCGCAGCAACCGTGCGCGCAGCCAGCCGGCGCGGCTCCAGCATGAGGCTGCGCCGGCTTTGCAGCCACGGCTCGCTGAGCAATGCGAGCGGCAGCACGGTGCTTTTACCGGCGCCAGGTGGCGCCTGCAACACCACGATGCGGTGGTCGTGCAGCGCGCGCTTCAACGCCGGCAGCGCGTCGTAGATGGGCAGTCTTTGTTCACCAACGATAACTGTCACAATCCATCCTGCTCATCACCCAACACAGGCCGGCTCGCGCATCATCCAGCAGCAGCGACTCCGCTCCGCATCCCGCAAATCACTCGTCCAGCTTCAGCATCGCCATGAAGGCTTCCTGCGGAATTTCAACCGAGCCGACCATCTTCATCCGCTTCTTGCCCTCTTTCTGCTTCTCCAGCAGTTTGCGCTTGCGCGTGATGTCGCCGCCGTAGCACTTGGCGAGAACGTCTTTGCGCATCGCCGGCTTGGTCTCGCGCGCGATGATCTTCGCGCCCACTGCAGCCTGAATCGGCACCTCAAACATCTGGCGCGGAATCACATCTTTGATCTTCTTCGTCAGCAGGCCGCCCTTGTATTGCGCGTGGTCGCGATGCACGATCATGCTCATGCTGTCGAGCGGATCGCCATTGACCAGAATGTCCATCTTCACCAGGTCGCCGCTGCGATACTCATCGAATTGATAATCGAGCGAGGCATAGCCTTTGGTGTAGCTCTTGAGCTTGTCGTAGAAATCGACGATCATCTCGGCCAGCGGCAGGCGATATGCCAGCATCACGCGGTTGGTATCGAGGTATTCGAGATTGACGCTCTCGCCGCGCCGGCGCGTCACCAACTCCATGATCGGGCCGATGAATTCCTTCGGCGTGAAGACCTGAATCTTCATCCACGGCTCGCGCATCTCCAGCAATTTGCTCGGATCCGGCATATCGGATGGCCGGTCGACTTTCACCACCTCACCGTCGGTCAGCACCGCCTCATACTCCACGCTCGGCGCAGTCACCACCACGTCGAGGTCATACTCGCGCTCCAACCGCTCCTGGATGATTTCCATGTGGAACATGCCAAGGAAGCCGACGCGAAAGCCAAAGCCGAGCGCGGCGCTGGTCTCCGGCACGAAGGTGAGCGAGGCGTCGTTCAGTTGCAGCTTTTCCAGCGCGTCGCGCAACAGCGGATAGTCGTCGGTGTAGGTGGGGTAGATGCCGGCGAACACCATCGGCTTGGCCGGCTTGTAGCCAATCAGCGGCTCGGCGGGATTCTGCGCATCAATCAGCGTGTCACCCACGCGCGCCTCACGCACGCTCTTGAAGCCGGTCGCGATATAACCTACCTCGCCGGCGTTCAATCCACTTGTCGGGGTCATGCGCGGGTTGAATGTGCCAATCTCAATCGCCTCGCACGCCGCGCCAGTGGCAAACATGCGCAATTTCGTCTTCATGTTGATTGCGCCGTTCATCATGCGCACATACGCAATCACGCCTTTGTAAGAATCATAGTGCGAATCGAAGATCAATGCCTGCAGCGGCGCATTTGCATCACCCGTGGGCGCCGGCACATCGCTCACCACGCGCTCCAGCACATCCCGAATACCCACGCCTTCCTTCGCTGAGATTTTCAGGATGTGATCGGGATCATCTCCCAGCAGATCACCAACCTCCTTCGCCACCTCGTCAGGGCGCGCGTGCGGCAAGTCGATCTTGTTGATGACGGGAATCACATGCAGATTGGCTTCGAGCGCGAGATACAAGTTTGCCAATGTTTGCGCTTCCACCCCCTGCGACGCATCAACAACCAGCAGCGCGCCCTCGCATGCATTCAGCGCGCGGCTCACCTCATAGGTGAAGTCCACATGGCCAGGCGTGTCGATCAGGTTGATCTCAAAAGTCTCGCCGTTATTCGCGATGTAGCTCATGCGAACGGCAGACGCCTTGATCGTCACGCCCTTCTCACGCTCCAGGTCCATCGAATCGAGCAACTGCTCGTGCATCTCGCGCTTGCTTACGGTGTTTGTCGCCTCAAGCAACCGGTCGGCCAGCGTGCTTTTGCCGTGATCGACATGCGCGATGATGCAGAAGTTGCGGATCTTGCTTAAATCGGGTGCCATTCGAAAACTCGATTATACGGGCGGAACATGCGAGAATGCTGAGCGCAGTCGAGTGGCAGGGATGTCACTGTCAATCCAAAATCGCAAATCCAAGATCAACAATCCACCATGCAGAACCCCTTCCCCGGCCCCATGCAGCCGGCGCCGACCCTCGCGCCGTTTGAGCGATCCATCCACCTGAAGCAAAGCAAGGCCCGCGTGTGCTACTTCGACGCCGGCCCGCGCGATGCGCCGACCATCGTGCTGATTCACGGCCTGCAGGATGAGGCCGACACCTGGCGGCATGTCTTCGCCCCGCTCGCCGAACAACACCGCGTGGTCGCGCTCGATTTGCCAGGTTTTGGCCGCAGCGACAAGGCTGAGCGCGGCTACAGTGTGCCGTTCTTCGCCGGCGTGGTGATCGAACTGATGGACCGACTCGGCATCCACTACGCCACGCTGGTGGGCAACTCACTCGGCGGCATCATCGCCGAGACAATCGCCTTGCAACACACCGCGCGGGCGTTGCGGCTGGTGCTGGTGGACGGGTCCTTGTCGATCGTGAGGCGACCGGCAACCAACCACAATCTGCTTACCAAGCTGCTCTTTTTGGATCAAGTGGACAAGCGCAACTTTGCGCTGCTGCGCCCAAATCCGCAAGTCGCGTTCGATACCTTGCTGCCATATTACGCCAACCTGCCGGCTATGCCGCAGGCCGATCGCGATTTTCTCTTTCAGCGCGTGAACGAGCGCGTATGGGACGAGGCCCAGCGGCTGGCATCGCTCTCGACGCAACAGCATCTGCCGGGCTTTTTTATCGGTCAGGGACGCCGGCTCATAAAACGCATCCCAACGCTACCCGTGCCGACGCACGTGATTTGGGGCGAATGCGACAGCATTCTGGTGCTTGAGAACGGGCAGGCACGGGCGAGGCTTCAAGCTGGTGCATCACTCAGCATCATTCCCAACGCCGGCCACCTGCCGCATCAGGAACAGCCGCAGGCCTTTCTGGCGGCCTTGAACAGCTGAAAAACGAGAGAGGCAAACACACCCAGGCTGTCAATGACTCCGAACGGCGCTCCGTGCAAGGCTAGGCTACGGGGTCCGGCAAATGGGTGAGGCGCGGCAGCTTCAACAGCAACACATCCAGCGCCAGCCGCGCATTCACATTGCGGTCGATCTGCTTTTGTGTCTCGCCGACGGCTTGCAGCATTGCCGACGCGCCGGCAACGTCGATCTGCTCGGCCAGCGCAACGATGACCTCGCGCCGATCGATGTTCAGGATGCGCTCGACCGCATCGCCGGCGGCCACGCGCGTCACATCACGCCAGAGCAACAGCCACTCCTCCAGCGTCGCATCAATCACCTCGGCGTCGGTGCGCGCCAGTTTCTCTGCAAATGCAAAGCGCGCTGTGTGGTTGCTGTCGAGCAGGGCCAGCAGATCATCAAGCCGCTGCTGGCGTGCCTCAAGCAACGATTCATCATCGATGACGCGTAAGGCCCAGCCGGCGCGCCCGCGCGAGAGCCGCGCGATGAACTCGGCGCGCTCGCTGCCCAGCCCGCGCTCGATCAACGCCTGCTCAATGTCGGTGATCGGCGCCGGCCGCAGATTCAGCACCTGGCAGCGCGAGGAGATCGTCGGCAACACGGCATCAACGCTCGGCGCAATCAATATCATCACGACTGAAGGGTTGGGTTCTTCCAGCGTTTTAAGGATGGCGTTCTTACCGCTGTCAGTCATCAGCTGGGCCTGGTCAATGATGGCGACGCGTCGCCGGCTCTCCACCGGCGCAAGCGTAAGGGCGCGCAGCAATTCACGCACCTGATCGACCTTGATCGAATCGCCATCGGGTTGCACCAATGTCAGGTCAGGATGCTTGTTCTGGTCGACCAGCCGGCGCGTGCGCTCATCATGCCCCAGCACGGCGCGCGCAGTGGCATGCGCCAGCGCAGCCTTGCCGATGGCCGGCGGGCCGACAAACAGATGTGACTGCGCAAGCTGCCCGTCTGCAATCGCGCTGCGCAGCCGCCTGACTGCCCAGCCATGCCCGATGATGCGCCAGTCGTTCATGTCTAGAGAAAGCGCGGCGCACCGTGAAGATGCGCCGCGCATGCACTAACTCGGAATCGTGGCCACGTCATTTGGCTTTGGTTTGCGCAACTGGCGCACCTTGCGATAGAGCCGGAAGGCAACAAAGCCGACGCTAAGTGCAAAGAGGACGAACAACACCGGCGCGAAGATCGCAAGGAACGACGCGATGGCCGAAAGGATATCCTCGGCAGCGCTGACAAACGGCGCGCCAATGCCCATCGTGGTCAGGTTCACCGCCGGCCGCACCGCCGCCTTCGTCGCGTGGACGCTGAGCGCCAGCACCAGACCTGCAATCAGCGATACGACCGGGTCAATACCCTGAATGACACCGGTGTTGGCTGCAAACAGGATTGCGCCGGCCGCCGGCCGCACAAATGTCTGAATTGCATCGTTGATGTGATCCGCGCCGGGCACCTTGTCCACGACGAACTCGATGATCAGCAACACCACCAGCGCTGCGATGGCCGGCCAACTGGTCAACACATCGAACGGCTGGCTGAGTTGCAGCACACCAAGCCGGCCCAGCACCGCCACGATGAGCAGCGGGATGTAGGCGTTCAAGCCGGCTGCGCCGGCCAGACCAAAGGCACTGATGATGTTTGCTAAAGCCATTTGCACACCATTTTATTGGCAAACATGAGAGATGCGGGTTGCCACAGTCGATTGTCGGCGAGATGTCAGCGAATTTCAGAATTCGGATTTTCCAGCGTGGGTTTGTCCTGCCACATGTCGCAATCACGCCGCCATCGTTTATCGCCCACCGTCATCGGTCAGTATGAGTTGCGCAGCCGCTTCCACTCCGCAAAGTCCGCTTCAATGGCCTCGCTCCACTTCGAATCGATCTCGCCAGAGGAGTACTTGCCCTCGGCGAGCCTCAGCTTGCCGAACACGTCGCGCACACTGATATCCTCGCTGCGCTCGACCACTTCCTGCACCAGATGTGGCGGGATGAAGATCACGCCGGTCGGCGTGCCAAGCACCACGTCGCCTGGCATGACAGTGCAGCCGGCGATGCGAATGGGGATGTTGATGCCGGCGAGCGTGACATCCGCGATCGCCGTCGGGTCCATGCCACGCATGTAGAAGTTCACGTCAGTCAGTTCGACGAGGCCCTGATAGTCGCGGATGCCGCCATCGATGACTGCGCCGGCGCGCGTGCGCGTGCGAATGGCCGTGCCGAGGTTGTCGCCGATCACGGTGCCGTTTTGCACCTTGCCGAAAATGTCGACGACCATCACATCGCCGTGCTTGAGCATGTTGATGACCCAGGAGTTCTGGCCGCCACGGCTGCCACGCCCTTCGGCCTCGCCAGCTTTCTGCACCACGTCGTGGTAATCGGGGCGATGCGGGATGAACTGCGCCGTGACTGCGCGGCCCACAGTGATGCGACCAGGGTGCGTCTCCTTCCAATTGCCCTCGAATTGGCGCGGATAACCCTTGCCCATCATTACGCCCCACGCCTCTTCGGTGGTGACGTTCTTCATGCGCTCCAGCCATTCGTCCGGCACGTAGGGCCGGCCAAATTCATCGCGGTCCCAGGGGTTCAACGGCGTCATAGCGATCAGGATGTCTTTCGGGGGAGTGATATACACGGATTGTTTCCTTTAATTCTTTAAGCTTCTTTGATGCGCAGGCGGGCAGCGGCAGCGTGGGCGTGCAACCCTTCGGCCTCAGCCATCTTCATTGCGACGGGCGAAATGGCGCGCGATGTTTCCTCATCGAGTGCAATCACATTCATCACGCGCATGAAATCCAGCACATTCAGCGGCGGCGCAAAGCGCGCAGTGCCGCCGGTGGGCATGACGTGGCTGGGGCCGGCAGCATAATCGCCCAGCACCTCGAATGAATGCTCGCCGACGAACACGCCGCCGGCGTTGCTGATGCGCCCCACCCAGGCCCACGGATCTTTTACTGACAGGCACAGATGCTCCGGCGCGTAATCATCCGCCAGCGCAACGGCTTCCAGCAAGTCTTCGGCGATCACGCAACCGCTGCGGCTCGCAAATGACTCACCGATATCGCTGCGGTTTGGCTCAGGCAACGCAGCGACGAGCGCTTGAAGGCTGGCGCCCACCTCATCCGCAAGCTTGCGCGAGGGCGTGATGAGCAACGCCGTGCCGGCGGTGTGCTCGGCCTGCGCCATCATGTCAGCAGCCACCCACGTGGGGTTTGCGCTGTCATCCGCCACGATCACCGTCTCTGTGGGGCCAGGTAGAGAATCGATGCCGACGATGCCATACACCTGGCGCTTGGCCAGCACGACAAAAGCGTTGCCCGGACCGCACACCTTGTCCACGCGCGGAATGGTTTCGGTGCCATACGCCAGCGCGCCGATGGCCTGCGCGCCGCCGGCGGCATACACTGCATCCACCTCGGCGATGTCGGCGGCGACGAGAATGATCGGATGCGGTAATGTGCTGCCGGCCTGCGGCGGCGAGCACACGATGATCTCATCGACGCCGGCGCACCTGGCAGGGATGACAGTATGCAACAGCGTGCTGGGCAATGGCGCAGCGCCAGCGGGGATGTAAGCGCCGACGCGCTGCAAAGGTTTGATCGATTGCCCCAGCACGCCGCCCAGATCATTCGTCATCCACGTTTGCGCCGGCACGCGCGAATGAAATTGCTTGATGCGCTCGGCAGCGCGCTCCATCGCCGCGATCACCTCACTATCCACGAGGTCATAAGCCGTGGCGATGTCGAGGTCGCTCACCTCAATCTGGCCGGCGGTGATCTCCACGCCATCCAGTCGCTTCGTCCACTCCACCAAGGCTGCATCGCCGCGCGCGCGCACGTCTTTCAGAATGCGCCGCACCGCCTCTTCGGGGTGCAGGTCTTCGCCAAAGGTGGCGATGGTGCGCCGGCGCATCTTCTCGGTCACCACGACCTCATCAAAGGGCGGCCGCTTCAGCAGCGTATCCAACGCCACTTCCAACTCAACGATTTTCAACATCGGATGGATTATAGGGATAAGGAGGTAGGAAATCAGGGGGCCGGCGAATCGCCTCATCCCGATTGTGCCGATGTCAGCGCAATGTTGGTGAAATATCAATGCTGCAACGGCAATTTACACCATATTGTCGATGCAGACTCCCGACATTTTGCGACAATATAGTTAACCCCTTAGGAGAGCAAACATGAAACAGAAGATCATCAGCACCGTTGCCGCAACCGCGCTCATTGCTGCCGCCTTGCCGGCGATGCCGGCGTTCGCGCAAGGCACGCAGCCCATCAAGATGGGCGAAATCGTCACCTTCGAGCACGAAAGCAAATGGTTCAAGATCGACATCCCCGACAATTGGGAGTCCAACGACAACAGCACGCCAGACGAAGAAGCCATCGTCACCTTCACCGATCCCACCGGCAACGCTGCAATCGTCGTTGATGTGTTCCCCTTCGACAAGGAGGCCACGCAAGAGGAGATGGGCAAGTTCCTGTCTTCCTTCATCAACGACAAGTTCGAGTCATATCCGAATTTCTCGGCCTTTGAGCCAAAGAATTTTGGCAACAACGGCGCGTCACTCGGCTTCAGTTATGACCAGAAGGTGGGCAAGCAGACCTATACCATGTATGGAGACAGCTTCATCGAGTTGCACGATGGCAAGATGATGAGCATCATGACGGTGCTGCTGCCGAAAGACCAATACGACAAGGTCAGCAAACAAGTGCTGGGGTTGCTCGACACACTTCAGGTGAACACCGGAACGGTCAGCGCAACCGATGCAGAAACCATTGGCGACCTGAAGGCATTTACCCACAAGTCAAAGCTGTTCTCCATCAACGTGCCAAAGCATTGGGCCATCAAGGACAACAGCAAGACGGGCAAGGTCTCTGTCATCTTCAGCAACCCCGATGGCTACAGCTTCCTCATGGTGGAAGGATTCAAGAACACCAAAGGCAAGCTGGACAAGAAGAAGATGATAAGCACGCTTGAGTCATATGTGGAAGATGCCATCGGCTCACATGTGGAGGGGTTCAACGGCAATGACGCCAAAGCCGACAACGCCAACTCGGCCTCGAAGTCATTCAATTTCACGATCAAGGATGGCGACCGTGAAACTGCAATGACCGGCATCGTCTATCTCGATCAGGTGGACAATACGCTGGTGTTCCTGCGCATCGTAGTGCCGACCGATTCGATCGATGCGAACCGGGATGCGCTTGATGAGATTGGTCACAGCTTCAAGATCAACGGCAAGGTGAAATTTTAGTCACCTCAGATGAATCTCATGCAACAGGGCGAGCAGCGATGCTCGCCGCTGTTGTTTTCCCGCGAGGCAGAATCAACGCAGCCGGCCGGCTTGACGGCTGGCCAAGCTCAGGTTAAATCGCTGTGGAGATTGAATCATGACCATCACAATTAGAAATGTGAAATGCATCCTGACGGCGCCGGCGAACATCGGCCTGGCTGTCGTCAAGATCGAAACGTCGGAGCCAGGGCTGCACGGCGTGGGTTGCGCCACCTTCACCCAGCGCCTCACCAGCGTTTACGCCGCTGTCGAAGATTATCTCAAGCCGCTGCTGATCGGCCGTGACGTGTCGCGCATCGAGGACATCTGGCAACTGTGCTACCAGAACAGCTATTGGCGCAATTCACCGGTGCTGAACAATGCCGTCAGCGGTGTCGATCAAGCGCTGTGGGACATCAAGGGTAAGCTGGCAAACATGCCGGTATACGACCTGCTTGGCGGCAAAAGTCGCGATGGCGTGGCGGTGTATCGCCATGCCGACGGGCGCGACCCGCAAGAGGTGCTGGACAATCTGTATGCCTTGCAGGAACAGGGCATCATGTACATCCGCCTGCAGATCGGCGGCTATGGCGGAATCGCCAAGCGCGAGAAAGCCATCACCAAAAGCAAATCTGCAAAGGGCAAAAAGAAGGAAAGCCCTTACTTGAATGTTGGCGTGTATGGCGGGTTGAAGGGTGTGGCGCGCAGCCCAGAAGGCGCACTCGCCGGCGAATATTACGATCCGGTCATCTACATGCTGTCGGTCGAGAAGATGTTCGACTATGTGCGCAGCAAGATCGGCTTCGAAACACCTCTGCTGCACGACATCCACGAGCGACTGCCGGCGATCGAGGCGGTGCGCTTCGCCAAGATGCTGGAACCCTATCACCTGTTCTTCCTCGAAGACGCGCTCGCGCCAGAGGATATCGAGTGGTTCCGCCGCATCCGCCAGCACAGCACCGTGCCGCTAGCGATGGGCGAACTGTTCACTCACCCGCTGGAATGGAAGCCGCTTATCGTTGAGCAGTTGATTGACTTCATTCGGGTGCACATGAGCGACATCGGCGGGATTACCCCTGCACGGAAGCTGGCCTCTCTTTGCGAAGCCTTTGGGGTGCGCACTGCCTTTCACGGGCCGGGCGATGTGTCGCCGGTGGGACACATGGCAAACGTGCAGGTCGATCTGACCGTTCACAATTTTGGCATCCAGGAGTTCAGCGGCTTCACTGACACGCTGCGCGAGGTGTTCCCTGGCTGCCCGGAATTGCGGGATGGCTTCCTGTATGCGAGTGACAAGCCAGGCCTCGGCATCGACATCGATGAGGCGCTCGCTGCGAAATATCCCATCCACCCCAACACGTCGCAGTTCAAGGATGGCGTAATTCACTGGACGCAGAGCCGGCTGCCCGACGGCACACTGTGGCGACCATAGCCGGCCATATGTGATAAATCTCACTGCTGTCTCATCGACAGTTGCTACAATGATGCGCGCAGGGAAAAGACGCGTATGAAACCAAAGTTTCTCATCGGCATTGGCCTGATTCTGGCAGCGGTGGTCGCGGTGATGGTTTTCACCGTGCTGGGCAACAGCAGCATGGAGGTGAAGGTGAACGACCTCATCACCAAGCAGCAAGCCGGCCAACTGACGGCCGATCGTTCGCTCAAGTTGACCGGCCTCGTGGTTGGCGACAGCATCACCTACGACGCAAGCTCTCTGCGGTTGGAGTTTGACGTGGTGAATGACCGCGACCAGCTGATAAACAATCTCGCGACGGCGCAGCGTGTGCGCGTGGTGTATCAGGGTGTGAAGCCCGACACGCTGGTGAACGA
>JBDHWI010000100.1:0-15168 GCA_039810125.1 Thermoflexales bacterium | reverse complement strand
AGGTGCTGGGGGGATGGAAAGCCGCGCGATGCTGGATGAAGTAGTATGCGCTGCTGACTGACGCGCAGATCAGGAGCGCCGGCGCAGCAGAGGTGATGAATGTGAGCAATTGCACCACCTGCGTGAGCGCGTCATTGCGCAAGCCAAGCGCCCATTCCACCAGCGCCCAATCGCCGGGGACGGGAATGCGCAGCATGATTGGAATCGTGAGCGCGATAAGCAGCGCTATGAACCATGCGGCGAGCCGCAGCAGCACGGTGTGCATGTTGCCCATGCTACCTGCAAGACAACGCCAAACGGCTGTTTGTGTTCGTGGCAGAATCGGAAACACGATGGTTACCACCTTTGAACTGGTTGATGGTGTTGATGGCGAGGTGCAGCGCGTGGCCGAGCATGCTGGCATGAGCGCGGCGTCGGCGGCGTTGCCCGAAGGTGCATACACGACCTTTCGCACCTACCATCACGATCGCGTGTTGCGGCTGGGACAGCACTTTCGCCGGCTGGAAGAATCGGCATTGTTGATGGGTCAACATGGCGCGATCGACGATGGGGCGGCGCAGCGCGCCATCGCCGGCGTCATCGCGCAAATGGGTTACGGTGAATCGCGCTTCCGACTCACGTTTGCGCCGCCGCGCCTGTTCATCTCGGTTGAGCCATTCACGCCGTATGCGCCGGCGTTATATGAGGCTGGCGTGCGCTGTGTCAGCGTCACTCTGCACCGCAACACACCGCACGCCAAAAGCACGACCTTCATCGCATCGGCGGCGGATGCTTATCGCGCGTTGCCGGCGGATGCGCATGAGGGGCTGATGATCGCTGATGACGGTTGCGTGCTGGAAGGACTGAGCAGCAACTTTTTTGCAATCGACTCAGCGCGCGTCTTGCGCACCGAGGAAGCTCGCGTGTTGATAGGCGTGACCCGCGCGCTGGTGCTGGAAGTGGGGCAGAGTGTGTTGCCGGTTTCCATGGAAGCGGTGAAATACAACGACCTGCCGTCCGTGCGCGAGTGCTTCATCACCAGTGTGTCACGGGAGATCATGCCGGTGGTGATGATCGATCACTTCACGATCGGCGATGGCACGCCGGGCCCAATCACGCGCGAATTGATGCGCCGCTTCCGCGATCTGGTGACGCGAGAGGCAGTGGCATTGGCATGAGCGCAGCTACCTCTCCGGTTGACAAGCCGATCAAACTCGCGCCGGCGCTCACTTCGCTTGTGGTGCTGCGCTTCGCGATGGACGCCTCGTATCGCGCGCCGCTGCCGTTCATTACCTTCATCGCGGTCGCGTTTGGCGCAGATCCGGCCAGCGCAGGCTGGCTGGCGGTGGCGCTCAGCGCAGCCGGCCTGTTTGGGCCGCTCATCGGCGTGGCCGAAGGGCGCCTGGGCCGGCGAACCATGGCCA
Organism: Thermoflexales bacterium; assembly: GCA_039810125.1. Classification (GTDB taxonomy): domain Bacteria; phylum Chloroflexota; class Anaerolineae; order J036; family Brachytrichaceae; genus JBDHWI01. The sequence continues at coordinate 13,765 of JBDHWI010000100.1, read as the reverse complement.
TGCTCTCCAGCGGCGCGTTCATTGTGGCGTGCCTGCTGTTGCCGATCGCGCCGGCGTTTGGCATCGTGCTGGCGCTGTTCTTCGCGCTGGGGGTGTGCAAGGCGCTGTTCACGCCGCAAGTACAGGCGTTCATCGGCGATGTGGTGCCGTACGAAAAGCGCGGCACTGCCATCGGCATCGTCGAACTGTCGTGGGCGCTGTCGTTCATCATCGGCGCGCCGGTGTTTGGGTTCATGGTGGCGCGCGTCGCATGGTGGGCGCCGTTTGTGCTGATGGGCATCGTCGCCCTGATCGGCTTGCTGATGACGCTGCGCTACGCCATCACCCGGAACACCGCGTTGAACGCCGGCGCGCTGGACTGGAGCGGTGTGCGCATGGTGTTGCGCTTCAAGCCGGCGCATCTGTTGCTTGGCTTTGGCGCGCTCATCTCCTTCGCGCACCAGTTGATGATTCTGACCTACGCGCCTTACATGGTGCAAACCTTTGGCTTGACGCCGGAGCAGTTGGGGTTGGCGTCGGTCGTGCTGGGCATCGCAGATGTGATTGCCGAATTGATGACGATCGCGCTGGTGGATCGCATGGGCAAGCGTCGCGCGGTGTTGGTGTCAACGGCGCTGTATGTCCTTTCCTTTGGGCTGGTGATCGTATGGGCCGGCGCGCTTGCGCCGTTGCTGGTTGGCTTGTTCTTTGTGTCGCTCACCTTTGAATTTGCCCTGGTGGCGTCGCTGCCGGTGGCGAGCGAGTTGGTGCCGCCGGCGCGCGCCACGATGATGGGCTTCGTCGGCTTTGTATTCTCATTTGGCCGCATCATCGCCTCGCTCATCGCCCTGCCGCTGTTTGCGCTGGGACAGATCGCCCTAGTGATGTGGGTTGCGTTAATTGCAGTTGTGCTGGCGCTCGTGGCGTTTGTGTGGGTGAAAGTCAGGGAGAAGCCGGCGTGACAGCGATGTTCGCCGAATTTTCGACTGCGGCGTCTGCCTCGCTGGAAAAGAGCGTGTCGCGCAAGAGCGCAATTTGCTCGCGGTTGGGGATGACGACTTCATAGCCTTCCGGCGTGGTGGCAAAGGATGTATAGCGCTGATCCAGCACATCGCTCTTGATCTTGTCGCGCTCGATCCTCGTTGCCAGCAGTGCGAGTTGCTGGATCTGGTCGAGCGTCATGTCGGTTTTGACCGAGCTGCGAAGTTCTTCGAGCAACGCCGGCGCCTGCGAGATGAGTGAGGCCATCGTGCGCGGGTCCTGCAATTTTTCCTTCACTGCGAGGATGACCTGCTGCTGCCGGCGGGCGCGGTCAAAGTCGCCGTTGCCGCTGTGGCGCGTGCGCGCGTACTTCAGCGCTGTCGCGCCGTCCATGTGCTGCATGCCCTTGTCGATGCTGAACACCTCTGTGCCGTAATCGTTGGTGGGGTAGGTGGCGTCGTAGATGTCTTCAGGCACATCGATATCGATGCCGCCGATTCGATCGACGAAGTTCTCGAAGGCCGTGAAGTTGATGCGCGCGGCATAGTGGATGTTCACGCCGAGGAAATTCTCCACCGTCTTTTGGGCCAGCGCCATGCCGCCGCCCGGATAATCCTGCGTGTCACCGAGGCAGTTGGCGGTGTTGATGCGGTTGTTGTCGAAGCCGGGGATCGGCACCCAGATGTCGCGCGGGATCGACAACATGCCGGCCTGCATCGTCACCGGGTCGAGCGTGAACACGATCATCGTGTCGGTGCGATAGCAGGTGTCTTTCTCGCCCATGCGCTGATCGATGCCAAGCAGCAGGATGTTCACGCGCTCCTTGCCATCCCACGGCTCCGGCAACTGGATCAGGTCGTTCGGATGTGATGTGGCGTGTGAAGTGGGCTGGATCTGCGGCTGTGCCACAATCTCGTAGAGGATGGGCAGGTCATTGGCGAAGGCGTCGTAGGCGCTGCGATAGGCGAAAATGCTGGCGGCAACGGCTGCGACCACCAATGCGATCATCAACCCGATCAAGAAAATGGCTTTGCGCGACATGAAATTCCTTCGCGCGAATATACCATTCGCATTGCGATGGCAAACCACCGGCGCACTTGCGGCCATCGCATGAATCCACTACGATGCGCGCGTGATGACCTTGAAACAACCTGCGGTGGTGTGCTATGGCGACCTGGTGACTGATCTCGTGATGACTGTTGAGCAGTTGCCGATCGAGCCGGAGCGCGTGCAGAACATCCATGCGATCACGGTCGAGCCAGGCGGCGCCGGCAACTTTCTCATCACGGCGGCACGGCTTGGCGCGCGCGCAATCGCCTTTGGCGCAGTGGGTGAGGACACCTATGGCCAGAGCGTATTCGAGATGCTGCGCGATGAGCACGTCGATGTGCAATTTGCGCAGCGCGGCGCCGGCAGCGTGAATGTGCTGGTGCTGGTGATCGTCGATGATGCCGGCCAGCACGTCTTCCTCGTGCGCGATGGCACTGGCGATCCCTTCGTTATCGACCAACGCTCGGAGCGGGCCATTCAGCAGGCCGACGCCTTCTTCATGCCTGGCTATGCGCTGCATGAGCGGCGCGTCGCCGGCAGCGCGGTGCAAGCCACCCAAATCGCCTTTGCCGCCGGCGTGCCGATCATGAACGACCTCGGCCCAATCGTGAACGAAGCGAGCGTGCGCCCGCAAACGCTCGATATTTTGCGCATGAGCGAAGTGAGTTTGCTCACCGCCGATGAGGCCATGCAGTACACGCGCACATCAACGTTCGCTGATGCTGCGCGCTGGATGCTGGCGCAAGGCTCGCGACATGTCATCATCAAGCGCGGCGGGGAAGGGTGCGTTGTATTCCTTCAGCAGGGTGACGCAGTCGAGATCGCCGGCATCCCCGTGAATGTGCGCGACACGACCGCCGCCGGTGATTCCTTTGCCGCCGGCTTCGTGGTGGAATGGCTGAAGCGCCGAGATGTGGCGGCGGCTGCGCGCTTTGCGAACTGCGTCGGCGCGGCCAAAGTGCAGAAGATCGGCAGCGGCCGGCAATGTCCCACGCGTGCTGAGATCGAGGCGGTGTGCAGGCTGGCAGGCGTTGCGGCGTAGCGCATCGCGATCACGCCGGCTCGCTCAGCAAATACGAGGCGACCTCTTCGTTCATCGGGATGCGACCGGCGCACACCACGCGCTCATTGACGACGAGCGCCGGCATTTGCGCCACCTGCCATTTCGCCATCTCGCCGGCGTCGCTGACATGCGACACGGTCACGTCGAGCGCCATCGAATCGGCCACGTCGAGGACCATCTCCTCGAGTCGCCGGCTGTCATTGGAATCCGCGCCGATGATCTTTACGTTTAGCATGTTGTCTGCTCCTTGCGCGGATTTTGAACGCAAGCGCAGGAAGTTGCAAAGCACTTTTCGCGATCAACCAAAGCGTCCGGTCACGTAATCCTCGGTGCGCTTGTCCCTCGGCCTGGTGAAGATTCTATCGGTTGCGTCAAACTCGATCATCTCGCCGGCGCGATCAGGGCGCATCATCATCATTGCTGTGAAGTCACTCACGCGCGCAGCCTGCTGCATGTTGTGTGTGACGATGACGATGGAGTATTCCCCTTTCAACTCCCGCATCAATTCCTCAACTTTCAGCGTAGCCACGGGATCGAGCGCGGAGCACGGTTCATCCATCAGGATCACCTCTGGCTCCACGGCGATGGCGCGCGCGATGCACAGGCGCTGTTGCTGGCCGCCGGAGAGCGCTGGGCCGGGTTGCCTGAGTTTGTCCTTCACCTCATCCCAGATGGCTGCGCGGCGCAGGCTTTTCTCCACGATGGCGTCCAGGTCGCCCTTTGAAAATCGACCCTGCAACTTCACACCAAAGGCGATGTTGTCATAGATGGATTTGGGAAATGGGTTCGGGCGCTGAAAGACCATGCCGACGCGCCGGCGCACATCCACTACGTCCATGTCGCTTGCATACAAATTGTCACCATCCAGCAACACCTGACCCTCGATGCGCGACTTTGGCACCAGGTCGTTCATGCGATTGAGCGAGCGGAGCAGAGTGCTTTTGCCGCAGCCGGAAGGGCCGATGATGGCTGTAATGCTGCGCTCATACACCGGCATGCTGACTTCGGCGATGGCGCGAAATGTGCCGTAGAACACCGACAAGTTGATGGTCGACATCTTCACCGGGTTCGTAGAGAGCGCATGTTTCGGCGCGGTGGTTGCTATTGAGGCCATATCGTTGGATGTAGACAGACAGTTTACCAAGCCCTGCTCTCGTATACTACGGCCCGCGCAACGATGCTCGTATACTTGCGTCCGTTTGTTTTGCAGTCAGAAGAACACAAGCCGCTCTGCTTTCCTCTCGGCACCCCTGCGCGCAGGGGCACGCAGTGCAGTGGAAACAAGGAGCAGCCTGGAGTCCCGGTGCTTTGTGTCTTTTGCGGTGAAGCTTTGAAGATTGTTTTAAGGAGACACAAACATGAATTTCGACGTCAAGGATATCAACCAGGCCACGTCTGGCCGCTACAAGATCGAATGGTCGGAGAACGAGATGCCGGTGCTGAAGGCCATTCGTGAGCGCTTCGCGAAGGAGCAGCCGCTGAAGGGTCTTAAGGTCAGCGCATGCCTGCATGTGACGAGCGAGACGGCAGCGTTGATGCGCACGCTGCAGGCCGGCGGCGCCGACATCGTGCTGGTCGCCAGCAACCCGCTCAGCACGCAGGACGAAGTGGCCGCCTCACTTGTGGCCAATGACGAGATCCCGGTCTACGCCATCAAGGGTGAAGACAACGCAACCTACTATCGCCATCTCAATGCGGCGCTTGACCATCACCCGCAGATCACCATGGATGACGGCTGCGACTTGGTGAGCGTGCTGCACAAGGAGCGCGCCAATCAGGTGCCGGAGGTGATGTGCGGCACCGAAGAGACGACCACCGGCGTCATCCGCCTGCGCGCGATGGCGAAGGACAAGGCGCTGCGCTTTCCGGTGCTGGCGGTCAACGACAGCATGACCAAGCACTACTTTGACAACCGCTATGGCACCGGCCAGAGCACGATGGACGGCGTGATTCGCGCGACGAACATCCTGCTCGCCGGCCGCACTGTGGTCGTCAGCGGCTATGGCTGGTGCGGCCGCGGCGTGGCCAGCCGCGCGCGCGGTCTGGGCGCGCATGTCGTCGTCACCGAGGTTGACCCGTTGCCGGCGCTGGAGGCGCTCATGGATGGCTTCCAGGTGATGCCGCTGAAGGATGCCGCCGCGAAGGGTGACGTGTTCATCACCGTCACTGGCGACAAGAATGTACTGGACAAGGGTCACTTCGAAGTGATGAAGGACGGCGCGATCCTCAGCAATAGCGGTCATTTCAATGCGGAGATCAACATCCCTGCGCTGGTCGATCTGAGCAACGGCGAAGCACCGCGTCAGGTGCGCCCATTCGTCGAGCAATTCACGATGAAGGACGGTCGTAAGCTGAACCTGCTCGGTGATGGCCGGCTGATCAACCTCGCTGCCGCTGAGGGTCACCCAGCCGCGGTGATGGATATGAGCTTTGCCAACCAGGCGCTCGGCGTGGAGTACATGCTGCGCAACTACAAGAGCTTGCAACCAAACGTCTACACCATCCCTGATGATGTAGACCGCGAGATCGCCAGGTTGAAGCTGGCAAGCCTTGGCGTGCGAATCGACACGCTGACCGAGGAGCAGGCGCGCTACCTGGCGAGCTGGGAAGAGGGCACCTGATTCGCGATGTGAATTGTGGTTTGTGATGGCTGAATGACTGGCCTTGCGCCACCTTCTCCATGTCAATCCGCAGGCTTTACTGCGCAATAACGGTACAATATCAGCAGGCAAAAAGCCGCACGAAGCACACTTGCTTCGCGCGGCTTTTTGTGGGCGGCGATGCCCCGCCTCTGCATTTTGCAACTTACTGCGGCGTGTAGTCGCGGTTGACGAGCGGGATGTTGATCGTATTTGGCGGGCCGAATTGCACGGTGAAGCCGCCGGCGGATTCACCGTCGAACAGCACATTCACCTGCACACTGCTCTCATCGCCCACGCGCGGGTCAGCAGCTGCGCTGGCCGCATCCATGCCCTGCGCTTGCATGTTGGCCGGTAACAACAACCCGATCAAGATGCCCAACGTCTGGCCGGGGCCGATCACCTGCGGCATGACGCTGCCATCGCCCATCTTGATCTCCACGCCCCATGCCGGGTCGATGCCGATCAAGGTTGGCTCCAGCTTCAGCGTGTGCGAGATGCCATCCGGGTTCACGATCTTTGCCGGCACCTTCAGCTTGTCAATCTGATTGCGCAGCGGGCGCACCACGTTGATATTGCGCTGGCTGTGATCGTCGATGTAGCCCTCCTGTTTCAGCGTGACGAGGATGCAGCGATGCAGCGTGCCGCCAGCAGCCGGCGTCCAGTTCACACAGTAGTTGTTAAAGCTGTTCGGCGGCAGCGTCACTGTCTGCATCGCCACCGGCGTGAATGGGATTCCGGCGCCGAAATCCGCGACCGCGTATTCCAGTGTCACCGTGCGCGGGAAAGGCATCGGATTTTGCAGTTGCACGCAGATTTGCGCCGGCTGTCCCGTCACTGGTGGGTTTGGATTTACCGTAATCTCTTTCTCTTCCCACGGGATTTCGGGGTGCGGCAGATGCACTGGCGGCACATCCAACTTGCGAATGCCGCCCAGCAATACCGGTAGATTTGTGGTGGGATCGACATACCAGCCCTGCACGTCGATGTGGCAACCACTGCCAAAGAGGATCGGATTCGGCGGTGTGGTGTGCAGTTGCACGGTCTGCGTCGCGCCAGGCGCGAGTGTGACCGATGCCGGCGCCACGACTGCATTCCAACCCGGGCAGGTGTTGATGACATGCAGATTGATCGTGAGTGGGTTGAATGATGTCGGGTTGCCGACCGTGAATGTGAGGATGTCGGTCTGGCCTGGCTTCAAGTCTTCCATCACGTCGAGGTTGCGCTGCGTGTAGAGCGGCGGTCCGCCCGGCACATCCACCTTGATCTGGATGCAGTAGTGGCCGGTGGCTGCAAATGTCGCAATCGTCTTTACCTTCACCGTGCTGTTCGGCGGAATTGTCACGGTCTTCGTTGCGAAGTCGGTGAACGACATGCCGATGCCGAATTTGTCGGCGCTGCCCTGGAAATGCACAACCACGGTGGCCGGCGCAGCAGTATTGTTGGTCACCTTCACGCTCACCTCGGTGGGATGACCAGCGATGATCGGATATGGATAGATCTCGATCTCCTTCTCAGCGTACGGCGGTTGGTCATTTGGGAAACTGATCGGTCCACATTGCACCTTGTGCGTGACGAGGTTGCTGAGCACGGTCAGATACCCGGGCAGATACAGCGCGGCCCGGTTCTCGATGAAGCCAAGCGGCGCGCCGGCGACAGTCTGCCGGCAGGCAGTATCCAGCACAGACACGCGGAATTCCTTCGTGCCACTGCCAGACACCACCCATGCCAGCGTGCCATCCGCCGCCGGCGAGATGCCATCGCTGGCGCTGCCTGGCACAAACATGGTGTTGTCTGGCACCTTGTCGGTGATGCGCGCTTCGTTCGGACAGTTTGGCCCGCCGGTGGGGTTGATTGCGTATGCGATCTTGTAGAGGATCACCGCGCCTGGCGCGACGGTTGATCCGTCCGCCGGCACTGCGCTCTTCAAGAGGCGGTAGCAATCCTGCGGGGGTGGTGTTGGATTGCGCGCGCACTGAAATGTGCGCGCATACTGCACATAGTTCTCAAACAAGCCTTGCCCGTCGCCGGTCATCTTCGTCGGGTCGTCGGAGAAGCCCCATAGAAAATGGCAGCCCTGAAAAGCCAGGCTGGCGTGATCGGGTGTTGTCGGCTCCAACCCGACAGCGATCACATCCGCCGGCGCCGGCGGCAGATAGATGCCAACCTCGTTGCTGGGGTTGCTATAGACCTTGATTGTGCCGGCCGGCATGGCATTTGGCGCGGAGAAAATCGCCGCCGGCGCGCCGGCAGCGCGATCCAGGAGCGCGTTTGGTCCGTGCCAGCCGTTCGGCCAGCCAACGTAATCCGGCACTTGGCCGAAGAATGCGTAGCCTCCTTCACCGATGCCGAGGATGGGCCGGCGCGCGCTGGTGATTTGCGTCACCTGTGCAGCGGTGTTGGGCGGAATGCCCCAATCGTTGAGGTTGCCGGTGTCGTCAGCGATGACAGTGAGGTCGAATTGTGTGAAATCGGTGCCAAGCACTGCGCCAAGCGGCACGTTGGTCACGTTGTAGCCCTTGGCTGTCAGAAAATTGGCATACGCGAGGATATCGGGCGTGTCGCGGCGAAAGACGTAAGCGACCTTGCCGCTGCCCTCAGGCTCGGCTGGCGGTGCGGCTTCCGCCGGCGTCAGGCTGCCGGCCAGCGTTGCGGCCAGCGTGATTGCGCCGAAGAGGCGCGTGAGCGACCTGCATGTATTCATGGCTGTCTCCTTGTCGCACGGCATGAGGGGATGCCGGCGGCGCGTTTGTGACCCGTGAAACAGTCTAATGAGGCTGGATGCGCGCGATCTATCATCTTTTGGCGCTTTTCTCTCGCGCGTAATCCCTTACACTTGTCGGCGCTACTTAATGATGAACTCATTCACACCGGCGCTCGCCGCCCAAATCGCATTGCATCACTATGGCATCCACGCCGTTGCAACAAGGTTGGATGGTGAATTTGACGCCAATTTCAGGCTGGATGCGGTCGATGGCCGGCGCTTTCTGTTGCGCGTCTCGCCTCCCGACGAACTGCGCAGCAACATTGACCTCCAGTGCGCTGTGCTGGCGCGCTTGGCACAATCGCCGGCGGCCTCTTTTGTGCAGCGGCTGATTCCCACGATGGACGCCGATCCATTTTGCGCGATCGACAGTATCGACAGTGTAAAGGGCCGGCGCTTCGCGCGGCTGCTTTCCTGGCTTGATGGCCGCCTGATGGCGCAGGTGAGACCGCAACTGCCCGAGCTTCTCACCAGCCTTGGTCGCATGCTCGGCACAGTGGATGCGGCGCTGGCCGGATTCGACCATGCCGGCGCACATCGCGAGCTGAAGTGGGATCTGAGCAAGGCTGGGTGGATCGATGCGGATGCGGACTTGATTGACGATGCAGACAGGCGCGCCATCGTGCAGCGGCATCTGGCGCACTACAGCAGCGCCGTGCAGCCCGCGCTTGCCGGCCTGCGGCGAGCCGTCATCCACAACGATGCCAACGACTACAACGTGCTGGTGAGCGGGACGGGGTATGACGCGCGCGCCACCGGTTTGATTGACTTTGGTGACGCGCTGTTCGCGCCAGTAGTTTGCAACCTCGCCATTGCGATGGCCTACGTCATGCTCGACAAACCTGACCCGCTGGCAAGCGCGGCACATCTCGCGCGCGGCTATCAAGCCGCATTCCCATTGACCGCAGCCGAGATCGAAGTGCTGTATCCGCTTGCGGTGATGCGGCTGTGCGTGAGCGTGGTGAACAGCGCGCGGCGCAAGCGCGAAAGCCCTGACGATGCCTATGTGCTGGTGAGCGAAGCGCCGGCGTGGCGCACGCTTGCGCGGGTGCAGCAGGAGCACCCGCGCCTGGCACACTACAAATTGCGCCAGGCCTGCGGGTTAGAGCCGGCGCCGCATGCGCCGAAAGTGTGCCAGTGGCTGCAAGCGCATGCCAGTGAAGCGGCGAGCGTTGTTGCGCCAGATGTGCGCACCGCGCCAGCGCTTGTGTTCGACCTGAGCGCCGGCAACCTGGATCTGGGTCTGCCGGACACGCATGACACACCGGAGAAGCTTTCGCGGTTGCTGTTTGAGCGCATGAAAGCTGAAGGTGCCGTCGCCGGCATCGGCCGGCATGATGAGGCGCGCCTGATCTACAAGAGCGAGGACTTTGGAACACAGGGCGAAAACGGCATCGAATACCGCACGGTGCATCTGGGCCTCGATCTGTTTCAGCCCGCCGGCTCCCCCGTGTTTGCGGCTTTCGATGGCGTCGTGCATAGCTTTGCCGACAATCCTGCGCGGCTTGACTACGGCCCATGCATCATCCTTCAACATGCGGCCGGCGAGGGCGTCGTGTTCTACACGCTGTATGGTCACCTCAGCCGCGAGTCGCTGGATGGGCTGCGCGCCGGCGTGAAAATTCAGCGCGGCCAGCGCCTTGCAACCATTGGCGATTTTTCCGTCAATGGCGATTGGCCGCCGCACCTGCATTTTCAGATCATCACGGACTTGCTCGACTTCAACGGCACTTTCCCCGGTGTGGCGCGCGCGAGCGACCGTGCGGTGTGGCGCAGCCTTTGCCCTGATCCAAACATCGTGGTGGGTGTGTCGGCGGGGCGCTTTCCGCCGCCACAAGCCACGATGGCAGAGATTGTGGATGAGCGCCGGCGGCGCATTGGCCACAATCTTTCCATCTCATATCGCCACCCGTTGCACATCGTGCGCGGAGAAGGCCAATGCCTCTTCGATGCGGATGGCCGGCGCTATATCGACTTCTACAACAACGTGCCGCATGTCGGCCATAACCACCCCCATGTGGTGCGGGCTGTGCAGCGCCAGTTGGCGGTGCTGAACACCAACACGCGCTACTTGCAAGCCGAACTGACGCGCTATGCCCGCCGGTTGACCGAGCGCATGCCGGGCGACCTGAAGGTGTGCTTCTTCGTTGCGTCGGGCAGTGAGGCGACGGAGTTGTCATTGCGTCTGGCGCGCGCCTGCACTCGTCAGCGCGATTTGATCGTGGGCGAGGGCGCCTACCACGGCCACACGTCCACGCTGATCGACATCAGCCCCTACAAAGCTGAAGGGCCTGGCGGCGCCGGCCTGCCCGACTGGGTGCACAAAGCGGACGCGCCGGATGTCTATCGCGGCAAATATCGACGCGAGGATGCCGCCGCCGGCTTGCACTACGCACAGGATGTGCAGCGCATCATCGACGCCATCCACGCGCAAGGGCGCGGCCTGTGCGGCTTCATCATCGAAAGCGTGCCGAGCGTGTGCGGGCAGATCGTGTTGCCGGACGGCTACCTGCCGGCGGTGTACGCAAGCGTGCGCGCTGCCGGCGGGGTGTGCATCGCCGACGAGGTGCAGACCGGCTTCGGCCGGCTGGGCACACACTTCTGGGCATTCGAGCGCTACGGCGTCATGCCGGATATCGTCGCGCTTGGCAAGCCGATCGGCAATGGCTTCCCGATGGGCGCGGTGATTACCACGCCGGCGATTGCTGCCGCCTTCGACAATGGCATGGAGTTCTTCAGCACTTTTGGCGGTAGCACGGCTGCCTGTGCGGTCGGCAATGCAGTGCTGGATGTGATCGAACGTGAAGGGTTGCAGGCAAACGCGTTGCGCGTGGGCGATGCCCTTGCAGCGCAACTGCGCGCCTTGGTGGCGCGACATCCCATCATCGGCGATGTGCGCGGTGGTGGGCTGATGCTGGGTGTGGAATTGGTGGATGATCGGGACTTGCTGGCGCCGGCGGCCAGGCAAGCCGCCTATATCGCCGACCGCATGCAGCAGCGCGGCCTGCTCATTGGCACCGATGGCATCCACCACAACATTCTGAAGATTCGTGGGCCGTTGTGCCTGACTCTCGGTGACGTGGAGGTGTTTGTGCGCGTCCTGGATGCGGTGTTGGGAGAGGATGGCGCGCAACCTGCCGGCTAGTGCAATCGGCCTCCACCTCTGGCCTGTTTCTTCAGTTGCTCCATGCGCCGCTCGCTCTTGCTTTTCTTTGGATCGGGTTTGGGCGGGGCAGGGGGTTTTGTTTGAGCTTTTGGCTCAGGGAAAATCTTCAGCCACTCGTCGAGGTCGGCCTGGGTGATGCCCGGCTTCCCGCTTGGCGCCGGCGGCTTCAGTTCCTGGCGCAATTCCTCGGCAAACGATTCAGATGAGCGCACGTTCTTCACGCCGCACTGCCGCGCGAAGTTTGCCACTGCCGCATCCGACGTGACGACGATCAAGCCCTGCTTGTCTTTGACGCGCGGGATGCGCTCGCGGATCACGTCGTCGGCCTTGCGCCCCATCGTTGCGAAGATGATCTCCAGGTTGGGTTGCTCATAGCGGTCATCTGACCACGCAAACCACTCGCTCTGTCGCGGTGGATCGAACACCACCGTTACGCGCTTCTTCGTCTTCGCCGTATATTTCTTCAACCGCGCGATCAACTTGTCTTCGTCGTCGGGGTCGCTCAGCTTCAAATCGGACATTTTGCCGATGAGGTTGTGTCCGTCGATCAGCAGGGGCATGGCGGGATTATACGAGTTGATCATGCGCGATTGGCGCAGCCGTTGTAACATCGCCCTACGCAGTGGAGGAAAAGCCCCCATGAAGATAACGACCACGCAGGCGCAAGGCGCAACCACACCGGTGACCGTGTTTCACGTCAACGGCGAGATCAATACGCACACGCACGAACAACTCCATCAGGCAATGAAGGCGGCCTATGACGCCGGCGCGCGCAACATGGTGCTGGATTTGACCGATGTGCCCTACATGAGCAGCGCCGGCCTGCGCCTGCTCAGCATGATGATGAAGCAGTTGCGCAGTGACGCGCCTTCTGAAAGCCAGGAAGCCATGAACCAGGGCATTCGCGCCGGCACCTTCACTTCGCCGCACCTCAAGCTCGTCAACCCCAAACCGCTCGTCACCGAAGTGTTGCACACCTCCGGCATGGACATGGTGCTGCAAATCTTCCGCGACGTGGATGAAGCCGTTGCGACGTTCTGACGCTAGAACACATGTCCTATAATCGCATCGATGCCCAGAGATGACGCACCGAACCGAATGGTGAGCGGAGAAGGCCGGCCGGAGGACGACGGCGCGCTTGATCGCGCCCTGCGCCCGCAGTCGCTGCATGAACTGATTGGGCAGGACAAGGTGCGCGACAACCTGCGCGTGATGGTCGAGGCGGCCAGGGCGCGCGGCGAAGCGCTGGATCACATCTTGATCTACGGGCCGCCGGGTCTCGGGAAAACCACGCTCTCGCACATCGTGGGCAACGAGATGGGTTCATCCGTGCGCGTGACCAGCGGGCCGGCCATCGAGCGCGCCGGCGATCTCGCCGCCATCCTCACCAACCTGCGCGCCAACGACATCCTCTTCATCGACGAAATTCACCGCCTCAACCGCGCTGTCGAGGAAGTGCTGTATCCGGCGATGGAAGACTACGCGCTCGACATTGTGATTGGCAAGGGGCCGAGCGCGCGCAGCGTGCGCCTGAAGCTGCCGGCGATCACCATCATCGGCGCAACCACGCGCCTGGCGCTGATGACCGCGCCGTTGCGCGCGCGCTTTGGCGCGCAATTGCGCGTCGATTTCTACCCGGTTGACGCCATTGAGAAGATCGTGTCGCGCGCGGCGAAACTGCTCAACACGCCGATGGATGCCGAGGCGCTGACCGAAGTGGCGCAGCGCTCGCGCGGCACACCGCGGGTGGCGTTGCGACTGCTCAAACGCGTGCGCGATTACGCGCAGGTGAAGGGTGATGGCCGCGTCACGCCGGCGCTCTCGCGCGAGGCGCTCAACCTGCTCGAAGTTGACCCGCTTGGCCTTGACGATCTTGACCGGCGCGTGCTGAAGGCCATCATCGAGAAGTTCAACGGCGGGCCGGTCGGCCTGGAGACCATTGCCGCAAGCATCAGCGAGGAGAGCGACACGATCATGGACGTGGTCGAGCCGTATCTGCTGCAACTCGGTTTTCTGGATCGCACGCCGCGCGGGCGCATGGCGACGCAGCGCGCCTACGAGCATCTTGGCTACAAGTACACGCCGCCGGCGCAACCCAACCTGCTGTGACGAAGCGCTTGAGG
>JBDHWI010000099.1:0-15366 GCA_039810125.1 Thermoflexales bacterium | reverse complement strand
GTTGGTTGCGAATGTCGATGCAGTGGTGGCAAAGGCGAAGGCTGCCGAGGTAGTCGCCGAGCAGGAACGCGCTGAACAGCGCGAGAAGGAATTGCGCATTAAGCAAGATGCACTCAGGGCAGTGGCGATGCGCGAAGTGGGCGCTGACCTGATGCAGTATGCCGAGCATGGCGAGATCATCATGTCATCTCGCGGTGACTCCGAAGCATATACAGACATCACGATCAACGCGCCGGGCTTGACGCGCATTCGGCTGCACTGGACTTACGGCGCGCGTGGTGTTGGGTATGGCGAGTGGAAACTGGTTGAGGAGCGCGTGAATTGCCCAGAAATTGAAACCAAAACTGTGATGGATGAGGCGATGGGATTCTCTTACCCCATGCAGATGCTGGTGTTCAAGCCAGGCGGATATTTTGGCGAACGGGTCAACAACGCATCCAACATTGCGCAACTGTCGCGAATGTCCAGAGCCGTGTATCTGGCGCGCATGGCCTACCGCGACGCCGAGAGGATGCGCACCGAGATCGAGCAGAAGAATGCAGAGCTGTATGCAGCAGCGCGCAAGGCCCATCTTGAGAAGCCGGCGCCGGCCCCGATCGACGAAGCGCCGGAGCCTGAGCCGGCGGACGATGACGAACCTATGCCGGCGCGTCACATGGACCATGCGGAACTGATCGATAAGGCATATGACCATCTCGAAGAAGCGTGCCGGCTGTATGGGAATGACGAATCCCCATCAATCCAAGACGCGGCGGCAGTGTCGGCAGCGTTCAGCAACTTGGTGATTGCCGAACGGCTGCTGCTGGTCAGCACGCACGATGAAGGCGTGATCTACACCCGCGAGGCTTAACCTCTCTTTTTTTTGGCAATTGAATTTGCCAAAAAGCATCAAGGCGCAAAACGGCAATGAGCAAACTTCTGATAAACGAAACCCCTTTGCAGTTTCTCCCCACCCTGGCGCTGGCGCTGGGCGGTGAGCGACCGGCCATTGCGCTACAGCAGTTGCACTACATGCTGGTGACCCCGCGCATGAGCGAGATTCGCAATGGCCGGCGATGGGTGCGCGCTTCATATGCCCAATGGCAGGATGAGTTCTTCTCCTGTTGGAGCGTGTGGACGATCCAGCGCATCTTCGCCGACCTGCGCGCGCGCGGGCTGGTGCTGTATGCCCAGCACGAGATCGACGGTGGCGATGCGACCGGCTCTGTGAGCATCGATTATGAAGCCCTTGAGAGCCTCCCCCATGTTGCACTTTCCGCAACATGCCATGTTGCAGGTTCTCTAGTAGACCATGTTGCAGATTCCGCAACATCTACCTATAAGGAAAAAGAAAAAGAAGATAGTAGGAAGAAGAAGCACCAACTGCAGCCTGACCCCGCCAACCCCGCGGCTGCACCAAATGCACCTCGGAAGCGCAAGAGCAAAAAACCGCCGGCCCCAGAGCCTGACCCGATCACGGCTGAATTGCTCTCACACTTTGCAGTGAACGCTCATCGGGAAATTATGGGCGTGCTGCTGGATGCGTTCGCCATGCGGCAGATCATCGCCGCGGTGCCTGCGCCGGCGGATGAACCGAAGTGGCGCGCATTCCTCACCGACTGGCGGCTGCATCTCAAGTGGCAGCGCGACAACATCGCCGCCCAGCTTGACCGCTGGCGGCAGTGGGATGCCATCCAGGCGAAAGGCGGGGCGCTGATCAACAACGGCAACACCCAAAGCGCCGGCGTGGCCGATTCGTGGCTTGCTGCTGCGGCAGCCATTGGCATGGATGTGGACGCCATGAAGGAGCCGGCGAATGGCATCTGACAAAACCATCCTGAGCGTGGCCGCCTTGCTGATTGGCGCGTATCCGATGATCGCCAAAGACAGCGACGAAATCAGGCAGGCCCGGCTGCGCACGATGCGCGACACGTTCGGCGACCTTGAGGACGAATTGCTGATCGCTGCCACGCGGCAAGTCATCGCCGAGCGCGACAGCGATTTTGCGCCGAGCGTGGGCACGCTGCGCACAAAGGCCATCGCCCTGCGGACGCAAGTTCTTGAAGGCGAATCTGTGGACGAATACGAAGCTTGGGGCATGGTGCAGGACGCCATTCGCGGGCTGGGATTTTGGGGCACGACCGAAGCCCAGATTTTGGCTTTTCTGTCCAAGCGTTACAGCGATGGCAAGGCGAAGGTGGTTGTGCAGGCCATTGGCCGCATCGGCTGGCGCGACCTGTGCATGGCCGACGAGGACACGCTGCCTATCGTTCGCGCGCAGTTCCGAAACACCGTAATCAACATTCAGCGCCGCGAGGCTGAGGATCGCAAGACTCTGCCGGCGGTTCGCGAAATCATGCAGCAGCTTGCCGGCCGGCTGGACATCAGCACCCCGCGCGCGCTGCCCTCGCAAGGAGACAAGTGAATGTCATTCCTTTACCGACTGCTCACGATCATGTGGGCGCTGTTCGCAAAACTCACCGGCGGCAAGCTGCCCGATGGTGTGCAGTTTGTGCCCTCATCGCCTGCGCAGCCCTCGCCGCCGCCGGCTTCATCGGCATCCGAGCCATCGCCGATTGGGGCGACCGGCAGTGTGCCGCAGCCGTCGAGCGAATCGAAATCTACGGACAAGCCGGCTACTGGACAACCTACAGCCGGTGCGACACGTCTGGATGGCCAGACGGATGGGAGGTAATCACGCCATGACAACGAAAGAACGACCGATCCTGTTCAGCGGACCGATGGTGAAAGCCATCCTCGAAGGTCGCAAGACGCAGACGCGCAGGGTGATGAACAACCGCCATTTCAACGTGTTTTGGGTTGACGAAACAGCGAAAGGTGTAGCCCCCTACTGGCGATATGAGGATTCTCACGGGAGTGGCCCTTTTAAGCCAGAAGATTATCAGTTGTATGGATTCCCGCGTTGCCCTTACGGCCAAGCCGGCGACCGGCTGTGGGTGCGTGAGACGTGGGCACCGCATCCAACTGTCCGCAAAGCCGAGCGCGATTCAAAGATTTTTTATCGCGCAGATTGCCGCCCGCGCACATCTGACGAATCACATTGCGACTGGCGCCCATCCATCCACATGCCGCGCTGGGCCAGCCGCATCACGCTTGAGATCGTGAGCGTGCGCGTTGAGCGACTGCAAGGCATCAGCGAGGACGACGCGAAGGCTGAGGGGGTTTTAAGTTTGCCCGATGCAACACTCAAGCCGGTTGATGGTTCGGCGCGCCTTCAGTTTGCGGCCCTTTGGGACTCCATCAACGCCGGCCGTGGCTTTGGCTGGAACGTCAACCCATGGGTGTGGGTGATCGAGTTCAAGGCGGCGCAGCCATGAGCGAGAGCATTCTGGGCCAGCAGCTCGACCTCGTGAGCGCCGGCGGCGAATGGGCGGCAGAGTTCAAAGCCCTGACCGCGCCGACGATGCCGGCCGGCGCAACCCTCGCCGAACGGTTCGAGGCATTCCATGCTGAGAACCCACACGTCTACACCGCCCTCAAGCGCCGCGCCTTGGCGTTGAAGGATCGCGGTGTGAAGCATTACGGCATCGCGGCGCTGTTCGAGGTGCTGCGGTTCTCGGCGCTGGTGACCACCGGCGAGGAATGGAAGCTGAACAACAGCTACCGCGCGTTCTTTGCCCGCCGGCTGATGGCCGATGTGCCAGAACTGGAAGGGTTCTTTGAGACCCGCACCAGCGTGGCAGACGAGGACGGACAACCATGAACCCGCTGCACCTGCTGGGCGTGCATCGCGCCGGCGCGACGGAGGTAGAGGCGTATTACCACCGGCTCGCCAAACAGGTGCATCTGGTTGTGCGCGATCTGAACGTGTGTGGCTCAACCCACCGCGCACAGATTGCGAGTGATGAACGAAAGGCGCCGGCGGTGGTTCAGAAAGCCCTCGCCGATTTGAACAAGGAGATCAACCATGAAAGCAATACTTACCCAAACCCCACCCCAGCCGGCAACGGCGCGCAAAGCCGCAACGCCGGCGCGCGACCGAGCCGCCGCCCTGCAAATCACCATGGAACTACATTCATCAGGATTTGCTGATTCGATCAGCTCGGCCATTGTCGACCTTGAGAACCAGATGCGAGGCCGGCATAGCATCGTCGGTGTCCCTTGCTTCGAGATCAACGGCAACAACTGGACATATGCGTGGCCGCTGCATCGCGTGGCGATCCGCATTCTTGAGAAAGACGCGGACTTCACGCACATCATGCGCATGGCCGACGCTGACGCGCAGATTTTAGGATGGGCGGTGTTCACGTTCCGGCAGGATGAAATCATGGCCGGCATCGCCAGCGAGATGCTGGCCGAGTGCATCGAGCACAGCCGGCATCGTTTGGTGCGCCGGCTGCAACGGCAGGCCGAAACGGCGATTGAGGAACTCAAGAGCATGAACCGCTACGGCAACGCGCTGAAACTTCGTGAAGCGATTGAGGCGGTGCGATGATCATCAATTCTTCTGCGCACCGCATGCCGCTGGCTGATGGCAGCGTGAACTGCATCGTGACCTCGCCGCCCTATTTCGGGCTGAGGGCATACGCCGGCAATCAGTTGGTGGACTGGCCGGCGGGTGTGTATTCCCCGATGGCTGGTGTGCCGGCGTGTGTTGAGGTGCCAGGCTATCGAGACTTCGACGAATACAGCCACTGTGAACACGAGTGGTCTGATGAATCTTTTGTGCGGCGATCAAACGATAGCGGCAAGAGTGCAAAGCAATCCAGCAATGCCGGCGCAAATGGCCGCGATGTGCCCAGCACGGTGTTGTATTGCTCCAAGTGCGGCGCGATGCGCTGCGGGCTGGGCAACGAGCCGACGCCGGAGGCATACGTGTGGCACATGCTGCTGGTGATGCGCGAGTGTTACCGCGTGCTGCGTGACGATGGCGTGATGTGGTTCAACATTGCGGACTCTTACGCCGATGATACGAAATGGGGCGGGACAACTGGCGGCAAGCATGTGCAGGGTTTGCACGGTGAGCCAGTCGGACGCGCGCGAACAAAAACAGGATTGACTGGCGGGAATCTCACGCTCATCCCCGAACGCATCCTGATGGCTGCGCAGGCGGATGGCTGGACGGTGCGCAGCATCGTGACGTGGCACAAAAGCAGCACGATGCCGGAGAGCGTGAAGGGCTGGCGGTGGGAGATGCAGGACGGCGTGCCGGTGATCGACATCCGCCCTGGCGAACGGCGCGCCACCCTTTACTATGATTGCCGTTGGACACGCCTCACGCATGAACAAACATGCACCAGCCGGCGCCTGCCGGCGAAACACACCGATGCCGCGGTGTGGCGGGTGATTGACTATTGGCTTACACAGCCGATTGCTTTTGATATGTCAGATGCGAACAATCGCGATGCGTCCGACAGCCTGCGACAGACACAGGCGGCGCTGCGCCGGCAGCGTGGCACGCTCGACAAAGAGATGGCGCGACTGGTGACGTTTGCGCGCCAGGCGTCCAGCCGTTCGGCACAGGCCGAGGCGAGGAAGCAGGAGCGCATTCTGTCCGAGCGCATCGCCGGCGTGGATCAGCAGATTGTCGACATCGAGCGCCAGATCGAGAACGCGCGCCGGCTGCAGGCCGACCGGCAGGCCGCCATGAGCCTGCGCGAATCGCTGGCAAAGGCGATTGATGGGCCGCTGACGTTTGAGCACAAGCGCGCCGTGATCGAGGCATTCCAGATCGCCGCCGTGTGGGATTCAGAGGCCGGCACGCTGGTGGTCATGTCGCCCTTTGTTGACATGCCGGAGACGCTGACCGTCAAGCCGGGCCGGTGGGTGAGGTTTTAAGGTAGACGTTAAAGGTAGACGCTTGACATTCTAAGGGGAGACGCTTAGGATAGACACTAGATAGCAATTACTGGAACAGTGACCGAAATCACGGTTACTAGGGTTGCTAAATGGAGGATCAACCCGATGCAAACGATAGACATGTTCCCCGCGAAGTATCTAAAAGGCGAGCAGATCAAGGGCCGGCCTGTGCTGGCACGGCTGCGTGAAGTGGTGGAGGAGAAACTGCGCAGTGGCCCCGACAAGCCGGCAGAGCCGGCGTATGTGCTTTATTTTGTGAGCATCAAAGACCCGACGACTGGCGAGATCGCGCCGGTGCGTGGGCTTGCCCTTCATCAGAAGGGGCACGCGCTGGTGCTGCGGCGCGATTTGGCTGATGAGATTATGCGCGCGACTAACACCACGGACACCGACCAGTGGCCCAGCAAGATAGTGGTGTTCTTTGCCGGCGAGCCGAAGAAAACCGCCGGCCGCACATCCACCCCGCTACACGCGCGCGCTGTGAAGGTTTCACAGCAGGCCCAGCCTCAGACGAATCCCGAATCTCAGCCGCAGACAGAAGGAGCGCCGGCATGAAAGTCTCACTAGGGAATCAGCGTTACGGGCAAGGGTATTACTACCGGCTCGTCATGCCACACTGGAAGGCGACCATTTACCGCTGGTGCGACGACGAAAGCAGCGATCCAGATGTGCTTTGGTCTGTCTATGACAACACCGGCAATCTGCAAGTCGCTGAGGGCGAGACCGCAACTGTGGCCGAGGGGATCAAGGCCGTTTTCGATGTTGTGCATCACCTTGAAATGCGCGAGTTCCACAAGCGCCTGTATGACATGGGCGTGTATCGCAATTGGAGGCCGGTGTGAAGATCATCGTTGTAGCCAATGCCAAAGGCGGCATTGGCAAGACCACCACGGCGGTGAGCCTGGGCGCAGCGATGGCCGCCGCCGGCCTGCGCACGCTGCTGGTCGACCTCGACAGTCAGGGCCATGTGGCTGTGTCGCTGGGCCTTGAGCGCACCGATGGGCTGTATCAGTTCATCGCGAACGGCGCGCCGGCGCCGGCGGTGATCGTGCCCAGCGGACGCGACAACCTCGACGTGTTGCCGGGCGACAAGTCGACCGCCGGCCTCAAGCTGGCGCTGGCCGGCATGGATTACCGCGAGCAGATTCTGGCGCAGGCGTTGAAGCCATTGGCCGCGTTGTATGACGTGGCGATTTTGGACTGTGGGCCGACCCTTGACATCCTCAATGTGAACGCGATCCACGCCGGCGAGCAGTTTTTGCTGCCGGTGAAGTGCGATTACCTCGCGGTGGATGGACTGGCGCAGTATGTCGAGAGCCTGCGCAGCCATCTGCGCATGAGCAGCCGCGAGCTGGCCGGGCGGGTGGTGATTCTGCCGACGATGTTTGACCAAACCACGAACGAAAGCCGCGTGTGGTTGGATGCCATTCGCGAGTTTGGCAAAGCCAACCGTGTGACCGTTGCGCCGCCTATCCCGGTCGACACGAAGGCCAGAGCAGCGGCGAGCGCCGGCAAGACGATCTGGGAGTATGGCGCCGAGCGCGCCAAAGTGGGATACGTGAATTTGCTGGATGTGATCTTCCAGCCGGAGGCATAGATGGCTGAGACAAAGAACCGCAACCCGTTGGCCGGCGTGAGCCTGGCCGACAAAGCGAAGGCGTGGAAGGAAACCGACCTTACAAAGTCGGCGAAGGAACGCGCGAAGGGCCGGCGCGCGGCCGAGAACACCGAGCGCGTGCAGATCGACGTAACCGAGGGTGTCGGCGAACTGCTCGATCAGGTGGCCGCCGAGATGCACACCACGCGCAGCGCCGTGGCTGAATATCTGCTGTGGCAGGGGCTGGTGTATGGCGATCCTGACGAGTTGCGCATGTTGCTGGTGCCGGCGCGTAGCCCTCGCTACGAGTTCAAGCTGGCCCGTTCTGGTCTGGCTGACTGGCGCTCGAAGTTTGGCGTATGGCTTGCGAAGTTGGGCAAAAAGGCAGAAAGGTAGCCACAACGCAAAACACCCGCCTCAAATCGCCTCTCCGTGCGTTAAAGGGAGGCGCAAAGGGGAGACGCATAAGGGAGACAAAAGCGGAGGCGTTGGTGGAGGCGTTGATGGAGGCGCAAAGGGTAGACGCTAGAGAAAAAGGTGATCAGTTTGGAGGAAGGCGAAAATGGACAAAATCAATAAAGCGGCAGCGGTGGGGGTGGTTTTCTTCTCCGTTATGCTGGCCGGCTTCGTGGGTATGAAGATCGATCAGGCGACTGTCTCGATTCTGGCCGGCGCGCTGCTCGGCCTGGTGATTGCGATCCCCACCACGGTGCTGATCATGGTTGTGGGATTGCGGCGACCGAACGCCGGCGACAAGTTGAAGCATTCCTGATAAGGAGTAATGACATGACCGAACAAACCAAAACTGTGACCTGGGAGATGTTGCTCGCCAATGTCGCGCCGGCAGAGACCTACACCGTCCGTCGCATCACGAACAAGGCCGAGCGCCTGTATAACCCGCCGCCTGCCGGCATCACTATGCAGCGTGACCTTGATGCGGATCGCCTTGCAGAAAGTATCGCCGCGTTGCCGGCCGGCCTCAGCATGGAGTTCTCGCTCGTGATGCCTTCGCGCGTGCCGGCGTTCTACATCTCCAAGCGTAGCGCCGGCGTCGTCTCGCACTGGGCAACATTCGCGTTGCACATCGATCCAATCTATGGCGAGTGGCAACAGCGCGATCTGCCACGCAACGCGCGGCGCTGGCTCGGGCGCACCCCCTGGGCAACCACATTGATGATTGCACACGAGGTGCCGGCCTGGTGCATTAGCACATTTCCAGATCCGCGCCGGCTGCCGGTCGACCACCTGGTGAGCGATATAAGCAATCACAGAGTGCGCACCATCGACCCAATCCTTTACGGCGTCATGGTCGCCGGTGCGCAGTGGGGCTTTGTGCCCCTCGCGTCATGGAGACTATAAGTGGCAGATGTTGCAGTTGCATTCGCAGTCTCATTGATCGGCGTCGCGATCGTTATCGCTGCGATCACACTAATCGCGCTCGTGATGAGTGGCAACACGCGACACACAGATGCCGCGCGCGCTGAACATCAGCGCAGCCGCAACTTCTTCGGGTGAAACATGAGGTGCATCGTGGCGACGTTAATCTCCTTCCTGATGATTGCGCAGCCGGCGCTGGCGCAATGCAGCGTGCCCGGCTGTGATGCAGCCACGGCAGAGGTTGCGCGCGGCAAATCGACCGCCGCCGCGATTCTAACTGCATCAGCCCCGACCGCCACGCAGATGCCGCCAACAGCCACCCAGACGCCGGCGCCCACATCCACACCCTGGCCGACAGACACACCGATGCCGAGCGCCACGCCGACGATGACACCGCAGCCGCCGACCGTTGCGCCCATTGTGGCGACGGCGGCCGCCCGAACGATTGAGCAGCCGACTGCAACGCCGGCCCCAGCGACCGACACAGCGCGCAGCCGTTCAACGGTGGGCGATGACCTGTTGCTCGTCTCGCTCATCGTCGGCTTGATCGTAGCTGGCGGCCTGTTGTATCTATGGTATGCCCGGCGCAAGGGGTGGATGCGATGGTAGACAACAGGCAGGTGAACACAGGCGACAGCATTGCAATGGCGATCATGATTGGGATCGCCGGCAGCGTCATCACGCTGCTGATGACGCTCGTGCTGGGCCGGCTGGTCGATGGCATCACCGCGGACTGGCCGGCGCCGGCAAACATGCTTGAGGCGTTTCTGGTGGTGTGTGTTTCGCGGCTGCACCTGGTGGTGGCTGCGCTGGGGCTGTATGCCACTGGCCGGCTGGTGGTTCACACCGTGCTGCACGACCGCGACCAGTTGCACCACCGATTGAACCGCGAGCAGGACGTCGAACTGCGCGAGCGCGAGGCCAACATCAAGCGCATCGAGTTGGAGAACGAAGTGGCCGACATGAAGCTGCGGCAGTTGCAGACCGGTGGTAAGCCGGCTGACCTGCAGATTAACGCGGCCAGGTCGAGCGCGTGGGCGCTGGTGGTGAGCATGCCCGACAAGCGCACGGTGACGCTGGAAGGCAAGATGATCGAGGCGTATGCGCGCCGGCTGCGCGAGGGCCGAGTGTCGCGTCAGTTGCTGAAAGACGAGGGGCTGCATTTCACATACACCGATTACACGGTTCTGCGCGTGCTGATGCGGCAGGGTGGGGTTGAGACCGACGAAGGCGTGAACCCTGCCCAGCTCACCGACCTGCTGGAATTGTGGCGCACAACCAAAGCCGCGCGCGTGTATCAGGACGCGGAAGCGGCGTATGCGTTACAGCTCGGCGCGCCGGCGGATTCCTCGCGCGCGCGCGCGTAGCGAACGAACCGAACCGTCGAACGAACGGGATTTACTTAGTAAAAGCGATTGGGGTGGGGCGGATTTAGGCGAATCCCCCTCTCTTAGTAAAAGTGGCAATAAGCGAGGTGATCAATGGAAGGCAAACAGTTGGCAGAATTTCTCAATGCGCAGTTTCGCGCCGGCAATGTGGGGCGTGGGCGTGTCATCTGCATGCGCGGCCAGCACCGGCTGGTGATCGAGTTGAAGGCGGCGCCGGCCGGCGTTGAGGTTCACACTGCGAAGAAGCAGATCGACACCCTGGCCGAGCAGATGCGCGCCAGCAAGCATTTCGAGTATCTGTATTGGCACAAGCGCGGCTGGAACATCCGAACTATTGCCGCCGCGCGCAAGCAATTGAAGGGCCGGCAGTAGCCGCCCCACAACCTAATCCCATTCAGGAAACACAATGACCCTGCCGGCTGGCAGGGTTATTTTTTATTGCCTCGCCTATCGACACGCCACTTAGACAATCGCAAGCGTTGTAAATCATGCTCATATATTGCAGATTCTTTCGCTATATGCGACTATACTAATGCACAGGGGGACACAAGGGGCAAGGAAGCGAAGCGACGACGTTGCAGCACAGAGGGATTTCCGATGCTGGCAGATACTCCAACCAAACCACAAAAGCAGGGACAGATCGAAGAAGTATTGTCAGAAAGTGGCAAAGTGATCGAGGTATCACACAAAGCCACCGACAAAGAGGGGCTGGCCGCAGGGCTGGCGAATGTCATTCTCGGCGTGCTGGGTGAGAACCTATGCGGCGCCGGCGCGATGTCGATCCAATACGACATCCGCAAGGCGAAGGGCGACAAGCCGCGCAGGATCGTCATCCATGCCGAGCACACGCAGCATCAACGAACCTCGGTGCTGGTGTCATTCGGCCCAATGCCTGATTCGTGAGTTTGACGCCTGCAGTTTAAGCGGGTAGCATGAAGCCGGCTCGAACAATTCGTGCGGCCGCCGTGGTAATCACGGCGGCCTTTCTGTTTTTCCCAATAGGAGCAACATGCAAATCCCCCAAGACACAGTTTCGTTGCTGGCCTGGGTTGCTGCAGGCGGAACTGCCGGCGCAATCTCGTTGATCGTTGAGCGTGTGGACTGGTTCAAGCAGTTCACGCCGGCGGGCAAGGTGTGGTTCTCGTTTGTGGTGTGTTCGGTGCTGTCGGTGCTGGCAACGGTGGCGTTGCAGAACCTGACGCCGGCGACGCTGGCGGCCATCGACCCCAGCGTAAAAACCGTTTTGGCGCTCTCGCCATTCTTCATCAACCAGCTTGCTCACCTGGCTGACAAGAAACTCATTCAATCATGACCCTCGCGGCAGAGACTGAATTTCTGCGCATCGCGCTGATTGTCACCATTGTGGCGGCCACGGTGATCGTGGCCGGCACATTTGCCTACGTTCGGGAGCTGAGGAAGGAACTGAGGGAGACCCGACAAGAGGTGAGGGTGGCACAGTGCGAGGCTGAGAATGCCCGCGCGCGCGCCGAACGGCTGCAAGAGATTTCAGCCCGTGCGCAGGAACTGGCCAACGCCGAGATACTGCGGCTGTCTGTCCAGTTGGCGGCGCTTCAACGCGGCGCCGTTGTCAGTGATGAACTCGCCAGGCATCTGACGGTGCCCGACATCAACGCGCTGGGGGCCAACGGCGGCGTGAGAACCTACCTCACACTCGCCGGCGATATGTTCTCGCAAGAAGATTTAGAGGATTTGGCTTTCCGCAATGGCGTTGAGTGGGACGCGCTGGCCGGCGACACGAAGCCGGCGAAGGCGCGCGAGCTGGTGCGCTGGTTTGTTTCCCGCGACCGATTGGCCGACCTGAAACGCAGCATGCGCGCTGTTCGGCCTGAGTTGCACATCTAGGTGATCAAACATGGCAGGTAAAACATCTGACTTCTGGGCGAAGAATGGGCAGCGATTGATTGACGAGGTAGAGAAACGAATGCAGGGCGGTGTGATGCCGTTCGGCGCATGGAAAGAGGTCGGCGCGATCTTCGGCAAGCCGGCAGACCAATGCGGCAACCAGTATCGCCGGCTGAAAGAACGACTACAGCAGCCCGATGCGTCGATCGTCGTTGAGCCAAAGGATCCAATTGAGGCCGAGCGCGAGCGCATCGAGCGCATGTGCAAACTGCAGCAAGAGCGCGACCTGATCAAAGGCATCGCCGGCGAGCAATCCCTGCGCGCGCTGCTGGAAGAAATCGCCGGCAAGACCGCCGTGCGCTTTCAGCCACCGCCACCTTACGCTCCGAAGAAGCCACCGAAGGACGTTGTAGAGGAATCGATGCTGATCCAGTTCAGCGACTGGCACGGCTTCGAGCGCATCACGCTGGAAGGGACGCGCGGCCTGAATGAATATAACGCCGACATCATGGCCCAGCGTGTGCGCAGGGTGGTGGAGTTTCATCTTGAGCAGAAAGAACGGTTCGAGCGTGGCGGGTATCGCTTCCGCCGGCTGGTGATCGGCTCGAATGGCGACTACGTGCCCGGCACAATCCACGAACTCGAACGCCACACCGACGCGCCCAACGTGGTGATGGGTGTTTACGGCACGGCGATGATCTTCGCGCAGGCTGTGCGCGACCTGGCCGCAGCGTATCCGAGTGTCGAAATCTTCTGCACGAGTGGCAACCATGGCCGGCTGCCCGATGCGCGCAAGGTGCAGCGCAAAGAGCCAACGCGCAATTGGGACACACTGGTGGCGTTGCTGGCGCATGAACACCTGCGCGATGTGCCAAATGTGCGGTGGTTCATCCCGAACAGTTACAGCGTGGTGTTTGAACTGGAAGGCCACAACTTCCTGCAGACGCATGGGCATGAGATCAAGAGCGCGTTCTCGATCCCTTACTATGGTGTGAATCGCTACGGCTCAAACATCAACGCGCTGGAAGCCCAGCGGCAGAACTTCATCCATTACATGCTGCTGGGGCACTTCCACACACTCAGCAGCCTGAGCCTGCCGGCCACCGAGGTGTTCATGAATGGTTCGCTGTGCGGTGGCACCGAGGGCAGCGTGGACGCGATGGGCAAGAGCGACAAGCCGGTTCAGTGGATGATGGGCGTGCATCGCAAGCACGGCGTGACCCATCGTTGGCCGATGTGGGCGACCTGCCCGCCGGATGCGCCGGCGTATGAAGCCAGGCCGTGGGCCGGCGTGGTGGGTGATGTGCCGGCGAATGTGATTCTGTAAGGTTGTTTGACGCTGATCGCTCAACCCGATTAGAATCTGCGGCGACTTAAACCTTATGGCGCGGTTATCCCTAGCGGGTAGCCGCGCGTTTTGTTTTCCCCGGTGAGGCTTCGGCACATCTGGGAGAGGTTCAAGCGATGGCAGCAAAAGAGAAGATAGATAAGACATTCGCCGCGCGCGTGTTGGCCGATGCCGCATTGCAGCCTGACAAGGTTGTTGCCGGCCAATACGACATTGATGTAAAGACCATCGGCAACTATCGGCGCCGGCTTGCAACTGATTCAGAACTTGCCGATATTTTCCATAAGTTGCAACTGCAACGGAATGCGGCATGGTCTGCCAAAATCCCCGAATCGATCCGCAAGGCGATGGCGTTTCTGGATCGCTGCGCGACTGAATGCAATCCTCAGATTCCTGAACAGGTCGAGCAGGTGAACGCTTACCTGCAGACGCTGCTCGACGCGCAGGCCGTGCAGGAATACATGGCGCGCCGGTTTGCGCCAGAGCCGGCGGACGAGATGCCCACCGTAGTGAACCCGCACCAATTGCCGGCCCCTTCGACTGGCTCAGGGCAGGCCGCAGGTGATGCTCATGCGGCTGGTGGCTAAACTCGAACGGCTGGATAAGCAATTTGGCCGTGGCGAGCCGGCGAAGAAAGCCACGAAGGTGGACGTCTATGCGGCGTTTCAGGCCAGGTATTGGGATGACCCCGCCGGCTTCGTTCGGGACTGTATCGCATGGCGACCGGGCGAGATGCCGGCGCCGTATCAATTGGAGATCCTTAGCGCCGTGCCAGAGCGCCGGCGTGTTGCAGCCATCGGGCCGCATGGACTCGGTAAGTGTTTGGCATATAATGAGACCATGCGGTTGGCTGATGGCCGGCTTGTTCCGGCAAAAGATTTGATCGGGCGGACGTTTGAAGTGTTGGCGGTGGATTCGGAAATGCGTGTTCACAAGGCGCAGGCTGTGGCGTGGGATAACGGCATGCGCGATGTGGTGCGTATTACGACTGACAAGGGGCGCGTGATCGAGCGCACGTTGAACCATCCGCTTTGGGCTGATCTTGAGCCGCGTCGATGGGCCAAGCCGGAATATGCAATACGGATGCGGCCAGAGGGTGGCTGGATCAATGCCGGCGATTTGAAGCCTGGCGCGGTGGTGGCTATCTATGCCGGCAATTCTGTAACAGAGCCTTATCCGCTTAGTGATGCAGAGATCAAGATTGTGGCGTATCTGATTGGCGACGGCGATACAACTGGCTCAACCCCTACGTTCTCGTGTGGCAATGACGCGCATCTTGAGGACATGCGCGCCGCGTGTGACGGGTTGGACTGCCAGCTTAAAGTGCAAACCACAAACAGGTTTGATTATCGTATTAGCAATAAGCAGCGAGGACGCAAGCATGGGCGTGTTGCCATGCTTATTAAAGACTCTGGCCTGTTTGGTCGAGACTGTTTCAATAAGCGTTTCCCTGAATGGGTGTGGCAATTGGATGACCGTCAATTGGCGCTGTTCCTATCGCGTTTGTATGCAACTGATGGATGGGCGCATGGCAGCCGGCGCAAGGATGGCAAAGTCAATAAAGAAATAGGCTACGCAACGGTTTGCCGTGGATTGGCGGATGATGTGGCGCGTGCGCTGCTGCGGCTGGGCATTCAGGCCGAAGTGCGGGCCAAGAAAACGTCTTGGACATACAGGGGCGAATTGAAACGAAGCAGCGCCTACTGCGTGAATATTCACGACGCGGCCAGTATTGTGGACTTCTGCCAGCGCGTCGGCATTTTTGGCAAAGAGCCGGCGGTTAATAAGTTGCTTGAGTTGTGTCTGAACGCATCAGATAAGGAACAGCAGAAGTGGCGCACTTTCAACCTACCCGAAAATATGCGCTGGGAAAAGGTGAAATCGGTCGAGACGATGCCGGCGCAGCCAACAGTGGGCATTACGGTGCCTGGTTACGAAACGTTCCTGACGGATTTTGTCGAGCACAATTCAACTCTTAGCGCCTGGCTGATCCT
>JBDHWI010000098.1:0-15605 GCA_039810125.1 Thermoflexales bacterium | reverse complement strand
GCGTACGCCCTTCGCGCATTGACATGAATAGATGATTCGACGAGAATGCCCATAACTTATTTGGGCGAGGGGGTTGGCCACACCTGCATACACTTTGACTTGAGCATGCCCCCTCTTTTTCAGATCAACATCGAGTTCCTATGAAGGTTTCGCATCTGTCTCGCAAGCTGGTTGTCACATTCAGCACAATCTTCATCGCCACGGCAACCTTGCCGGCACAGGCGCAAGCGCCCAAACCACCGCCCACTGCCATCCCCATCCCGCCTAAATCGCAGCTGATCAGCCTGCCACCCAACACATTCAACATCGCCCTGCTCGGTGTGGACAAGCGCCCCGACAAGGGCTTCATGAACACCGATGTCATCATCATCGCCAGCGTGAACCCGGATGTGCCGGCGGTCACGCTCTTGTCGATCCCGCGTGACACGCCGGCTTACATCCCCGGCGTGGGTGTGCAAAAGATCAACACTGCCTACGCCGCCGGCGGCCCAGACCTGTTCAAGGAAACCATCCTCTATAACTTCGGCCTGAAGATCGACAACTATGCGATGGTCAACTTCGCCGGCGTCGTCCATGCCGTGAATGCGCTCGGCGGCATCGATGTGATTGCCACCTGCCCCATTCAACACACTTTTCCGCGCGACCCGTACTACATGGGCGGGCTGGTGACGCCACGCGATTACGTGGATACCTTCAGCGGTGAGGTATGGCCAGCCGGCACGAAGATTCCGCTCACCTCCATCGACATCCCCAGCCCGGGCGTCTACACGCTGGATGGGCTTCATGCGCTGGCTTTCGCGCGCGCGCGCAAGGGCATCCCTGGCGGTGATGTGGATCGCGGCCGGCGCGAGCAGCGCGTGCTGCGCGCGCTGCTGGCCAAAGCGCGCCAAGTCGGTTCACTTAACAAACTCACCGACCTTTACAACGCCGTGAAGGGTGATGTGGAAAGTGACATGACGCTGGAGACGATCCTGCGCTACGCGATGATGGCCGACAAGATCGGTGACGCTGTCATCCGCAGCCGCTATCTGGTCGGCTACGATGCGAACGGCGCAGCGCTGCCTGATGCGCCAAACCCCAAGCTGAACCGGCATGCCTATCTGGAACAGGCCTTGAACGTGGCGCTGAATCAGCGCATCAACGATGGTATCCCGATCGAGGTGATCAATGGCACCGGCGACGCCGGCTTTGCATTGGCTGCCGCGGACCGCTTGAAGGAACTCGGCTTTGTGATCACAAACATCAGGCCGGCGGATCAGCCCTACAAGAGCAGTTTCATCATCGATCACACCAGCACAAAGAAAGGCAGCCCCATCCCGCTGATCCAGCGCACCTTCAACTTGAAGGCCGCTAATGTGCAAAACGACCCACAGCCAGAGGGGCCGCGCTTTACCATCGTCGTCGGCCCCGACTTCAACACCTGCTACTACGCCGGCTCGCTGAAGAAGGCCGGCAGTGACCCCATTGCCACCGGCACCGCCGAGGACATGCAAATGCCGCTCGAGGAATCGGTCGTGGTGACTGACAGCACGAAGATTGAAACGGCGTATTCACAAGCGATCACCGAGACCAACGTCATCATCTCGGCGACAACACTGCTGACCACGACGCCGGCGGTGGTTGTAGCCGGCGCCGCGCCGGATGTGCCGCTCGTGCCGACGGCTGCCATCACACCGACATTCTTTGTGCCCACCGGCGACCTGATCAATGTGCGCAGCTCCCCGACACTGCGCGCTCGTCTACTCGGCCGGCTGCCAGGCCCTTACGAAGGCGAGATCATGGGACGCAGCATCGACGGCAAGTGGGTGCAATTCTGGTTCCCCCGCCTCAGGCGCGCCGGCTGGATCAGCTCAGATGTGGTGACCATTCGCGGCTACTTTGAGAATGAGCCGAAGGTGGTCGAAGCGCCGGTCATGCCGGAAAACCAACCGCAAGTGAAGATCCCGCGCGGCGACGTGGTCAACATTCGCAATGGCCCCGGCACGAATTTCAACGTGCTTGGCCGCATGCGGTCGCAGCAAACGGCGTTCATCATCGGCAGAAATCCGGATGGTAGTTGGTGGCAGATTCGCTATGGCGACAACCCGGCGTGGGTGAACAGCGGCGTGGTCAGAACCATCGGCGACCTCGCCGGCGTGCCCATCGTGCAATAGGCCGCAGCCCTGCAGCGAAGCGATCAGTCCACAGGTGACTCGGATTGGGAATATCCGAGTCACCTGTGTTTTTCATTCTGGAATAAAGCGCGAATCAACATGCAGCGATTTCACGAAGGCTGCGATCAGCCTGGCCGCGTTGTCCACATCATCCAACTGAATCATCTCGTTGGGCGAGTGCATGTAGCGGTTGGGAATCGACACCACGCCGGCTGCAACGCCGGCGCGGCTGCTGTGGATGGCATCCGCATCGGTGCCGGTGTAGCGCGGGCTGGCCTCCAGCGAGAATGGAATGCCCTCACGCTCCGCAATTGCCACCAACAGGTCGAAGATGATGGCGCTGACAGCAGAGCCACGTGAGAGCGCCGGCCCGCCACCCAAAGTGACATGCCCGCTGCGCCGGCGATTCGCTTCGGGGTGATCGGTCGCGTGAGTCACATCGACCACGATGGACACCTGCGGCTCGAATGCAAATGCGGCTGTGCTTGCGCCGGCAAAGGTGATTTCCTCCTGCGAGGTTGCAACAGCCGCCACGGTGGCCGCCGGCCTGTCTGCAGCCAGCAATCGCAGCGCCTCCAGCACAGTAAACGCACCGATGCGGTTGTCGATGCTGCGTGAGACGATGCGCTCGTTGGGGAGCCGCAACGCCGGCGCATCGATCACACCCGACGCACCCACGCGCACTTGCGCCAGCGCCTCGTCGCGATTCTTCGCGCCGATGTCGATCCACAAATCCTCGATTTTCGAGGCGCGCTCGCGGTCTTCGGACTTCATCAAGTGGATGGCCTTCTTGCCGATCACGCCGATGACATGTCCCTGCCGGCCCAGCAGGCGCACGCGCTGCGCCACCAACACCTGTGGATCCCACCCGCCAATGGTGCTGAACCACAAGAAGCCTTCGTCGTCAATGTGCGTGATCATCACGCCGATCTCATCGATGTGACCGGCGAGCAGCACGCGCGGTGCGCCGGCCTGTCCATTCAACAGGGCAAAGGAGTTGCCGCGCACGTCGGCGCTCACAGAATCGGCGAATGTTTTGGCTTCATCGCGCCATACGCGCGCCACCGCCGCCTCATCACCCGACGGGCCAGGCGTGCCGAGCAACTGCATCAGGAAGTCGATCGAATGTTGTTCCATGCGCGTATTATCGATTGCAGATTCCATCTGTGCCGTTTCAACTTTGGGCGAGTGTGCGCACCACACAGCCCGACTTGCAGCCCCTGTTCAGTAAAATCCCTTGCGTGAAACAGCTTGCATTGCTTATTGCATGTGTGGCGCTGGTCGCATGTTCTCCAGCGCAAAATGCACCCGCCGGCGTCACCCGCCCTGCCCCGCCCGCCTTCGGCACATTTGACCCGGCAACGACGAAGGACATCGATGTGGCCGCGCAGCCCGTGTTGCCAGTCATCACGCCGGCCATCCGCAACAACCTGCGCGCCACCTTCGAGCAGGGCAAGGGCAAGGGCAATCTCTCGCGCGTGTTCGCCAAGCTGGGCGATTGCATGACTGAGAATGAATTCTTCCTCGGCCCAATTGCCAACAACCAGTTCGACCTTGGCGAATATGCCTCACTCCAGCCGACCATTGAGAATTTCCTTGGCGTGCCAACGCGCAGCGCAAGCGGCAAACCATGGAGCGAAGATTCATTCGCCACCGTGGGGTTGGCA
Source organism: Thermoflexales bacterium (assembly GCA_039810125.1). Lineage (GTDB taxonomy): Bacteria > Chloroflexota > Anaerolineae > J036 > Brachytrichaceae > JBDHWI01. The sequence goes on along the minus strand of JBDHWI010000098.1, from coordinate 11,785 downwards.
TCCGCCGGCGGTTTCAATGTCGCCGGCCCGCTCGATCCCACCTGGACCAACCCCGATTGGTGCAGCCCCGACGAGTCGCCGATGAGTTGCGAATACCGCATCTCGAAGCCCAGCATCGCGATCATCATGTTTGGCACGAATGATGTAAACGCCACCGATCTGCCGACTTACGACTACTATCTGCGCAGCATCATCAGCCAGACGCTCGACGCCGGCATCATCCCCATCCTCAACACCTTCCCCACGCGGCCCGAAAACGTGGACAAATCAAAGCAGCTGAACCAGATCGTGGTGAATGTGGCGCAGGAATACGCCATCCCGCTGGTGAACCTGAATCGCGCGTTGGACGGGCTGCCCAACCACGGCGTAAACCCGAACGACACCACGCACCTCTCCGCGCCGGCAGACAAGCGCGTGGATGTGTTCAGCCCGGGCAACCTGCAATACGGTTTTACAGTGCGCAACCTCGTCACGCTGCAGGCGCTGGATGAGGTGCTGCAGGCGTTGAAATAGTTGCGATCTGCGTTCAACACGCCTGCATTGCGGATGTGGCTGCCGGCGCTTGCGCTGCTGCTCATTCTCACGCTCAGTGTGTGGCCAATGCTGGTTGCCGCTGAGGGGCAGTTCAATTTGCATGTGGCGCAGGCCGGCGCATGGCTGCACGGGCGCACCGACGTGCCGCCCGGCACAGACGTGGCAGCTTTCAACGGTCGGAACTACGTCAGCTTTCCGCCTTTCCCCTCGCTGCTGGTGCTGCCGGTGGTGGCGATGGCCGGCGTGCCAGCCACAAACACCGTGCTGATCGCGTTGCTGCTGAGCGCGCTGAACATCGCGCTGCTGTTGCTGATCTGCCGCGCATGGCAGATCGATCTGCACATCGCGCTGTGGGCGAGCGCCGGCTTCATTCTCGGCAGCGCGTACTGGCAGGCTGTGTTCAACAGCGGCGGCGTGTGGAACTTCTCGCACGTGGTGTCGGTGACATGCGGGCTGGCTGCGATCTATGCGGCAAAGCGCACAGGCCTGGGCTTGCCCGCCGGCCTCTTCGTCGGCCTGTCATTCCTCACGCGCCAACTCACCATCTTTCTCGCAATATTCGTCATGATGGTGTTGTGGCAGCACCCCCGGTCAGGCACGCGCTCATCGCGCTGGGTGCAATTGGCATTGTTTTCAACAGTTATCGCAATCTGTGTTGCGGCCTATCTCGGCTACAACACTTTGCGGTTCAGCGACCCGCTGCAAACCGGCTACGCATTCATGCCGCTCTCCGGCTTTTTGAAGGAGCGCTTCGATCACTATGGCCTGTTCAATCTGCACTATCTGCCATTCAATCTGTATTACCTGCTGCTGGCCGGCTTTGAATTGACCTTCGCACCGCCGGCATATTTACACCCGCCCGGCCTCAATCCATTTGGCACATCGATCACTTTCGCCAGCCCATTCATCTTCACGGCATTCATGGCGCGCGGCAACCGACGCCTGCTGCTGGCCGCCTGGATCAGCATCACGCTGATCTTCACGCCACAACTTTTCTATTACAACAACGGCTGGATACAGTACAACGCACAGCGCTTCACGCTGGACGCCTGGCCGGCATTGTTCGTGCTGATCGTGCTGGGCGCGCAACATACGGCGCGTCTCCCCAATCCTCAGCCCTCGTTCTCCCTCGATCTCCGTCCCGATTCTCACAATGAGGTTCCGAGAAGGCTGTGGCGCGCAGCCATCCTCTTCGCCATCGCACTCAATGCCATCACGTGGGCAATACTCACCAAAGTAATTTAGTGAAGATGCAAGAAACGCACAAAATCAGATGTAAAGCGAGTCCGGATTTGGCGCTTGCTTCAAGGCTCACTTGTATCCGCACACGCGCCATTCGCCGGCTTCCGCAGCCAGCTTGAATTGCCGCTCGGCCAGGCTGAACTCACGCTGTTCGCCGTTGTAGCTGGTGTTGATCTTGCCCTTGCAACTGACAAAGGCGTTGCCACCCTCTTCGCCGGCGCGCTCGCAGGTCAACCCCTCCAGGGTGGCATTGCGCCCCTCAATCGACTGCGCTTCCAGCCGCGCATTCGGCTCCCACGCTGCACAAGACAGCGCAATCATCGCATTTGCATCACCCTTCACGCGGGCCTGGACATAGGATTCGACGGTCTTCGCTGGATCACCCGCCGGCGCGCCACCCCCCCCGCACGCTGCCATCAGCGCGCCAAGCACGATCATCATTGTCAACGGTTTGCGCATAGGGTTGGGATTTTACGTGTTGCGCACCCGCCGATGGCAACGCATTGCCGCACATTATTCGCTCATTTACAGCTATTAGAATTTCACCCTATGCAATCGCGGCAGCGCACGCCCATCGCGCTCATCGTCTCCCTCATCGTGCTTGTGCTGGGCGCCGGCCTGCTCTTTGTTGCGCTGTCGCGCTCAGGCAGTTCACCCGATAGCACGCCCATCGGCGGCATCCTGGTCACGCTTTACCCACAGCCCACGCATGCGGTCATGCCAACCCCGCAGGTTGCCGTTGAGGAAACCGCCGCGCCTGCAACGCCGGCCATTCAACCCAGCCCCACCCCGCGCGCCGCACAATACATCGTGCAGCAAAATGACACGCTGTGGGATATCGCCTTGCGCTTTGGCTTTCAAACGCTCGACCCGATCCTCGCCGCCAACCCGGGCTTGAACCCCGATTTTCTGTCGCTTGGGCAGGTGCTGAACATCCCGGCAGCAGATTTTGTTCCGCCGGCGTTGCCACAGCCGACTTTTGCGCCATCCAGCGGCAACCCACAGGCCGGCAGCAATACAAATTCGGTGGCAGGTTCGGTGATGGCCAGTGCCGGTGGGCTGCGCTTGCGCCAGTTGCCAGGCTATGACACACCAGTCATCACGCGATTGGACGCCAACACGCCGCTGCAGATTCTGGGGCAGGTCGCCGGCCAGAACTGGCTCAAGGTCATCACGCCGAGCGGCACCGAAGGCTATGTGGATGCGCAGTTCGTGAGCGTGGGCAGCGCGGTGGTGTTGCCCACCCAGCCGGCGCCGGCCAATGCGCCCTCACAGCCCGCCATCGCCGAAGGTCCGCTCGAATACCCGTATCTCTCGGACATCACGCCGCGCGTCATGCAAATTTTTCAGGCCGGCCAGGCGCGCGGCAACCGTGCCAACGCTTTCTCCATCATCGGTGACAGCAATTCGCAGAATCCCGCCTTCATGAAGCCGGTCGACTGGGGCACCTACAACCTCGGCAGCTTTCAGTATCTGCAGCGCACAATCGATTTCTTCAAGGGGTCATTCGGCATCTCGGGGCCGGCGAACCTCGGCGGCTTCAACACCGAGAAGGTGCTGGATCCAGGCGTGGCGCCGGCGTTTTGCAATGGTCAGTCGCCGCTGGTGTGCGAATACAACACGACCAAGCCAAGCATTGCGCTCATTCTGCTTGGCACCGGCGACCAGCACAGTTGGCAAGGCTTCGAAGGCCGTTACCGCCAGATCATCCAGACGTCCATCGACATGGGCGTCATCCCAGTGCTGATCACAAAGGCCGACGACCTGGAATGCCGCGACAACAGCGCGCCGTGCGGCTTCATCAACGGCAAGATCGCCTCGCTGGCATATGAGTATGGTGTGCCGCTGTTGAACTTGCGCCAGGCAGTCGAGCGCTTACCGCAAGGCGGCACCATCGGCGACGGCTTCCACTTCAGCTTTCCAGCAGACAACAAGAGCGCATGGTTTACGTCGGACTATCTACAATACGGCTTCAATCAGCGCAACCTCACTGCCCTGCAAACGCTTGATGTGCTGCGCCGCAAAATCCTCGCGCCCGGCAGCTAACATTTCTGGCGAACTGCATAGACTGGCTTGAAGCGCTGGCTTCTCTTCTTTTGAAGACGGAATCATCTGAGCATCGTCTGGCAGCGCGTGAGCCAGCCGGCGCGCCAATGCATGGGAATGGGAGGCCGGCACAGCGATCCTTAGAGTATCGACACTCAACCAGCGCCAGAAGCCGTTTCCGTTACACTCCCGTCCATGACCGAGCGCCAGCGTTTTCGCGATCAGATCGTCGCGTCCTTCGGCACGGACGAGTTGGAAACGTTGTGCCGCGATACTGGCGTTGATCCCGACCTGATCCCTGGCAAGGATGCCGGCAAGGAGCAATGGGTCGATGAGATCATCACGTATTTCGAGCGGCGCGGGAAGTTGCCGGCGCTGCTGGCTGCGCTGAAGTGGCGACGCAGCGACCAGACATGGAGCTACACACCGGCGCCGCTCGACCTGCCAGACGTGCCGCGCAAGCTGCCCATCGGCTTGATCGCCGGCGGTGTGGCGCTCGCCGCAATCGTGCTGCTTGGCATCGTGGTGTTGTCACGAGGGATGGGCGCCGCGCCACCGGCGGCGACTGCGACTGCCATCGCAACGGCCGCACCGACTGCGACGCCGAAGAAGATGCCGGCCTTCAAAACCAACATCTTCATCGCAGATCTCGGCCTGATTGAAAATGGCAGCGTTGTGTCGATCTCAGAAGGGGCGCCGCTCTCAGCGTATCTGATCGACGGGTTGAACGTAGAACTGAAGAACCTGCCGCCGGCAGCGCAATCTGATTTTCAGCCGGCAATCTGGAGCAGCGCTGATGCCCGCGCGAACGGCTGGCAGATCGGCCCGATTGGCACGCTGACTGAGGCGCAGCGCGTGGGCGAGCAACTGGGCGCGCAGGTCGTGATCTATGGCAACGTCATCACCAAGGACGGAGCGAGCCGCATAGAGTTGGGTTTCTATGTGCCCCAGGCGCTAAAGACGGCGGATGAACTAGCCGGCGGGTATGCCATCGGCAAGCCCATCCCCATGTTGTGGCCGGCAACCGAGGATGTATGGAATGGCGTGCGGCTCGCGTTGAATCGACGCCAGCAACTGGTCGCGTGGCTGGCCATCGGCATCGCCTACGATCAGGCCGGCCAGCCGCAAAAGGCGCTGGATATTTTCACGCGCGCAATTGAGCAAATCAACCCGCCCTGCGGTGAAGGGCGCGAGGTGCTGCAATTTTTCATCGGACGCGAGCATCTGCTGCTGGGCGATTCCGCAGCGGCGATGCAGGCGCATGGCGAAGCTCTGGGTTGCAAGCCGGATTTTGCGCGCGCGCTGATCGGCCTGGGTGACGCAAATCTGCAGGCGACACGCGCGCTTTCCCCTGAATTGCGTTTGCAGAGCGACACCCTGCAAGCTGCCATCGACAGCTACGCACAAGCCGAGCAGAAAGCGCTGGCTGAGGGGCAGGTGCAACTCGCCACACTGGCGCGGCTGGGCACGGGTCTGACGCAGCAATTGATCGGCTCAACGTATTTCACAATGGATGATTACGAGCGGGCGCAGCAGCCATTGGCCGATGCAATTCGCCTGATGGCGCCGGCGCTCGACGACCTGAGCAAGCGACCCGACGGCCAGAAACGCACGCTCGCCATTGGCTATTCGCTACTTGGCACAGCCAATTGGTACAGCGCAATCATCACGCCGGAAAGCGACGCCGGCAGCGCGGAGAAATTCCTAAACCAGGCGAGGGACAACTACAACACGTGCATCGCATTGGTGCCAGAAGGCACGCAAGCCGCCGACGAAACATTGACGAAGATCGTCCAGACCTGCATAAACAACCTTGAGAGGATGGGGCAATGAAAGGAGGGGTTATATGAAGCTCAATTTTTTGTCTGGAAGCATGCACTTGCTTCTGGCGCTTGGGATGGCGCTGGGTGCAACGCCGGCGATAGCGCAGGCCGCGCCGCCGGCGGCGGCTCTCTCGCCCACCGACGTAAAAAGCAACGGCACATACACGGTCGCCATCACCAATCCCACTGCCGGCAACATCGAGAAGATCGCCCTGCAAGTGACCGCACAGGGCAGCCCAGCACCCAAGTTGGTGCGCTTCAGCGTAAACAAGTTGCTGGCCGGCGGCGATACCGACACGGTGTACGAGCGCAATGAGAAGAGTGCGCCGTATTGCATCGCCGGCGACAGCGCAGGCAAATGCATCAGCAAGCAAACCGGCGATCGCTGGGAAACCGGCCTGCGCCTGGTTAGCGCCGGCAATTACGAAGTCGAGATCGGCGTATTCAGCGATCCCACCAGCGATGAGCCGGATTGGTCTGGCACGGTCGCCTTCAAATTGCTGAACAGCAAAGTCGTTGCCGAAGAGCCGAACTATGGCACGGGTCAGGGCAATGGCCCGCGCGTGGAAATTCACGATGCGTTCTATCGCGACGCCGGGCAGAGCAAGATTCGGGTCGAGGCGAAGGTGTTCACGGCAAATGCCAAGCCAATGAAGCGCGAGAGTGTGCGGTTTGTCGAATTTCGCGTGCAGAACAGCGACTTTGAAGACGTCTATGTGAACAACGAGATGAGCCCGCCCTATTGCATCTTTGGCGAAGCGAATGACGGCAAGACGTGCAAGACGCTGCAGGCCGGCGACACGTGGCCGCAGAGCAACAAGCGCAACGAAGACGACAACGGAAAATCCGAGGACCCATCCATTCCACGCACAACCATCGCACCCGGCAAATACACCTTGTCCATCTTTGTCAGCACCGATCAAGGCACGTGGAACAGCAGCGGCACGTTCACCATCTTGCCGTGACCTGAAAAGCAGCCGGCCGCCTTGAAGACGGCCGGCTGCCCAACACGCATCACAGCCCGCGCGTGATCGCATCGAGCATCATCAACGTGGATTTCACGCGCAATGCATAGCCCTCATCGGTGAGGTGGAAGTAATAGCCCCACTCATCATGCAAGCCGTATTGAGTGAAGGGGCGCTTCGGCAGGTCAGGGTTCGGCACCGCCGGCAGCGTGCGCGAGGCGGCGTAGAAATCTTCGAGCGGCAGTTGATATTCTGCCGCCAATTTGCGAATGGTGTCGTTGATGAAATTGAAGCTCGCGCCACCCTGGATGCTTTCCAGGTCGTCGGCCTTTGTCACCAGCACCGGCAATACGTTGCTGGCGAGTGCATAATCGATCATACGGCGCAGGTTGGCCTCGTAATCACGCCACACGAACTTATCGCCGGTGCCAAGTTGGATGAATACGATCGACGCATTCGACAGGCGCAACTCACAGGCAAACATACCCTCGTCCGGCCTGCACTCCTGGGATTTGCTTTGCGACATGGCCGGATCGAACATGTCAGCGGCGCGAAGCCCCCCGCCGACAGCGACGCTCACTCGCCCAAACGACGGGTCGAAGCGCGTTACAACACTGCGCAAGTGCGGGATGCCGTTGAAGGAGTAGTTGCCGGCGGCGATGCGGCCGATGTTGCGCTGCCATGTGCTGTTGCTGTCGCCGGTGATGGTGAACATGCGTCCGTCACGCCCGCTCTTGATCGCCTGCTGATATAGCGCCTTCGCGCGCGAGCCAAGCGCGACCCAGCTTGCGATCGCCTGCGTGTTGGTGTTCTTCCCAAACGCCGGCAACACCTGCTTCACCTCCGGCACTTGCGCCAAGTCGCCGGTCACCTCGCCGAAACCCGCCGGCAACCAGCCTGAAAAATTCGGCGCTGCCAGCGCCAACCACTGGTTGTCTTCGGTGCGCCCCACCACATTGAACGTCGTGCCTTGCACCAACGGCGCGAGCGTCTGCGCGTCCACGCTTGGCGCGCTGCGAAAATAGGCGTTCTGCCATGTGGCGAGAAATGTCACGCCATCCGCGCGCGCGGGACGTTGAACCAGCCCCGCACACAACACGCCGAGCAGCACGATCAAAAGCAGCGTCCCTGCGCCTGTGCGCCTCGATGTCTTTGCGGCGAAGTATTCGATCATGGTGTGTTGACGGCAGCGAGTGTGTGCAAGGCGAGCAAAATGCGCAAGTCTGAGCCGGCGGCGCTCATGTGAAAGTTCTCATTGCCCTCCCAGCGCATGCCATAGTTTGGCAAACTGCGCGTGGCGGCCCAAAAATCGATCACCGGCACATCATATTCCCGGCCCAGTTTTCGCACCACGTCGTTGATAAAACCCGCCGGCGCACCGCCCTGCTGCGATTCCAGATCGTCGGCTTTCGTTACCAGCACCGGCAACACCTTGCGCGCCAGCAGCCGCTCGATCACTGCGCGGTAGTTCCGTTCAAAGTCTTTCCACGTGAACTGGTCACCGGTGCCGAGCGCAACAAAGGCGATGCTCGCCTTTGAGCGGCGCAATTCACACGCCAGCGGCCCCTCGCCGGCCATGCAGAACTGCGGGTTCGCCCACTGCGGGTCCAGCACGCTCGCGCTGTTGAAGCCGGCAAATGCAGCCACGCTGTCACGCGCAAACGCCGCTGCAAACTGCTCGATGGCTGGCGCCAATTGCGGCGCAACGCCGACGTCGAACAGCCCCATCGCTACACGGCCCATAAATGCTTCCGGCACCGAGTTGCAATCTCCAATCACGGTAAAGACGTGAGGATCTTTGTCCGGCGTTTTCACGGCGAAGAGCTTCTTTGCAGTGGTTGAAACTGGCGTGATCCATCTCGGCAACGCCGGCGGCGCTTGCTTCACTGTCTTTGCGGGCGGCACAATCGCCGGCAACGCAGCCATATCGCCATCGAACCGGCCATATTGCACCAGCAGCCAGCCTTCGACAAGCTCGACCCAAACGTTGTCGGCAGTGCGAGCCAGGGCAACGTGCACCTCGCCAGCGAACACCGCTGTTTTGCGCGGTGCGCTCAACAGCGGCTGCGCGCGGGTATATGCGCCGGCAATGGTGACAGTGAATAAATGCGCGGCAGCGCGGGCCGGCGCCACCGATGCGCACAGTGCGACGATGACGGCTGCTGCCGCGCACAAAACGCAGCGAACACGCCCCTGCTGTGGAACGTGTTCGGTTGTTGGGATGACGGTCAAAAACCGCGTGGGTGCACCGGTTCTTATCATCGGCCTGTGATGGCCGCCAGGGTTTGGAGTGTGGTGAGAATGCGTCGATCCATGCCGGCGTAGCTCAGATGGAAATCCTTGTCGCCCTCATCGATCAAGCCACTGTTGGGCAGATCGCGCGTGGCAGCATGAAAATCGAGCAGCGGCACATCGTATTCCTTCGCCAGTTTGCGCACAACTTCGTTGATGTAGCCCGCCGGCGCGCCGCTCGCCGTTTCAATGTCATCGGCCTTCGTCACCAGCACCGGCAACACGCCCTTTGCCAGCGCATGTTCGACCATGGGTCGATAGTTTTTCTCGAAGTCCTTCCACGCAAATTGCTCCTGCGTGCCGAGCGAGATGAAGACGACACTGGCGCGCGACACCCACAACTCACACGCAAACGGCCCAACCGCCTTGTCGCACAGCGCGCCGTCGGCCCACATCGGATCCATCATCATGCCGGCGCCCAACCCGCCCTGCGCCGCCAGACTGACGCGGCCAAACGACGGCGCGAATTGCAGCACCATGCCCTGCAAGCGCGGGTCAAGCGCGCTGGCGTCGAACATGCCGCTTGCAAGGCGCTGCACATACACAGCCGGCTGCGAGTTGCAATCGCCAACGACGGTGAATTCATTCAAGTCCTTGCCGGCCTTCACCGCATTTTGATAGATGGCGCGCTGCTTCGGCGTAATGACCGGGATCCACGCCGGGAACGGCGCGGGCTTCTTTGTTGGCTTGCTGGATGGGGCCGCCGGCGCTTGAACCACCGGCGCTGATTTCACGTCGCCAGAATACAACGCGCCAAGTTCAGCATACAGCCAAGTGCCCTTGCCGGCTGCGGCTGGCACGCTCAGCTGCAGCCAGGCATTGTCGGCGGTGCGCGCAGTCACATCGTAGAACTGGCCCTTCGCCACCGGCAGGCTGTTGCCGGCAATCAGGCTGGGCGCGCTGCGCAGCCACGCCTGCGGCGCGGTGATGGTGATCTTCGCCGGCTCCTGCGCCCGTGCCGGCTCACTCAGCACCGCCACGCTGAACAGCACGCACAAGATCAAAGCATTTCTCATCGCTTCTTTTTCACCGCTGCATCGACAGATGGAAATTGCGCCAGGGTTTGCAACGTCATCAGGATGCGCGCATCCATGCCGGCTTCGTTCACGTGAAATGGCTCGATCGGCTGCAGGTTGACATTGCGCTCCTGCGCCAACCCGCCGTCGGGCAACGTTTGCGCAGCCTTCGCAAAGTCGATCACTGGCAGGCCATATTGCGCGCCGAGTTTGCGCACGATGTTGTTGATATATTCTGCCGGCGCACCACCCTGCCGCGTCTCCAGCGCATCGGCCTTCGTCATCAGCACAGGCACAGCCTTGGCCGCCAGCACAGTTTCGATGATCGACTTGTAGTGCGTTTCAAATTCCTGCCAGGTGAACGTGTCGCCAGTGCCAAGTGAGATCAACATGATGCCGGCGTTCGACAAGCGCAACTCACACCCAAGCGGCCCTTCGTTAGGCTTGCACTGCTTCGGGTCGGCCCATGTTCCATCAAAGGCCATGCCGGCGTTGAAGCTGCCGCTGGTCGCCACGCTCACGCGGCTGAACGACGGCAGGAAGGCCTGATACGTCTTTTGCAATTGCGGGTACGGCGCAAGGTTGAACGCGCCGGCGGCCAGCCGACCCAGAAAAACCGGATGCTCAGAATTGCAATCGCCGACGACCGAAACCGTGTTCGGCTTGCGGCCGGCTTTCACGCCATCCTTGTAGATCTGCTGCATCTGCTTGCTCACCGCCGGCACGCCAGGCAAGCGCAGCGCCGGCGTTGGTTGCACGGCGGCCTTGTTCGCCAGCGGCAACTGTGTGATATCCACGCCCTCCTTGAAGCGCACCGCGCTGCGGCTGACCCACGCCGGCGAACTGCCATAAGGCAGCATCAGCCACTCGCTGGTTTCATCGCGTCCCAGCACTGTGTAGCACTGGAACTTCAACAGCCGGCCCACCTCCGGTGATTCCCAGTTGTTGTCGCGATGCGCAAAGGTGCCATCGACGTCGATCATCACCTGTGATTGCTGTGTATCTGGGCACAGGAAGGTGATGGCCGCCGGCCTATGAATCGGCGCAGCCACGACGGGGGCGGATTGAAAAGCGCTGGCGATGGTGGCTGCCGCAGTGGCAACCAGCATCAGGCGCGCAGTGATTCTCCTCATTCGGTTCATTTTCTTGCAATTTCCAGCAAACTCGACGCGTCTCAGAGTCCTGTCAGGTTTGCAGCGCTGCTCTGCGTAGTCTGACGCATTCCATGCGAACCGCCTTGACGATTCAGTGACTGACACTCAACGATTTCGCGCATGTGCATAGCGTCATCTGCGCAAAAACGGGGGCAATGTTAGCAGAGTAGAATCGCGCGCATGTTTAGGAAAACAAGCTGCGTCCTTGCGCTGTGCGCAATGGCGCTAGCCGCGTGCGGTGGAGATGCGCCGCAGGCCACCACAACTCCGCCGGCCATCATTACGCCATCTCCCATGTCAACCGCCATTCCCTTGCCCACCCCCAACGCCACCGAGGTCGCCTTGGCTACCGCAGCGGCAAGGGCTGTGCTCGAATCGCCGCTGGCGTCGCCGCTGCAATCGCCCATCAGCGCGCCAGCCAGTTTTGCGCCGACAAAGCAATCGGTGTGGGATACCAGCATCGTCGGACAGGATCAGATGAAGGGCAATTGCACGCAGGGTTCGGTGCTGCCGGCATATGGTTTGGTGCAGATCACGCCGAACGGAAATGGCATCGAGTGGAAGAATCAGGAGCCGAAGCCATATGCAATGACGCGCATCGCTGAGAACATCTATCAATACGCCGGCCCCAACTCCATCGATGATGGCGTGGTGACGATGACGGTGAAGTTTGTGGATGCGCAGAACCTGACGATGCAGCGCGAGTTTGTGCC
>JBDHWI010000097.1:0-15795 GCA_039810125.1 Thermoflexales bacterium | reverse complement strand
CAAGCGCTCGGCATCCTCGCCAGCATCCCCGCCATCGCCAGCGGGTTGGCCTTCGTCGTCGCCGGCGCCATCGCCACTCTGTTGAGCTGGCGCTACTCGTTTGGCCTGATCTTCATCATGTCGATCGCGGTGTTCATCCTTAGTTTCCGGTTGAAGCCGCTGCCGCGCACGAAGGGCATCAGCATTGACATTGTTGGCGTCATCCTCTCGGCGGCGGCCCTCGCGCTCATCCTGTTCGGCTTCAACAACCTGAACAACTGGGGTCTGCTCATCGCCAAAGACGGCGCGCCATTCTCGCTGGTTGGCCTCTCGCCGGCGCCCATCTTCATCATCCTCGGCATCGTGATGGGGCAGGCGTTCTTTGCCTGGTCGGAGAAGCGCGTGATGATGAAGCGCACGCCGCTGCTGGCGATGGAGGTGCTGGATTCGAGCGAGGAGCGCAACGCGGTGATCGCCTTTCTGTTTGCCGGCGGCATCGGGCCGGCGGTCAGCTTCCTCATCCCGCTTTACATCCAAATTGTGCTGGGGCGCACCCCGCTGCAAACATCGGTCTCCATCGTGCCCTATGCGCTGGCAGTCGCTGCGGCAGCCATTCTCTCGGTGCGGCTGTATGCGCAACTCGCGCCGCGCCGGCTGGGTGTGATTGCCTTCGTCTTGATTGCCATTGGCCTGATACTGCTCGGGCTGACTGTGAGCAATGAGTGGTCCACGCTGATGGTCATCCTCGGCCTCGTCATCGTCGGTCTGGGTGAAGGCGCGATGCTGACGCTGCTGTTCAACGTGCTGGTGTCGGCCTCGCCGAAGGAGTTGGCCGGCGACGTGGGCGCGCTGCGCGGCGTGGTGAACAATGTCTCGTCGGCGCTGGGTGCGGCGTTTGCCGGCGTCGTCGCCGTCGGCCTGCTCAGCCTGGTCGTCACCACCAGCTTCAATAATTCTAACCTGCCGGCGATACTCGCGCGTGAGATCAACTTCGACAAAATCGACTTTGTGACCAATGCGCAACTGAAGGACGTGCTGGCAAAGACCTCGGCCACGCCAGAGCAGGTGGATGAGGCCGTTCAGATCAATGAAGATGCCCGTCTGCGCGCATTGCGGGCAACGTTCTTCCTGCTGGCGGCGCTGTCGCTGCTGTCGATCTTCCCGGCCGCGGGACTGCCCAATTACAAGGCCGGCGAATTGTCGGTGGAAGAGATGATAAAGGACACGCCGATCGAGCCAATTGGTGAAGCGGCACAGGCATAGTTTTTCAAAGGAGACTCATGACACCCACAAGCGATGCAGCGCGGAAGTTCTCACGCGCGCAAGCCGACACATTCAAGCAACAGTTGTTCGAAATGCTGCGCATCCCAAGCTTGAGCGGCGACCCGGCCCGCGCCGGCGATGTGCGCCGCTGCGCCGAATGGCTGACTGCGCACCTGCAAAGTCTGGGCTTGGAGAGCGCGCGCGTCATGGAGACCGCCGGCCACCCAGTGGTGTATGCCGAATGGCTGGGCGCAGGCCCCGACAAGCCAACGGTGCTGGTGTATGGCCATTACGATGTGGTGCCGGCATCGATGGAAGACGGCTGGCTCACCGACCCCTTCGAGCCGGTGGAAAAGGACGGCAAGATCTACGCGCGCGGCGCAACCGACGACAAGGGCCAACTGCTCATCCACGTCAAGGCGCTGGAGTCGTATCTGAAGACCGCCGGCGCTGCGCCGGTGAATGTGAAGCTGCTGATCGAAGGCGAAGAGGAAGTCTCCTCGCCCAACCTCAAGCCATTCATCCTTGAAAATCAGGAAATGCTCAAGGCCGATGTGTGCGTCATCAGCGATTCATCGATGGCGACCATCGACACGCCGGCCATCACACACAGCCTGCGCGGCATGACCTATCTTGAAATTCATGTTGAAGGGCCAAAAGAAGACCTGCACAGCGGTTTCTTTGGCGGCGCGACGCACAACCCGGCTGTCGCGCTGGTCGAGATTTTGTCGAAGCTCTACAACGCCGATGGCACGATCGCCGTGCCAGGCTTCTACGACGATGTGGCGCCGCTGACAGATGCCGAGCGCGCGATGATCGCGAAGAACCCCTTCAGCGAAGCGCAGTTCAAAGAGGCGACTGGCTCGCCGGCGTCGTGGGGTGACAAGAACTTCACCCTGCGCGAGCGTGTCTCGGCGCGCCCGACGCTCGACATCAACGGCATCTGGGGCGGCTACAGCGGCCCAGGTCCGAAGACGATCATCCCGCAGAAGGCCGGCGCAAAGATCAGTTCGCGCCTGGTCGGCAATCAGGATCCGCACAAGATCTTCGACCTGATCAAAGACTACATCGCGTCGATCACGCCGGCGACGGTGAAGGTGGAGGTGAAGCTGTTGACGACAGGCAAACCGGCGCTCATCCCCTTCGATTTGCCGGCGATGCAGGCGGCAGCGCGCGCCTATGAAAGAGGCTGGGGCCACACGCCAGTGTTCACGCGCGGCGGCGGCAGCATCCCCATCGTCGCCGACATCTATGACCTGATGAAGATTCCGGTCGTGATGATGGGCTATGGCCTCGACAGCGACGGCCTGCACTCGCCGAACGAGCATTACAGCATCGAGATGTTCCAGCGCGGCATCGAAACCGCCATCGTGTATCTGGAGGAGTTGGCGCAATTGCCGCACTGAACCATACCTCTCAGGCAGGCCGGCGAAGAAAAGCCGGCGTAATTCAGATCGTATTCAACTGTATTCAAAGGAGCAACAACATGATTCTCAACATCCTCGGCGCCATCATCCTCGCCCTGGTCGGGTTTGCGCTGCTGGCCAACGGCTACGTCTGGTTTCGGCTGCTGCTGCCCATCTGGGCCTTTTTCGTCGGCACCGGCGCGGTCACGGCGCTGTTCTCTGGCATCTTTGGTCAGAGTGTCTTCGTCACGGCGCTGGCATGCGTGCCGGCGGTGCTGGTGGGACTGGTGTTTGCTGTGCTGTCGTATGTGTGGTTTTCCCTCGCGGTGCTGTTTTGGGCCGGCACGCTGGGCTATGTGCTGTTCGCCGGCCTGCTCAGCGCGCTCGGGATCAACGGCTGGCTGCTGCTGTTTTTGGCCGGCGCGGTCGGCGCGGTGATCTTCATCGGCATCGCTTCGCGCGCCGAATTGCGCAAGTTCCTGCCGATCTTCCTGACCGCCGGCGCCGGCGCGACCATGCTGCTGAGCGCGGTGCTGCTGCTCTTTGGACAGCCGGTTGACCAGATGAACTGGGGCACCGTGTATGGCCCGCTATCGAGCGGCGCGAGTGGCTCATTCCTCGCCGTCGTGGCGTGGCTGGTTCTCACCGGCGTCGGCATCGGCATCCAATCTGCCACCAACAAGAGCCTTGAAGTGAACATGGCGCGCTATGGCACGGTGAAATAAGACATGACGACATCCTACAACGCAGAACTTGAAGATCGTTTCGTGCGCTACGTGAAAATCGACACTGAGGCCGATCCGGCATCGAAGACTTCGCCCAGCACCGAGAAGCAGTTCGACCTGCTCAACCTGCTGGTCGATGAACTGAAGGCCATTGGCGCGCAAGATGTGACGTTGACCAGCTACGGCGCAGTGCTGGCCACCTTGCCGGCGACCGTGCAGACCAATGCGCCGACGATTGGGCTGCTGGCGCATGTGGACACTGCCCCGCAGTTCTCTGGCAAGAACGTCAAACCGATCATCCACCGCAGCTACGCCGGCGGCGACATCACCTTCCCCGATGACGCCGAATTGGTGCTTTCGCCGAAGGATTATCCCTATCTGGCGAAGAAGCAGGGCGATGATATCGTCACCGCCAGCGGCGCCACGCTGCTTGGCGCGGACGACAAGGCCGGCATCGCCATCATCATGGCCGCCGCGAACCACCTGTTGCGCCACCCTGAAATTCCGCATGGCCGCATCCGCATCGGCTTCACGCCGGATGAGGAGATTGGCCGCGGCGTCCATGTGGATTTGCCGAAGGATCTGGACGCCACCTTCGCCTACACGCTCGACGGCGCGCATCTTGGAGAGATCGTCTACGAGACCTTCTCGGCGGATGCGGCGGTGGTCAACGTGAAGGGCGTGTCCATTCACCCGGGCTGGGCCAAGGACAAGATGGTCAACGCTCTGCACCTTGCGGCAAAGATCATCGACACGTTGCCGCAGGCCACGCTGACGCCAGAGACGACCGAGGGCCGGCAGGGCTTCTGGCACATTGTCTCGCTGAATGGCTCATCCGCCGAAGCGACGATGAACATCATCCTGCGCGACTTCGAGCGCGAGGGCCTGGCAGCCACCGGCGAACTGTTGCAAAAGGTGTGCGCAGCGGTGCAGGCCGGCGAGCCGCGCGCCCACATCACTTGCGAGATCACCGCACAATACCGCAACATGCGCTACTGGTTGGAGGACGACATGCGCCCGGTCGACCTCGCCATGCAGGCCTGCCGTGATGTCGGTGTCGAGCCGTACAACCTGCCCACGCGCGGCGGCACCGATGGTTCACGTCTGACTGAGATGGGCGTGCCAACGCCGAATGTCTTCACCGGCATGCAGGAGATTCACGGGCCGCTGGAATGGGTGAGCGTGCAGGACATGGCGCGCGCCACCGAGGTGTGCGTGCAGTTGGCCCAGTTGTGGGGCCGTGCAACAAAGGCGTCGGCTTCCGGCAAGGCGGCCTCGCAAGGCGGCAAAACACGCGTCGGTGACGCAACGTCGGATTGGGTAGGTTAAAGGCCAGGGGGTAATCATGGAAATATCAGTAAAAACAGGCGATGTGCTGACCGAGCCGGCAGATCTGGCTGCGCTGGGTTTGTTTGAAGATGAAGCGTTGCCAGAGACCGTTGCAGGTTGGATCGCACCGGGCGACTTCAGTGGCAAGGCAGGACAAAATGTCCTGCTCTACTCGCGCGGCGATGCGTCTCCGGCGCGGGTGTTGTTGCTGGGTTTGGGTCGGCGCTCAGCTTTGACGACCGAAGGGTTGCGGCAGGCTGCTGCGACAGCGATACAACAGGGGCGCACCTTGCAGGCTGCTTCGGTCACCATCGGCTTGCAAGGTGAATGGCCGATAGGCGCCACTGTTGCTGCTCAGGCAATCGCAGAGGGTGTGGTCCTGGGCCAGTATCGCTTCCTGCGCTATCGCACCGATCTGTCGCGCGAGCAAACCCACGAGGTGTCGCATGTTGCGCTGTTGACAGGCGATGCAGATGCGGCAGCAGCGCGCGCCGGCGTCGACGTGGGGCGGGCGATTGCGCAGGGCGCAAACTATGCGCGCGACCTGGTGAACACGCCTGGTTACGCGCTGACGCCGGCGGCTCTTGCGGGTGAGGCCCAGGCGCTGGGCGAGCGCACTGCGCTGAAGGTCACCGTGCTGGACAAGGCCCAACTGATCGAGGGCGGCTATGGCGGCATCCTCGCGGTGGGGCAGGGTTCGGTGAATGATCCCCGCTTCATCATCATCGAGCATGGCGAAGCGAAGGCCGGTGTGCCGACAGTGTGCCTGGTGGGCAAGGGTCTCACCTTCGATTCAGGCGGTCTGTCGCTCAAGCCGGCTGAGTTCATGACCACCATGAAATCCGACATGGGCGGCGGCGCGGCGGTGCTGGGGGCGATGCACGTGGTGACAGCGCTCGACTTGCCGCTGCACGTGGTGGGTTTGGTGCCGGCGGCAGAGAACATGCCAGGCGCCAACGCGCTGCGCCCCGATGACGTGGTCACCAGCTTGAGCGGCAAAACCATCGAAGTCCTCAACACCGACGCCGAGGGGCGCATCGTCCTGGCAGATGCGCTGCACTATGCCCTGCGCTACAAGCCGGATGCCATCATCGAGCTGTCCACGCTGACTGGCGCAATGGTGATTGCGCTGGGCGCGCATGCCACCGGCGTGATGGGCACGAACGAGGCGCTGGTGGAGCAGTTGCGCAAAGCCGGTGAGGCCACCGGCGAGCGGGTGTGGCCGTTCCCGCTATGGGACGAGTACAAGCAGATGCTCAAGAGCGAGGTGGCCGATCTCAAGAACATTGGCGGGCGGCCGGCCGGCTCCATCACTGCCGGCGCATTCCTGGCTGCCTTCACTGGCGATGTTCCCTTTGCACATCTTGATATTGCCGGCACCGCCTTCTCTGAGCGGCCGGCCAAGCCCTACCATGCGCCTGGCGCCACCGGCGTTGGGGTCCGGCTGCTGGTCGATCTGTTGAGGCAATACGCACCCATTCAGTCTGTGAAGTCGTGATTGAGGCCGGCCGGGTCACCAACTCGGCGCATTACATCGTTTTTAGTTGCCGTTAGTTATAGGAGGAAAAGAGTCCATGTCAGCCGCAACCGAAGCACCCAAAGAACAATCGGGCTTTCTGGGTCTAGTCGAACGGGTGGGCAACAAAGTGCCCCACCCGGTGATGATGTTCTTGTATCTCATCATTGGCGTCATCGTCCTTTCAGCGGTCTTGTCGCTGCTCGGCGTCAGCGTCACGGAGGAAATTGCTGTGCCGGTGCCTCTGCCGGCAGAAGGTCAATATTTTGAAGATACCGCAGTGCATGGATACGCTGTGGAAGCCGGCCCGTATGAGGAGCATTTCAAGATCGAGAAGGTGAACATCCCCATTCGCAGCCTGCTGAGCATCGAAGGCATCCGCTTCATCTTCACTTCGTTCGTGCCGAACTTCTCCGGCTTCGCCGTCGTCGGCGTGACGTTCATTGCGCTGTTGGGCGCGGGTGTGGCTGAGGAAGCCGGCCTGATGGGCGCGCTGATTCGCAAGCTGGTGAAGGTCGCGCCAGTGAATGCGCTCACCTTCATCATCGTGTTCGTCGGCGTGCTGTCGAGCATTGCCTCGGACGCCGGCTATCTGATCCTCATTCCGCTGGCGGCGGCAGCTTTCGCCAGCGTGAAGAAACACCCGCTGGTCGGTCTGGCTGCGGCCTACGCCGGCGTCGCTGCCATCTTCACCGTGAACGTCGTGCCGGGCCCCATCGATGCGATGTTGACGGAGATCACGAATGAGTCGATCGCACTCGCCAACGGCCAGCCGCTCACCATCGGCGCGAACCTGTTCTGGGGCATCGGTTCAGCCATTGCAATGGCGATCGTGGCAACCATCGTCACCAACCGCATCATCGCGCCGCGTCTGGGTGAATACACCGGCCCTGCCACCGTTGCATCGGATGGTGACAAGCCGGCGTTTGACGAGGCCACGGAATCGCGCGGTCTGCGCGCGGCGCTGTATGGCTTCCTCGGAGTGCTGGTGCTGGTGTTGCTGCTCACGCTGCCGCCTGGCGCGCCATTGCGCCTGCCCGAAGGCGCCACCGGCAACTCGCCGCTCATGGACAGCCTGCTCTTCGTCATCACGTTGTTCTTCCTGATCGCCGGCATCGCCTTCGGCAAGACCGTCGGCACCATCAAGACCAGCGGCGATGTGATCAAGGCGGTGACGAAGACCTTCGCCGGCCTGGCCGGTCTGGTGTTCATGCTGTTGATGATCAGCCAGTTCATCGCGCTGTTCAACTACAGCAACCTGCCGCGCGTGATTGCTGTTACGCTGGCCGGCGTGCTGGAGACAGCCAATATCGGCGCGCTGCCGCTGCTGATCCTGATGACGATCGTGATCATCCTGCTCGACTTCATCATGCCTGGCTCAGTGCCGAAATGGGCGATCTTCGCGCCGATCTTCGTGCCGCTGTTCATGCGTTTGAACGTCGCACCGGAGTCAGTGTTGGCTGCCTACCGCATCGGTGACTCGCCGGTGAACCCGATCACGCCGCTCATGGTGTATCTGCCATTCATCCTGACCGTGGCGCAACGCTACGACAAGAAAGCCGGCATCGGCACCATCATCTCGCTGATGCTGCCATACACCATCGTCCTCACCATCGCGTGGATCGTGCTGTTGATCGTGTGGTTCGTGTTGAACATTCCGTTGGGGCCAGGCTACTTCCCACAGTTGCCCATGCCATAAGCTCCGTTTGATTGCGCCGGCGCCTGACGATGGCACTGCTGCCGTCGGGCGCCGGCGTTTTTAATGCATATACTGCATCGCTGTATGAGTGATTTTTGGATTGTCGTCTTCATTGCCGCGCTTTCAGCCTTTCTCACCTACCTCGGCGCGCCGCTGGCTGAGTTGTTTGAGGTGCCGCACAGGGTTGTGAGCGGCGCGCTGCAGTTCGCCGCCGGCGTCATCGCCGCGCTCGTGTTCATCACCCTCATGCCGCCGGTGGTGCGGCATGGCGACCTGTTCGGCGTGGCGCTGGCGTTCTTCGTCGGCGGCGCCATCTTTGTGTTTTTTGAATACTTCTCAGCGCGCCGGCAAGCCGCAAAGCCGGCACAGGAAGATGCCAACCCCATCTCATTGGGTCTCTACATCGGCATCCTCGTTGACCTGGTGGTGGACGGCATCGTGATCGGCATCGGCGCAACGCTGACCCTCGGCACGGGCATCGCGCTCGCACTGGGCATGGCGGTCAGCACTCTGCCGCTGGCATTCGTCACCATCTCGACCGCCAAAAAGCAGGGCATTGCCAAGAGCAAGCGTCAGGTGCTGTCCATCCTGTTCTTCGTATGCGTGATGGCCGGCGCGCTGCTGGGCTATCTGGTTTTGCGCGACATGCCGGCGGCCACGCGCATGTTGCTGATTGCGCTGGCATCTGGTTTCCTCATCACCACAGTGACGCAGAGCATGATCCCCGAGGCGAACAAAGAGGGCGAGCCAAGCTTCGCCGGCGTCTTCTTCGTCGGCGGCATGTCGATCTATGCGCTGCTGTCGCTTGTCTTGAAGTAGCAATGATGGCGTTTGCGCCATGATTTTCCATGCCTGAAAATTTCGAGGTTCCGCTCTATCTGGAGTGGGTGGCGACCTTCTCCTGGGCGCTCAGCGGCGCGCTTGTTGGCGTCAAGCGCGAGTTCGACGAAGTCGGCGTGTTCGTCATCGCTATTGTGTCGTCGTTCGGCGGCGGCATCATCCGCGACGGCCTGTTTCTGCAGCGCCCACCCGTCGTTGGCACCAATCAGAGTTACCTGATCATCATCGCGGTGGCGGTGCTGCTCATG
Source organism: Thermoflexales bacterium (assembly GCA_039810125.1). Classification (GTDB taxonomy): domain Bacteria; phylum Chloroflexota; class Anaerolineae; order J036; family Brachytrichaceae; genus JBDHWI01. The sequence continues at coordinate 6,790 of JBDHWI010000097.1, read as the reverse complement.
CTGGTGCTGGGTCGCTTCATCATCCGCTTGCCCTACCTCGGGAAAATCATCGAATTGATCGACGCTGTCGGCACGCCGGCGTTTTGTATCGTCGGGGTGCAGTTGGCGCTGAGCTATGGCTATCCGATCACCGGCGTGCTACTGTTGGGTGTGATCAGCGGGGTAGGCGGCGGCATCCTGCGCGATCTGATGACAGCGCGCGTGCCGGCGGTCTTGCAGCCTGGCCAGTTCAGCACGCTGTTTGTGCTGATGGCGTGCATCCTTTTTCTTGCGTTGGAGTTTTTGTTGCTGCTGCCGCCCGACACAGCCGGCTGGATCACGGTGGTGACATTCTTTGTTGCCCGCACCATTACCATCCGTTTCAACTGGCGCACAGTGCCGGTCACCGAATCGCCGTTGTGGCGGCAGCTGGGCCGGTAATCGAATGAGAAGGAGAAAAATCACGATGACGAAAAGACTCTCCAGCACCGCGGTGGCGGTGTGTGCGGCGACGCTGCTGATTGCAGCGTGCCGGCCTGCGCCGGCAACCCCGGCAGCCACGTCGACGGTGGCGCCGACAGCAGCGCCAGCGGAGACGCCGGCGACGCTGCCAGAGGCGACCAGCGATGATCTGTCGAGGATTCTCGCCACCGGCGTGCTGACGGTTGGCGTGTCCGCCGACTACCCGCCCTTCGCCTTTTACAACAGCGATTTCGAGATCGACGGTTTCGAGCCGGCGCTGATCGAGCATCTGGCCGGCAAGCTTGGCGCGAAGGCCGACCTCAACGATTTTGCCTTCGAGGGCTTGCTCTCGGCTTTGCAACTGGGGCAGGTGGATGCGGTGATTGCCGCCGTGTCGGTGACGCCGGAGCGCGAGGCGCTGGTCGACTTCACCAACCACTATTACATCGGGGCAGACGGCGTGCTAGGTCAGGCCAATGCCCAGCCGATCACCGGCATGCAGGCGCTGGCCGGCAAACGCGTCGGCGCGCAACGCGGCTCGGTTTACGACACCTTTCTCCGCCAAAACCTGGTTGAGCCTGGCCTCTCGCGGCCATCCGACATCTTTCTCTACACCAATGTCGATGATGCCGTGCGCGATTTGAAGTCGCAGCGGCTGGATTACGTCGTGATCGACCGCACTGCCGCGCGCAAGATTGCGCGAGCCGAAGGGCTGAAGGTGGTTGGCGAGGGTTTCCATCCGCAGCAATTTGCCATTGCGGTGCGCAAAGGCTCGAATCTGCGCGCTGCATTGAACGATGCCTTGCTGCGGGCGCAAAGCGACGGCACGGTGTCGGCCTTGATCCAACAGTATCTGAACGTGAATCCCGATGATATCGAGCCGGTGCCGACGGCTGTTCCGCCGACACAAGCGCCGGCTGCCACGAATACACCGGCCCCCGCTGCCACCACTGCGCCGCCGGCCTGCGTGAACGGCGCCGCCTTTGTGGCCGACCTGAGTCTGGACGATCACAACATGACCGCGCCGCCGGCGATGCAGCCAGGCCAGCGCTTCACGAAGGGTTGGCGCTTCCGCAACAGCGGCAATTGCAACTGGGCGGCCAGCTTCTTCCTCGGCTTCGTGTTTGGCAATGTGTCCGGCGCGCAGATGGGCGGCCAACCCACGCCGGTGGGCCGCATCGTCGCCCCCGGGCAGACCGTCGACATCAACGTCAACCTCGTTGCGCCGAACCAGCCTGGCACCTACCAGGGTTTCTGGCAGATGAATGACGCCAATGGCAACCCATTTGGCGAGCGCGTGTGGGTCGGCATCACTGTGCCGAGCCTGCTGACGCCGACGCCGCCACCCGCGTCCACGCCGGTGCCAGGCATCACCTTCACTGCCGACCGTTTCAGCATCACGCAGGGTGAATGCGTGACCTTCCGCTGGAACGTGCAAGGTGTGAGCGGCGTGTGGTTCCACCCGGTGGATCGGCCGTACCAGAATTACGGCGTGCCAGGTCAAAGCTCGCAGGTGCAATGCCCGCAACAGACAACGACATTTGTGCTGCGCGTGCAACTCAATGATGGCACGGTGAAGACGCAGAACATCTCGATCAGCGTCGCGCCGGCGCAGGCCAATGACATCTCCATCGGCGCATTCACGTCGCAGTTGGAGGGCAACGGTTGCGTGTTGCTGATGTGGTCGATCAACGGGCGCGTCACGCGCGTGTCGCTGATGCGCGGCAATCAGGTCATCTGGGATGGCGCGCCGGTCACTGGCAACTACAGTGATTGCACACCCGGCGCCGGCCTGGTCAGCTACACGCTGCAGGCGTTCGCGCCAGACAACTCGGTGACGCGCGCCACGCAGACGATCTATGTGGGCGGGTCAGGTTTGCCGACGCCGATTCCATAGGGTTCTTCTGTTCAAAAACTGCCCAAGATGCCACAAGCGCCTTGGGCGGTTTTTGTTTTCCGCGCCGCACACCATGTCAGCCAGGCAACATGTCCGCCACCGACCGCGGCTGATGCGATTGTGGTCACCGCAAACGCGCTGGATTTCACGTTGGAGCCGATCAGGCGGTTTGGTTTGACAACAAACGTCACTTGCCGGCGGGTTGCGGTTGCGCCGGCAATGTCATGTGCGACTTGGCGAGCAACACGAACACCGCGCCGATCGCCATGGCGATGCCGAAGGCGAGATACATGTTGCTCAAGCCGTCCATCCACGCGCTGGCGTAATCGATCGGCACGATCTGGGCAGCCTGTGGCAAGGCAGCATAGGCAGCCTGCGCGGCGCGAGTGGTGTAGTCGGGCAGCGCTGCCACCACCATATCGATGGTCGCCGGGTTGATGCCGGCTTCTTGCAATGCGCCGACCATCGACGCATCGGCCAGCCGCATGACGAGGCCACTAGCGACCGCGATGCCGAGCGCATAGCCCAACTGGCCGGTGGCGTTGTTCACCGCCGCTGCTGCGCCGGTTAAATTCGCCGGCGGCGCAGACAGCACCACCTGCGCGCGCACCGGCGTCGCCAGGCCGAAGCCGGCGCCCATCAAGAAGATCGGTGGCAGCATCCAGAGGTAGGATGTGTCACCGCGCATGAGCGCCATGAGCAACATGCTCAACGCCATCAACCCCATGCCGCCGGCCAGGGTATTGCGCACGCCCAACCGCTGCGCGACGCGCAACACCAGGAACGACCCCAGCAGCAAGCCGATCACGTAAGGCGCAATGCGCAGGCTGTTGACGAACCAGTTGATACCCAGCACTTCGGAATTGAAGGTCCAGAATTCAAACAGGAACGCGCCCTGGATGCCGCTCATCAACATGCCGGCCAGGACGGCGATTGCCACGTCGCGGCTGCTGAAGATGTCATTGCTGCCATACAGCCGGCGGCGCTGCGCCCACCAGCGCACGATTGCGCCAATCAGCAACAGTGAAATTGCCACCAGCAGCACCAACAGCAGATTTGTCAGCAGCGACACCGCGCCGAAGACGAGGAAGGCGACTGCAAAAACGATGCCGAGCAACAGCAAATTCACGAGCGCGACCGATCGTCCGCCGCCGGTCACAGCGCGGCTCTCTGGCGCATGTCGCAACACCAGCGCCATCGCCACCGCGCTCAATGCCACCACCGGCATGAACGACAGCCATTCCAGATGCGCGCGCTCGAAGAAGTAGGTGAAGACAGACGACAGCAGCATGGCGACGCTGCGAAAGCCAAACAACATGCCGAAGGCAAATGGCCGGATGGCCGGGTCAAAGCTCAATGTGACGACAGCGACGCACATGGAAAGCGTCAGCGCGCTGGCAACAATGTTGAGGCGATGCAGCGTCAGATAGATCGGTGTGCCAAGCGTGAACGCACCCAGCAGGTTCATCATCAGCATCATGCCAAGCCCGATGAGCAGCACGCGCCGCCGGCCAAATAGATCGCCAAACGTCCCGCCGGCCAGCGTCATCACGGCGATAAGCAGATATTCGACTGCGACGACCAGCGGCGCGCTGCTGTCGGTCTCGCGCAGGAACGATTGCACCTCGTTCGAGGTGAGCGAGAAGAACGGCGGGTCGATGGCCGAAGCGATCGCCGCGATGACGCAGGCAAGCAACAAGCGCAGCGTGCGGCGATCCTGTTTGAAAAATGCCTGCAACTGGCCGCCCAGCGGCGCCCTGATCTGCGCGGTGGCAGTTTGACCGGATGCGGCTGAATTCATGATGGACGGATGCCGGCACGCACTGCGCAAGCTGAAGCAAACAGGCTCATGCCGAGGTGGCGCGAGAGGTATTTTGCCGCAAGTTGCCCCTTCACGCTATTGCCGGCGGCGTCGAGCCGCGGCCCAAACGTGCCAAGCCCGCCCTTGCCTGGCGACACCGTCAGAATGCCGCCACCAATGCCGCTCTTGCCTGGCAGGCCGATGTTGTATAGCCAGTCTCCGGATGTCTCATACATGCCGGCGGTAGTCATCACTGCGAGCGCCGGCTCGCACACGGTTGCATCGACTACGCGCATGCCTGTCACAGGATTCACGCCGCCGTTTGCCAGCGTCGCGGCCATCACCGCAAGATCCCGGGCAGTCACCTGCAACGCGCATTGGCGCGTGTAAAGATCGACCGTTTGCGCCGGCTCGTCATACAGCGCGCCAACCGCTTGCAGTGCGCGCGCAATGTCGCGGTTGTGGTGGTTGCTCTCCGACGCGCATGCGTAGACATACTCATCTACGGTCAAGGTGTGGCCGGCAAAGCGCGACAGCCCCTCGTGGATGAAGCGCCATTTCTCGTCGGCCGTTGCGCCGGGGGCCAGGCTGGTGGTGGCGATGGCGCCGGGATTGACCATCGGGTTTGTCAGTCCGTCAGGGCGCAACGAGATGGCCGTCAGCGCGTTGAATGCCTGGCCGGTGGCATTGGCGCCGATCTTTGCGTGCGCTGCCACCGGCCCAATCGCCTCGCAAATCAGCGCAAACACCAACGGCTTGGACACCGACATGATCGTGAATGGCAAATCTGTATCGCCGGCGGCGTGCATGGCGCCGTTGACTTTGGCCAGACATACGCCGAACATATCGGGCGACATGGCGGCCAGAGACGGATAGACATCGCTGTTCTGGCCGTCGGTGTTTGTGCGGTAGCGACGATGCGCTTCATCCACCAGCGCCTGCACCTCATTGGCCGGCGGCAGGTGACCGGTGGACACATAGCTTGCGCCGGCGTCTGGCAGAGTGTCATTCGTGGGCGATGTCATGTTTGGACGCTCCTATCTGGGGCGTAGGTTAAACCAAAACACGGTCGGTTGCCAGTGAATCAGCAACCGACCGTGTCGACAAACACGGCTGTCCGGCGAGCCTACTCGTCGCCGAACTCTGCCTTCAGCTTGTCTTCCTGTTCCTTCGACAGGTTGCTGGCGATCAGCTCTGCCTTCGGCAGATTCGCCTTTATCTCGTCCAGCACGCGGTCGACCACGGCGTTGCTGCTGAGCAGGAACAGCGCGGACGTGCCTTCGGTTACCTTCTCGCGGGTTTCCTTGATGAACTTGTCATCGATGCCGTAATCGGCAAATTTGCCCGACAGGCCGCCCATCAGCGCGCCGACGGCCAGGCCGAAGAGCGGCACGAAGAAGAGCAGGCCGAACAGCATGCCCCAGAACGCGCCATTCAGCGCGCCGGCGCCGGCCAGATTCACCGCCTGCCTGGTCTTGGGCTTCTTTGCGCCCTGCGGCCAGCTCACGATGGCGGCATCTTGCAGTTGGATCAGGTTTTGCTTCTGCAGGCTTTGCATGAGCGCCAGCGCCTTCTCGGCGCCATCTGATACATCGAACTTCAGAACGGTCAACGTTGCCATATCTTTCTCCTAGATGTTTCCTTGTGCTGAATGAACTACTGTGCGCGGCGCAACACGACTGCCATCGCATCGTCCTTGGTGCGGAGGGTGAGCATGTCCCCATCGAGCTGGATGGTCGCTGCGGATTCGAGCGCCTTGAGGAGCTGCGCTTCCTGCTCCATTACGCCGGCGGGGTCGGCGCACATCTTCATCGTGCTGGCCAGCGGGCCGATGGCGATTGTGTCATCCTCCTGCTTGTAGCCGCCGGTGAAGTTGTTGCAGCCGGCGCTGCCGCTCAGCGTGCCGTCATTGCCAAATGCCACCGTCAGCGTCGTGCCTTCGATCAGGCTGACGACGGCCTGCTTGCCGTTGTTGACACTGGTCACGTCCCACTTGGTGTCGGCCAGATCGTTGCTGAGTGCGGTGAAGGTGATGAGTGTTGCGCCCTTCTTGTCCATCAGTGACAGTTGCCCGTTCATCACAGAGTACGTCTTTGCGGCGGCAAGCGCCTGGCCGAATGCGCCGGCCTGCTTCATGATCGGTTCGGGGCAGGCCATCATGGTGCTGGCGAGCGGCCCAAAAGCAATTGCAGAGCCATCCGCAGAAACAGTGGTCATGAAGCGATTGCAGCCATCGCTGCCGCTGCCTCGGCCATCTTCGCCGATGTTCAGCGTTGCCTGTGAGCCTTGTATTGGCGGGTTGCCGCCTAGGGTCTCCAGCACCCAGTGTGTGCCGGCCAGCGGGCCGGCGGGCGCGTTTGCGGATGAGTCGGTTTGTGCGGGCATGTCCTTGTTGTCAGCCTTTGGCGGTGGCGCCGGCGGCAACGCACACGCGGTAAGCGCGGCAGCCATCGAGATTCCCAGCAGGAGCGTTGTCAGGTTTTTTCTTGTCATGTTTGTTGAGTGTGGGCAGCCAGGCCAGCGCCGTCATCTGCAGAAAACCCGATGACCTGCGCAGCCATGCTGCGATTGCGATGAGACAGATGCTCATTCTACGCGAGCGATGCAGCGAAATCCGATGTGGCAGGTGGCCGTGTCGATCATCTCGGGTG
>JBDHWI010000096.1:0-15844 GCA_039810125.1 Thermoflexales bacterium | reverse complement strand
TCGTCGCGCTCCTTCTTCAGCGCCTCGCGCTCGATCTCCAGTTGCAGCACCTTGCGGTCAATCTCGTCCAGCGCGGTCGGCTTGCTGTCAATCTCCATCTTCACGCGGCTGGCCGCCTCGTCAATCAGGTCAATCGCCTTGTCGGGCAACTGCCGGTCGTTGATGTAGCGCGCGCTGAGCGTGGCTGCGGCAATCACCGCCGCGTCCTGGATGCGCACGCCGTGATGGATCTCGTAGCGCTCCTTCAGCCCGCGCAGGATACTGATGGTGTCTTCGACGCTCGGCTCGTCCACGAACACCGGCTGGAAGCGCCGCTCCAGCGCCGCGTCCTTCTCGATGTGTTTGCGATATTCGTCGAGCGTGGTCGCGCCGACGCAATGCAGTTCGCCCCGCGCCAGCAGCGGCTTGAGCAGGTTGCCGGCGTCCATCGCGCCCTCGGCCTTGCCCGCGCCGACGACCGTGTGCAGCTCGTCAATGAACAGGATGATCCTGCCACCCGACGAGGTCACTTCCTTCAACACGGCCTTCAACCGCTCCTCGAACTCGCCGCGATACTTCGCGCCGGCGATCAGCGCGCCCATGTCGAGCGCGATCAGCTTCTTGTGCTTCAGGCCCTCAGGCACGTCGCCGCGCACGATGCGCTGCGCCAGCCCTTCGGCGATGGCCGTCTTGCCCACGCCTGGCTCGCCGATCAGCACCGGGTTGTTCTTGGTGCGCCGGCTGAGGATTTGGATGACGCGCCGGATCTCCTCGTCGCGGCCAATCACCGGGTCGAGCTTGCCTTGCTGCGCTGCCTGGGTCAGGTCGCGGCCATATTTCTCCAGCGCCTGATATGTGGCTTCGGGCTGTTGCGATGTGACGCGCTGGCTGCCGCGCACCTGCACCAGGGCCTTGAGGATGGCGTCGCGAGTGACGCCGGCGTCGTTCAGGATGCGCGTCGCGGCCGGCGCGCGGCCGGTGCGGACGACCGAAGGATCGGCCAGCGCCATCAGCAAATGCTCGGTGCTGACGAAGTCGTCCTTCATCTGCCGGGCGTCGGCCTCGGCCTTGTCGGTCATCGCGCTCACCTCGCGGCTGAGCTTCACCTCGCCGACGCTGCCGCTGACCTTTGGCTTATTGTTGATGTCGCGCTCGACCAGATCGGTGATGCGCTGCACGTTTGCGCCACAGGCAGAAATAATCGGCGGCACGATGCCGCCGTCCTGTGTCAAGAGCGCGAGCAGCAAGTGCTCAGGCTCAATGTTCTGGTTGCCATGCTCCTGCGCAATCGACTGCGCACCGAGCAAGCTCTCCTGAGCCTTCTCTGTGTATTGATTCAAGTTCATGGATGCTCTCCCCTCTTCAAATAAGTTCTGTGTGGTTTGTAGCAGAGATGAGCTATCGCGATGTTAGCGCAGTGTTGGCGAATTATTGGAGGCGATCAACAGCGCGATGGAAACAAAAAAGAGATTGTCATTCTGAGAAGCCCCGCAAACATCAAGATCCGCGAGGGGGGAGGGAAGGACCTCAACATCGTCAAGGCTCCTCAGAATGACAACCTCTTTACTTTTTAATGCCGGCTCATGGCACTTGTCCAGGGCTGGGCAAGGCCTGATCACGAAAATCAACTGCGCAGTTGTCGCTATCCCCATTTGGCGGCCAACGCTGCAAGGTATGCCCCGGCAGGATGGAAGCGGTATAGGGAGCCGTGCCGGCCACATTGCCTGTCAGCCATGTAACCGTATCCAAGATTGTATCATCGTTGCGCAACAATACCACTTCGTCACCGCCATTCGACAAGTTCATTGTGCCGCCGGCCCATGCCGTGTAAGGCAGCATATCTGGCACGGCGGCGCTGTAGTTGCTCAACTCAAAATCGGGATTGCGTCCCCAATCGGTGAAGAATGCGGCCGCATTCTGCGCCACCACGATCGCTCGCCCCGGCGCAATCACCGCGCCCTGCGGGAAGGCGTACATGCCTTCGCCGGCGCTGCCTTGCACTGCCGCGTCACCGATCTTCATGCCATCCAGATTGATCGGTCGCGCCGTCGGGTTGTAAATCTCCACCCACTCGCGGCCCTCTTCATTCGCGCCGGATGGATTCACCATCACCTCGCTGATGAGCAAATGGTCGATGGGCTTGTAGTCGCGCACCGCAAGTGGAATCGCCACCGGCTGCGAGAGATTCCAATCAGTCATGAACACGCTGCGCAGAAATGCGTGCGCCTCATTTGATTCGATCAGCACGCTCATCTCGCGGTCACGCTTGGCGCTGATCTCGGTGCCATTCCATGAGCCGATGCTGCTGAGGAAGCGGCCGCCGGCGCGCACCAGGATCATCTTGTTGTGGATGCCCAGCGCGGTTGGGTTGCCGCGAATGGCGCGCAGGTTCCAGCCATTGGCGCGCGCCAAATCATTTAGCGCCTGCGCAGTGGCGGCATTGCTGCGCGCGGCAGCCGGATCGTCGTAGAACCCATCCAGCAACACGCGCACAGTTGCGCCACGCGCCGCCGCCCGCATGGCAGCTTGCAGGCGCGGGTTGGGGTCGGCATCGATGTTGCTGCCGGTCGCGCCCCAATACAGCGGCTCGTCAAGCTGCTCGAACAAGACCTCGTCGCCGGCGCCGGCGACGTCCATCGCCTCAATGATGCTGCCTGCGCCGCTGAGATGATTTTCGGGCGAGGTGAATAGCGTCATCTGCGCCGGCGCGCTCGATTGCCATTCACCAAAACGCACTGTATAGCTGCTGCCGCCAGTGACGGTGATGGGGGTGAATGTGACCGAAGGCGAGCCAAATGTCGAGCAGCCGGCGCACCAGCGGGTAATGTCGCGATTGTTTGGGTCAATATCGGCGTCAAAGACGGCGCGAGCACGCGACACAAGCGACGGCGCATCGATCAGTGCGATGATGCCGCGCTGGCCGGCGGTGCCGTCGGCCTTGTTGTCGTCCGGCATCCCGCGCATGCCGAAGTTCTCGCTGCCCATCAGCAAGCGCGTGTTGTCGATCAGCGCGAACTTGGCATGCAAAAAGGCGTAGCGCGCATGAACCTTGTTGAGCGAGTCGGAGCGCAGAAACCAGCACCCGCTCCGGCCTGAAATGTCTGCGGCGGTGATGCGTCCGCAGACCCAGCGTGTCTGGTCGCTCAACCCGCCCACTGGCGCGCCGTCTAGCAGCACACGCACGATCACGCCACTTGCGGCTTTCGCTGTCAGCACGTCGGCGACGCCGGCGTTTTCAAAGGTAAAGCTCTCAATGTCGATGCTGCTCGTCGCAGCATTCAGCGCGTGCTTCACGAAGTCGAAACTTGCATCTGGCGCAATGGCGAGCGAGAGTCCGCCGCTGCCTGTCGCCGGCAGGCTGAACGCTTCGAGTCGCCAGCCCGGGTACGCTGGCGCGCGATTCTGCAACACATCGCTGCGGTCATTGCGCCAATCCTGCGCGGTGTCGGTGTCTGGCACAGGTTGACCGGTGAGCGGGCTGAGCCGGCGCATCAATATCTGCCCGCTGGCCGCGATGGACTGCGTCACGGTATAGGGTTGCAACGGCGCGCCATTCCAGCCGGCTTGCGCCGCGCCATCCCCATACACCAGCGCATCCACGATCTGCCGATGCGTGTCGACCAGTTGCAGTGTCGCACCGCTATTGCTCAATGCACCAAAGCTCAGAGTGAGGTGAGCTGTTGCCCCGCTGCCAAACGTGCCGGCACTGCGTTGAATGAGAAAGTAGCCATTGGCGGGGATGATGCCGGCGAGCGCATGCGCATTCGCATTTACGTGCAACTCCCAGCCTGAAAGATCGACGCTGGTTTGCAGCGGGTTGAACAGTTCGATCCACTCTTGTGTCGATGCCCCGGCGGTGCCGGCCCACGACACTTCGTTGATGATGACCTTTACAGGACTGCTCGCCGGCACGGCCACGCTGTTGGCTGCGCCAGGCGTGCCAGTGATGGGTGTGCCATTGGCGTTAAAGGCGAAGGGCGTTGAGATTGTCGCACTCAGCCAGTTTGAAGCGGCGTCCGGCAGGCCTGCGTCCACGCGCTCCATCGTCCGATATGTCGGACTGCCTTCGCCTGCCGGCCACGCGCCATCATCGGCGTTCGCCGTGTCCTTCACCTCTGGCGCCTGTCGCAATAGCACAACCGAGCCGCCGTGGTTGGCGAACTCGAGCGCGCCGGCATAGGAGAGCGAAGGTGAGAAGCCGAACTGCGCGGTAAAGCCAGCGGGATTGTTGGCGATCCAGACACGACCATTCGCCGGCAGCGTAAGAGCGGGGAAAGTCCACGCGTGGTTGCCGGCGTCGCGCAAGCTCCAGTTGCTGTCCAAAGTTACTGGCACAGGCGACAGATTTGTCAACTGCACCGCCTCGTCGTTCTCACCGTCAAAGCCATTGTCGTGCAGCGCGCTGATGACGACTGTCGCGCTGACATCCGGTTCGGCGCGGGCCGGCAGCGCGCGGCACAACACGAACACAAGCATCACGATCATGGCAACCCGTCGCGGTGTCTTCATCGGCTCACCTCTTGCAGATTGCCGTGAGGTTATTGCGTGGCGCCGGCGCAGGGGAAAGCGACAATGGGCGGAGATCGCCAGTCATCAAACAGGCGTTAATGCATCACTGTGTCCAAATATTCTGCCCTTAACGGCGCGACCGGCTACCACTTCCGTATGAGTCGTGCAGTTATCCATCGCAGCCATCAGTTTCGTGTCACGCTCACGAATAATCGCATTGCGTGCTTTCGTGCCTGGGGACGCGGGCTGCGCGAAATGCCAAGTGCGAACAGGTCGATTCTTGCCTCTATCCGCGATTGCCAAAGATCGCCCGCCCCACGCGGATGAGCGTTGCGCCCTCGGCGATGGCAGCTTGGAAGTCATCCGTCATGCCCATCGACAGGTGACGCCAGTCTGTCTGGGGGAAGCGCTCGCGCAGCGCGTCGCGCAGTGCGCGCAGGCTGGCGAAGAAGGGTCGCGCCTGCGCCGGCGTCTCCACGATCGGCGCAATCGTCATCAGCCCCTGCACGCGTAGGTTCGGCAGCGTCAGCAAAGGTTCAACCTGTGCAAAAAATGCCTGGCGAATGGCGGCGTCGCGTTCCCAGCCGGCCACTGCAAAGCCATCCTTGCTCGCTTCACCGCTCACATTGCACTCCAGCAAAATGGCCTGCGGCATCGTCGGTAGGCAGTGCTGGTTCAACTTCTGCGCCAGCTTGAGCGAATCAACCGAATGGATGAGGTGAAAGCGGCCGGCGGCATCGCGCGCCTTGCGCGATTGCACGTGCCCGATCAAGTGCCAGCGCGGCTGCGGTTCACCCTTGCCGGCCAATTCGGCCATCTTGCCCAGCGCCTCTTCGACACGATTCTCGCCAAAATCCACCTGGCCGGCGGCCATTGCAATCTGTATGTCACTCAGCGGGAATGTCTTGGATACGGCGATCAAGCTGATTTCCTGCACATTGCGACCTGCATGATGCGCGGCCTCAGTCATTAGTTGGTGGACAGATTGCAAGGATTCACGTATAAGACCCATAAAAGAGATTACTTAGAGTATTCTTTGACTATTGACAATGCGCATTCGGCACAAGATTGCTGATGTTGCAGAACTTCAACAACACAACGACATGCTAGCCGACATTACGCTCACACTTCCCTATCAAATGGGTGCGATCCAGATTTCGCTCGTGTTTGCCATTCTGATTGTCTTTGCCGTAGCGCTCACTGGCGTACTGATCGGCATCTGGTGCGGCTGGTTCCTCACAGGGCGCGACCTGCGCCGCACTCGTGTCGAAAATGACAAATTGCGCGAGGCGCGCGATGTGGCCCAGGCCGCCCGCACCAAAGCGCTGAATGAGCGCGAGCGCGCCATGCGCGATCTGCAGGGCAAGCTTCACGAGTATAGTCTTCTGGAAGCGGAGCACCTCTCACTCAAACGCCAGTTCGAGCAGGCGCAGGGCATGCTGGGTGGCAACGACCAGCGCATCAACGAGTTGAGCGCAATGGTTGACGCGCTGCGCACGCAAGCCGACGAGTTGCGCGGTCACCTGCTCAGCCGCGAAGAAGCGCTGAATGACCGGCAGCAACTGGTCGCGCGATTGACAGCGCAACTGGGCGACATGAGCAACCGCTTTGCCGAGACCCAGCAGCAGGCCACCGAACGTCATGTGGCACTGGCATCAGCCTCGACCGAATTGACCGAGACAAAGGCCAAGCTCGATCAGGCCTACGAGACTATTGCCGACATGCAGGCATCGCTCTCGGCGCTGGCCAGCAACGTGCAGCAACGCCGCACGCGGCTGGTGGATGCCAATGGTGAATCGCGCGGGATCGTCGTCGAAGTGGCGAACGGCGCGATTGGCATGGTGGAGAGCTATGGCAACACAGTGAATGGCGCGAGCGGCCCGAATGCGGTGCCGGCGCAGGGCGCCATGTCCAACGCGAAGTCCTTCAACACCGCCGAGTCCGACCGGCTGGAGCGTCTGGAGCAGCAGGCGATGGCTCTGCTGGCCGAGCTTCGCAATTCACGCAGCTAATACAGGCGAGTTTGTTCCCCTCCTTCCTTGAGAAAGCGCAGAGCCAATCTGCGCTTTTCTCGTTTTCAATCGCAACGCGCAGGTGTGAGGGCGCAAAGAAGCAAAAAAAGTCTTCTCCTCATCTTCGCCCCTTCGCACCCTCGCGTTGAAATGTCACTGCACGCCGGCAATGGGCTGGCGATACACGGTGGTCGGCGTGGACTGCGCCACGGCCATCATCATCATGAAATTGATGTTGACATGCGCCGGCCGCGAGGCGCAGAACACGAGCGCATCTGCGATGTCGTCGCCAGTCATCGGCGTCACACCCTCATAGACCTTCTTTGCGCGCTCCGCGTCGCCATCGAAACGCACGATGCTGAACTCAGTTTCCACCAGCCCCGGGTCGATGGACGTAACGCGGAGCGGTGTGCCGAAGAGATCCTGCTTCAGGCTCTCGGTCAGCGATTTGATGGCCGCCTTCGTCGCGCAGTAGATTGCGCCGTTCTGGTAGGCATAGTGGCCGGCGACCGAGCCAATGTTGAAAATGTGGCCGCGCTGGCGCTCGATCATGCCGGGCAAAATGGCGCGCGTGACATACAGCACGCCCTTCACGTTTGCGTCGATCATCTGCTCCCAGTCATCGACCGAACCGTCCTGGAACTTGCTCAAGCCACGGCTGAGGCCGGCGTTGTTGATGAGGATGTCGATCTCGCGAAAGCCTTCAGGCAGCGCGGCAATGGCGGCATCGACGGCCTTGCGATCGGTCACGTCCAGCTTGAACACATGCGCCGGCACGCCCAGGGAACTGGCCAGTCTCTGCAGGCGGTCGAACCGGCGCGCGCATAGCACCAGTTTTGCGCCCTGCGCAGCAAAAGCCTTTGCTGCTGCCTCGCCAATGCCACTGCTCGCGCCCGTGATAAATACGACTTTATCTTTGAGGGAAATGCTGCTCATGCAGGACAGTGTAAATCCCGCGATACGAAATGTGAAATCAGGCGTTCAACCGCTCGGTGGAAATGCCTTTATATTTTTCGGGCCACCGTGGCAGGCAGCCTGTCTCGCTTACTCGATTGTCCAGCCCCTCAGCAAGGGCACGCTGGCTGCGCCTTGTCCGCTCACAGTGGCTTGCAGCCGCTGATTGCTTGCGATGGCCGCCTCCACCTCCGCCGGCGTGATGCCCTTCAGCGTCACCTTGATGCGCTTGATCCATGCCGCGCCGGTCTGCGCTGGCCTCAAGCCAAGATACACGAATGGAGCGTCTTTCGTGCCATGCACAAATAGCCCGCCGAATCTCAGCACATCATCCGTTTGCGCTTGCACTGCAAAATCGAATTGCAGCGCGCCATCTGACAAGGGCGCGCCGGCGTGGAGTTTTCCCTGTTTGTCCTGCAAGCCAAACTCCACCGCGCCGTCATTCGGAAGCGCCGGCGGGTGGATGCAAATCAAACGCAGGTGCAATTCGCTTTTCATGCTTTGACAGCGTAAACGGCTTCACTGCGGCAAGCGCATGGCCACGCCGGCGTGGCCACCTTCAGCCGCAAAGTCGCGTGCAGTCTTGCCTGCGTCGGTCTTCGCATGTGGGTCTGCGCCGTGCTGCAGCAGCAAATCGACCAACTCCAGGCTGCCGTTTTGCGCCGCGCTGTGCAATGGGGTGAAGCCGCCTTCCTGCCGCGCATTCACATCTGCGCCATGAGCGATGAGCGCCATGCAAATCTCGTAGTGGTTGCCGGCGGCGGCAGAATGCAGCGGCGTCACCTTGATCGGGTTGCGCGTGACAGCGTTTACGTCAGGGTTGCGCGCCAGCAGAAACTCAGCCACATCGCGCCGGCCAAAGAACGCCGCCAAATGCAGCGGCATGAAACCATCGCGCGACCAGGCATGAATGAGCACAGGATGCTCTTCGAGCAACTGTTTCACGCGGTTGAGTTGGCCGGCAGCAGATGCCTCGAACACGCTCATCTGCGGGTCGTGCGCCAGCAATGCCTCTGCCACCTCGTGCTTGCCCCAATAGGTTGCGATCAGAATTGCAGAATTGCCCTCATCGTCAGTCGCGTTCACCAGCGCCTGATTTTCTGCCAGCAGCGCCTTCACGGCGTTCAGGTCGCCGGCCTTCACCGCCTTCAGCATGTCTTCGACTGCGCCCATATCGGCATTCCCCATTCAGCGCAATTGCTCGCGCAGGAATTTCAGTGTGCGTTGCCAGGCTAGCGCAGCCGCCTCAGCGTTGTATTCCGGCCGGTTGTCCTCGAAGAACCAGTGCTTCACGCCCTCATACCAAAAGAATTCCGGGCTGAGGCCGGCTTCCTTCATCCTGTCCTCGGTATAGCGCACCCACTTTTCTTCTTCCCACTCATCGCCTGCCACAAAGTGACCCTGGAAGCGGGTTTGAGTCTGGTTGAAATCGCCCTCGCCGACGCCATAGAACAATGTGGCAGCGCGAATGTCCGCCGGCATCTGTGCAGCAAGCTCGATGGCCCACGACGCGCCCATCGAAAAGCCAATGATGCCTATGGGGCCGGCGCTGTTCTGCGGATGCTGCCGCAATGCCTGCACCGCCGATGTGGCTGCGCGCTGCATGTATGCAGAGTCACGCTGCTCCATTAGCATTTTGGCCTCGTCGATGGTGTTCGCCACCTTGCCGGCGTAAAGATCTGCTGCCAGTGCGACAAAGCCTTCGCTGGCCAGTCGGTCGCATAGTTGTTTGAAGAAGGGGTTCAACCCCCACCAGGCATGCAGCACCAGCACTGCCGGCCCGCCTTTCGCCGGCGCAGCGAGATATCCTTCCTGCGTTGTCGTCATATTTCTCCTTCAAACCCGCATCAGTGGCGCGAATAGATCGATCAGATTGCCGTCGGGATCGATGATGACGGCGTAGCGCTGGCCCCAAAAGGCATCCCACGGCGGTTTGTGGCCGGCATAGCCGGCGGCGGTGATCGTGCTGTAGAGCGCGTCCACTCCCGCCGGCGACTCACACTTAAACGCCAGCCCCATGCGCTGGCCGACCGGCTCCACCCATGCCGGATCAATGCCTTTTACCATCTCTACCGTATTCCACGAGATGCGGTAGCCATTGGGTGTGATTACATCGACGTACGCATCGTCATCATGGCCTTGTGGAATGTCAAGGCCAAGCAGACGATAGAAGCGCAGCGAATCGGCCATGTTGTGAACGGTTAGACCGATCATGTCAGGCAGTGCGGGCATGGATGCCTCCTCAAAATAAAAAGCGTGAAACAGAGACTGCTTCACGCTTCGCATTGCATGTGGAGAGATCAGTTGGTCTGGCGGATGACGCACATGACCTTGCCAAGCACCATGGCATTGCGCGCATCCACGTAAAACGGCTTCATGGTGGGATTTTCGGGCTTCAGCTTGAGTTTCTTGCCCTCGCGATACACGCGCTTCAGGGTAGATTCGTTGCGGTCGGTGAGGAAGATGGCGGCCAGGTCGCCGTTTTTCCAATCGTCGGTCTTGCGCATCACCACGATATCGCCGTCGCCGATGAGCGCATCGATCATCGAGTTGCCCTTCACCTTCAGCGCATACAGCCCCTCTTCGTTGCCGACCAGGCTGCGCGCGATCTGCACAGTATCCTCAGGATCACGCAGGGCATCGGCATCGGGGGTGGGCGCCGGCTCGCTCGCCACAATCAAGCCGACGAGCGGGATGTTCACCATGTCGCGCGAGGTCAGCCGCGGCATGTCATTGGGCAGCACACCGCGTGAGCGCCGCTCGTGACGGTTGATGAGCTGCTTGCTCTCCAATCCTTTGAGGTGATAGCTCACCATCGAGGTGGAGCTGGTGTTGGTGCCGCTTTGAATCTCACGGATGGTCGGCGGCACGCCATTCTCCTCCATGTAATGATTGATGAAGGCCAGAATCCGCTGCTGCGGCTCGGGCAGGCTGTCAATCGCCGGATTGGACATGTTCTCCTCCACAAACGCCATTCGCATAAGCGAACAGTTGTTCTACTGCGCAGAGGATACGCGAACATGCGTTCTGTGTCAAGCGAATCGCAAGCAAAACCTTCGTAACTCTGCCGATAACGCATTGACACCTCGCCCTTCAAATCAGTTTTGAAGTCAACCGAGGCATAATCGAGGAAGAAGCCGCGCCTGCGACGGCGAAGCAGCAACGGAATCTGCTTCCTCTTCTTCCTTCGCTCTCTCCTCTACACTCCCTATAATCGCCGGCGTGCCAAGCATCATGACCCGTTTTCGCCGCATGCGAGTGCGCTTTGCCAACAAGCGCCGCGCCGGCCGCAAATTGCCCCCCTATGTCGTCATCACGCTGGGTGGCGAGGTGTTCGAATTCCCGCCACCGCCGCCGGAGTTGCCCTTTCACATCCCCTTTATCTCGCGCTTCCTGCCCACCCCACCCACGCCGTGGAGTGTGAGCGCGCTGCGCCGGCTATTCGAGCAACTTGCGCTTGATCCGCGCGTGAAGGGCGTTGTGCTAAAGCTCAACACCGCGGCATCCGCCGCCACCTACGACAGCCTGCGCAACCTCATCAAAAACTTCCGCGCCACCGGCAAGCGCGTGATCGCATTTGCTGAATCGCTCGGCCCATTCCAGTACTATCTCGCCTGTGCATGCGACGAGATCGTGATGCCGCCGCCGGCGGAGTGGTCGGTGCTGGGCTTTCACAACGAGTATCTGTTCTTCAAGGATGCGCTTGACCGCGCCGGCATCGGTGTGGACGTGGTAAACGTGTCGCCGTTCAAGAGCGCCGGCGACAATCTCGCGCGCAACGATTTTAGTGAGGAGAGCCGAGCGCAGGCAGAATGGCTGCTCGACGCGCGCTATACCGAGCTGGTGCGTGGCATCACTGAAGGCCGCCGGCTGAGCGAATATCGCGTGCGCAAGTTGATCGACGGCGCGCCATACAGCGCGGCACAGGCCGTGCAACATGGCCTCATCGATGCAGCGCTGTACGAAGACGAATTGGAGCATCACCTCATGCCTCATCTGCCGGCGACAGAAGTCGAGTCGGATCGCTGGCTCGCGCGCATCGGCAAATCAATCCCCATCCCCGCCTTGCAGAAGGGCATCGAGCACGCGCAAAAGCAGGCTGCCGAGCGGCGCAGCCGCGCATGGGTCACGCTGAGTGAGGCGCAGAGTGCGCTGCTTGTGCCGCAATTCAACTATGGCGAGAAATACATCGGCATCATCAGCATCGAAGGGTTGATCGTGCCGGGCCACAGCCGGCGCTCGCCATACCCCATTCCATTTTTTGATGAAGCCATCGCCGGCGCCGGCAGCATCGCGCAAGCCATCCGCTCGGCCGAGCGCGACGACGATATCGCCGCCGTCGTGCTGCATGTCGACTCAGGGGGCGGCTCGGCGCTGGCGTCGGACTTGATCGCGCGCGAGGTGAAGCGGTTAAAGATGAAAAAGCCAGTGGTGGCCTACATGAACGGCATCGCCGCATCAGGCGGCTACTTCGTCGCGGCGTTGGCGCAACACATCGTCGCGCATCCGCTCACCATTACCGGCAGCATCGGCGTAATCCTGATCAAGCCGAACACACAGGAGGCGCTGGAAAAATTCCAGGTGCATCGCACAGTCCTGCAGCGCGGCAGAAACGCCGGCATCTTCAGCGATGCCGCCAGCTTCAGCGAGGAAGAGCGCAGCGTTGTCGCCGGCACGGTGGCGCGCTCCTACGACGACTTCAAGCGCGTGGTGGCTGAAGGGCGCAATCTGCCCTTTGACTCATTGGAACCAATCTGCGGCGGGCGCGTGTGGACCGGCGCACAAGCGCTGGATCACGGGCTGGTGGATGCGATGGGCGACTTTGCGGCGGCGCTGGCAAAAGCGCGCGAACTGGCGAAGCTGCCCAATGAGCAGGTCAAGCGCACGCGCGTCGTGTTCATCGAAGGCAGCCGGCGCAACGCGCTGCCGCCGACGTTCCCCATGCTCAATCCGCAGGCAGTTTGGAAGGAAGTGAGTGAATGGCGCCGGCTGTTGCTCAGTGCGCGCGTGTGGGCCATCAGCCTGTGGAGCGCAGAGAAGACAAATTAACGCTTCTGAGAGCGTTTCTTGAAGGCGCAAGCTGCAAAGGCGCGCATTGCAACTCGCATCCTTTGCAACTCGCTATTGCTTCACGCGGTATTCACCGTCGATGGTCTCGCCAGCTTTGGCGCTCGGCGTGCCACTGCTGGTGATGTATGGGTCAACGCCATTGATCTCGGCCAGATGCTCATCGACCACATGTTGCGGGCACAGTGCGATGAAACCCTCGATGCTGGCCAGAATGATACCGATGTCATCCAACTGACCCAAGCCCAGCGCCAGATCGGGGATGAAATCCAGCGGCGAAATCACATACAGCAGCCCAATCGTCGGTATCACCTTCAGGTAGATCGGCACGCGCGAATCCTTCAAAAGGCGGAAGGCGAGCCGGCCACGATTCACAAGGCTCTTGAATACACCCACATGCTGCGTTACATCCTGATCATTTGGCATATCTTCCTCCAGAAACGCGACTGAGATTACACCCTCTGCACCAGAGAAACGTTAGCATAACCGGCTTGTGTTTGCATGCCCTCCAACCTGACAGTTCGTTGACAATCCCTTGGGCTGAGACGAGAGGCAAAAAGAGACTGGAGACCGCTTTTGGCGATCTCCAGTCCTCCAAGACCAGACTTACATCAACCCTTCGGTTGGCTGACAAGCGCGCGAGCCTGCCGGATCCATAGTTCGTAATCCGGCTTGCGCAGTTTGGTTGGCGGGCACAAACGCATCAACTCTTCAATTGGCGTGTTCGCCAGCGCCTCGAATGTGCAGATGCCGGCGGCATACAGCCGCTTCTCGTACGTCGCGCCAATACCCTCCAATGGCTCAAAGTCATCTGGCTCAGCGCCACCCCAAACGCGGCCCACCGAATCGGTCTCATGCGCCAGTCGCAGCGCGTCATTGCGCATGGCCGAGAAGTCCATGCGCGCCAACTGGCGCTCGTTCAACTGCAGAACAGTCTTGAACTGATCATCTGTCAGTTGCGCAAGTTCCCAATAGGTGCCGACGCCGGCGGCATACAAGCGTTGCTCAAACACTGAGCCGATGGCAGTCACCTCCGCCAGGTCTTGCGGGCAGGCCGCCGATTTTGTCTCGACGCCGGCGGCTGCCGCAGCCTCCATCGCAGCAGTCTTACTCTGCGACGTCGCTGCAACTGTGCCGCGTGCAGCCAACGATGCCACACTCGATGGCGCCGGCCCACTGCCGGTCGCGCGCAGTGCAGCCAACTCATCCTCGAGTGACTTCACCTGCGCCTGCGCGGTATCGCGCTCGGCAGCCAACGCCATCGCTTGATCCTGCGCATCCTTCAACTGCGCCTGCAACGCTTCGAGTGAAGCTGCGCCAGTGGAGACGCCGGCCTCCAATTTAGCCACATGCGCCTGCGCTGCATCGCGCGCGGCAGATGCTGCATTCAATTCATCCTGCAATGCAGTTATTTGTGCATTCAGCGTTGCCAGACTCGCCTCGTGCGATTTGACGTCCGTGCTCAAGCTGCCAATCTGTGCCTGCAAATCCGCGACCTGTTGCTGGCCGGCCTGCGCCTCTTCGTCGCGTTTACTCGATGCGGCATTTGCGGCTGCCAGCGCCGCGGTCAATGCGGCCACCTTCGCCACCTGCTCGCCGACAGAGCGATCCTTGTCAGACCGCTCGGCGCTGACCTGCTGGTTCAGGCCGGCGATCTGCGCTTCCAGATCCGCCTTCGCCGCAGCCGACGCCTCCAGTTGCGCAGTGAGGTCAGCCACCTTCGCATTCACACCTTCAAGCTCGAGTTTGTGCGCGTCGAGATTGCCAACCAGCGAACTCTTCTCCAGCGATACGCTGTCAAGATTGTTGCTCAACTCGGTCAGGCGTGCATTCAGGCCATCGCGCTCGGCAGTGAGGCTGTCAATCTGCGCCTGCAAATCCGTGACCTGTTGCTGGCCGGCCTGCGCCTCTTCGTCGCGTTTACTCGATGCGGCATTTGCGGCTGCCAGCGCCGCGGTCAATGCGGCCACCTTCGCCACCTGCTCGCCGACAGAGCGATCCTTGTCAGACCGCTCGGCGCTGACCTGCTGGTTCAGGCCGGCGATCTGCGCTTCCAGATCCGCCTTCGCCGCAGCCGACGCCTCCAGTTGCGCAGTGAGGTCAGCCACCTTCGCATTCACACCTTCAAGCTCGAGTTTGTGCGTGTCGAGATTGCCGACCAGTGAACTCTTCTCCAACGATACGCTGTCAAGATTGTTGCTCAACTCCGTGAGCTTGGCCTGCGCATCAGCATGCGCCGCCTCCAACTCAACCTTCGTGGCATGCAGTTCAACCAGTTGCTGTTGCGCCTGATCAAGTTGATCCTTGGCATCGGCCAGCGCGGTTTCGGCGGAGGTCTTCGCAGCAGTCAAATCATCGACCTGCGCTTGCAACGTGGCCATCTTGGAGTTGGCCTCCACGAGCGCGTCGAACTGCGCCTGCAAGTCGGCCAGCTTGGCGTTGCTCTCGTCGAGCGTGGCTTCCACGCCGGCCTTCGCCGTATTCAGCGCATCCAGTTGCGCCTGCAAATCAGCCAATTCAGCGTCTTTCTGCTTGAGCGTCGCCGTTGCAACCGCAGCGCCGGCAGTCAAGACGCCGATCTCATTCACCTTGCCGGCGAGCGTCTTCTCATTGTCATCCTTCGTCAAATTCAACAATTCAACGTCGGCCTGGGCGGCCTTCAACTGCGCTTCCACCTCGGCCTTGCTCACGTTCAACGCGTCGTTGTCACTTGCCAGTGCTGCAAGTTGCGTCTGCACATCTCCCAGCGCAGCGGTGTGCGTTTGCACCAGCGAGAGGCGCTGTTGCTCGGCGCTGTCCAGATCGAGGCCGCGCGCGTTCAACACGTTCTTCAGCGCGTCGATGCGCGCTTGCAGGTCGGCCAGCTCAGCTCCCTTTGCCGCCAGTTGCGCCTCCAATTCTGCGCTGCGATCTGCTGCGCTGACCGCCGGCGCAACCAAAGCTGCAGTGGCCGGCGCTTCAACATTCACATCGGCAGTCGGCGCCTCAACCACTGGCGTGGTCACCTTCAATGCGCTCAATTCCTGCTCCAGCGCAGCGATGCGTTTGTTGGCTTCTTCCAACTCCTCTTCGACGCCGCGTTTCTGGATGCCCGATGTCACTGCGCTGGCAGCAGCCACTGTGCCAAGCACAGGGACACCGCCGCTGTCATCCTGTCGCAACTCTGCCTGAGCGCTCTTATTGAGCTGGTCGATTTGCTTGTGCAACCCATCAATTTCGATTTGCAGAGCCTGATTGGCCGATTTTGCAGCATCCAATTCCTGCAGACGCGCCTCGGCCTCGCTCTGCGCGCCGGCCTGTGCTTGCAGCTTTGCATCCAGATC
>JBDHWI010000095.1:0-16000 GCA_039810125.1 Thermoflexales bacterium | reverse complement strand
TGAGCATGGGCGCGTGATCCACGAGATGAGCACCGTCGGCGTCGTGTTCAACGAGGGCAACCTCGTCGAGGCGCCGGCGTTCACTCGCGCGGTGCACGATTATTTTCTCTGGACTGGCGACCGCGCTTTCCTGCATGAGATGTACGATTTCTGCAAGCACGGCCTGCTCGACTACACACTCGGCGCATGCGATCCAGATGGTGATTTGTGCGGATCGGGCCGCAGCATCATCGAGACGCTGGAGATGCACGCCGGCTTTGAGGTGATCGATGTGGCTGCCTACACCTGCGACGCGCTGGTGCGGCTGCAAGACATGGCGCAAGTCGTTGGCGACTCGCTTGACCTCACCAGTTTGGTCAGCCGGCTTGAGAGATGCATCTGCGTGGAGTGGTGGCTGGAAGACGAGGGTCTGTTTGCCGATGTGCGCGCCAGCATAGACGATGTGGAACAGGTGCTGTCCAATCTGGAAGGGCAGGCGCGGGAGCAACACTGGTTGCTTGACCAACAGCGGCAAGTGCAGGCCGCGCGCGCGATGTTCGCGCCGTATCTGCAAAAGCACGCCGCTGCGCCGCGCAACATCGACTTGCCGTGGCTGCTGCGGCATTGGGTGGTGATGTGTCCGCTGGAAGTGGGTGTTGCGACGCCGGCGCAGGCCGACCGCGCGCTGCAGCGCCTGCTGGGCGATGAGTTCTGCAACGCATGGGGTATGTATCTGCACCCGCAGCGGCATGATGTGATGAGCATCAACACTGGCCTGTTGGCGCTATGCGCCGCGCGCTATGGCCGCATGGATGATGCGCTCGCCGTCGTGAAGAAACTGGTCAGCGCATTCGGCTATCGCACGCCTGGCGCAGTGGGTGAGGCGCTGCCGGATAGGTGGTGCTTCATTCAGCTTTGGTCAAACCTCGGCTTGGTATCACCCGTGATCGAGGGCTTTCTGGGTTTGCAGCCACGCGCGCATGAGCGCAGATTGCGCATCCGGCCCAATTTGCCGGCGGCGTGGAATGAGCTTGAAGTGAGGCGCTTGCGCGCCGGCGAGGTGTATTTCGACATTCGCGTGGCGCGCAAGGGTGATGCCTACGATGTAGATGTGCAGGGGCCGGCGGATTGGCAAGTCGAGATCGCAGCTTGACGCGCGTTTATCTGCGCGGACCGGGCATGATGTCGCCGGCGCGACCAACAAGATGGGATTCGTCGTTGTACGTTGCGGCTGCAAAGGGGTGGGAAGCGATGTTTTTCATGGTTTCTGGGATGGAGTGTGTTGTGATGCCTGTTTTCTGGGAGAGCGTCATTGATGCTTTCGACTCAATAGGACAGTCGCGTTTGCACAGGCGAAATACACGCTTTTTAGCCGCTCATTTTGAGGGATATCTACGCTCATCAGTTAGACTGATGCACAAAACGCAATCATTTTATTGATAGCGGAAATATCAGTAAAACACATCTTTATTGTCTGGCGCAAAATATCATCTGCTTTCAGTCGCAGGGTGGTGCGGGTGCGCATTCGCACGCCACTGACATGAGCGAGGCTGCGTTTGCTCGTACAATGGCGCGATTCATCATGCAGACCTTTCAAGACCTGATCCTCACACTGCAAAATTTCTGGGCATCCAAGGGGTGCTTGATTTGGCAGCCACACAACCAAGTGGTCGGCGCCGGCACCATGAACCCAGCCACCTTTCTGCGCGTGCTGGGACCCGAGCCATGGAACGTGGCCTATGTGGAACCAAGCGCGCGCCCCGATGACGGCCGCTTTGGCCAGAACCCCAACCGCCTGTACACGCATACCCAGTTTCAAGTGATCCTGAAGCCGTCGCCGGAGCGCTCACAGGATTTGTATCTCGAAAGTCTGCGTGCCATCGGCATCGATCTGAGCCGGCACGACGTGCGCTTTGTCGAAGATAACTGGGCACAGCCGACCATCGGCGCGTGGGGCTTGGGCTGGGAAGTGTGGCTCGATGGTCTTGAGATCACGCAATACACCTACTTTCAACAAGTCGGCGGATTGCAGTTGAACCCGGTGTGCTTGGAGCTGACCTACGGCCTGGAACGTATCGCGATGGCGCAGCAAGGCGTGCGCAGCGTGTTTGATCTGAAGTGGGATGCAACCCGCACCTATGGCGATGTGAAGTTGCAGGATGAGATCGAGCGCAGCCAGTACGCCTTTCATGTGGCGGATGTCGAGGAACTGCACGAGTTGTTCGACAAATATGAGCGCGAATGCCGGCGCACCATCGAAGCCGGCGTCGTGCTGCCTGCTCACGACTACGTGCTGCAATGCTCCAATGTATTCAATCTGATGGATACGCGCGGCGCAATTGGCGTGACCGAGCGCCAGCGTTACGTGGGACGCATGCGCGACCTGGCGCGCGAAGTGGCGCTGAAGTACGTCGCCCAGCGCGAGGCCATGGGCTTTCCCTGGCTGGAAACAGAAACTGAGGTGGGTATATCCTCTGAATCCTCTCATCTGCTCCCTGTCTCATCTGCCCGCCCCGCTGTCTCTTCGTCGCTCCTCGTCGAGCTTGGCACTGAAGAATTGCCGGCTGACAATGTGCCGGCGGCGCAAGAGCAGCTTGGCCGGTTTGTCGTCGAGGCGCTGGACGCTGCGCGCATCACGCATGGCGCGGCGACGCTCATGGCGACGCCA
This sequence comes from Thermoflexales bacterium, assembly GCA_039810125.1. Classification (GTDB taxonomy): domain Bacteria; phylum Chloroflexota; class Anaerolineae; order J036; family Brachytrichaceae; genus JBDHWI01. The sequence goes on along the minus strand of JBDHWI010000095.1, from coordinate 13,353 downwards.
CGCCGCATCGCCGTGCTGGTGAAGGATGTCGCGCCGGCGCAGCGCGACATCGACGAGATGGTGAAAGGGCCAGGCGCAAAGGCTGCCTTCGATAAAGAGGGCAATCCCACCCAGGCCGCCATCGGCTTTGCCAAGCGCTTCGGCGCCGATCCGAAATCGCTGGTGGTGAAGGATGATGCAGGCGGCACATATGTTTTTGCGCGCAAGGTTGAGCCGGGCAAGCCGGCGCTTGAAGCGCTGGCGCAGGCGCTACCGGCAGCCATCGCCAAAATCACCTTCGAAAAGACCATGCGCTGGAATGCGAGCAATATCGCCTTTGCCCGCCCTATCAACTGGATTGTGGCGCTGCTGGGTGAGCAGGTGATTCCATTTGCGTTTGCCGGTGTGCCGGCGGGCAACACCAGCTTCGGCCCGCGCGGCGAGGGTTCCCCGCAGTTCACCATCGCACACGCTGATGACTATGCAGCGCTGTTGCAGCAGCAACATATCCTCGCCGGCATCGCCGAGCGCAAGGCGGTCATCAAGCAACAGATCGATGCGGCGGCGGCGACGATTGGTGGCGCAGTGGCAGAGAACGAGGATTTGCTGGACGAGGTGACCAACCTTGTCGAGCAGCCGGCGGCCATCGTGTGCGCTTTCCCGCCGGAATACCTCGACATTCCCGCGCCGGTGCTGACTAGTGTGATGAGCAAGAAGCAGCGTTACTTCACGGTGTTGAATCGCAACCCCGCCCGCACCCATTCGGCGGGAGAGGAACTGATGCCCAACTTCATCACCGTGCGAAATGGGCCGGCAACCGATCTGGACGAAGTGCGTAAAGGCAACGAGGATGTCGTGAACGCGCGCTTCGCCGATGCTGCCTATTTCTATCGCGAAGACATCAAGAAGCCGCTTGAAGCCCATCTGCCGCGCCTCGACACGATTACTTTTCAAGGCAAGCTCGGCAGTATGCTGGACAAAACCAGACGCATCGAGTCGCTGGTCGAGCCGATTGCGAGCCAGCTGCATCTGTCGGCCATCGATCTGGAAATTGCAAAGAAAGCAGCACTGTTGTGCAAGGCCGACCTTGCCACCAACATGGTTGTCGAGATCACCGCGCTGCAAGGCACGATGGGGCGCGAGTATCACCTGCGCACCAGCAGCGACGCCGACAAGGCAGCCGTGGCTGAGGCCATTTTTGAGCATTACCTGCCGCGCTTCGCCGGCGATCGCACGCCCGCCACACCGGCCGGCCTCGCGGTGGCATTGGCCGACAAGCTTGACAGCATCGCGGGTCTGTTCGCTGCCGGCCTTGCGCCAAAAGGAAACGCCGATCCATTCGCATTGCGCCGCGCTGCCATCGGCATCGTGCAGGACTTGATCGCAAGCGACAAACCATTTTCGCTGCTCGCCGGCCTGAAGAGCGCGATGGCGCGCCTGCCCGTGCCGATGAGCAACGACGCGCTGAACGCCGCGCACAACTTCATCCTCGACCGCGCGCGCCAGTTGCTGCTGGATGAGGGTCATCGCTACGACGTGGTGGATGCGGTGCTGGCGGCTCAGGGCGACAACCCCGCCGGCGCGCGCAAAACCATCATCCAGCTTGCGGCGGCCATTCAACGCGAGGACTGGCCGGCGACGCTGGCCGCCTACGCTCGCTGCGCGCGCATCGTGCGCACTCAGGGCACGGATGGCAAAATTCCATCCACCGATGCCGAGCCGGCGGCAGTTACGTTGAAGCAGGCGCTGGATGCGCTGAGCAAACCGGCCGACGCCACAGCGCTCATCGCTCAGCTGCAAACGCTGACATCCCCCATCAGCGCCTTCTTCGACAACGTGATGGTGATGAGCGACGATGCCGGCTTGCGCGCTTCGCGGCTTGCGCTTTTGCAGCGCGTGGTTTCGCAGGCCGACGGTATTGCCGATTTGGGTAAGCTTGAGGGCTTCTGATGGAGAGCCATCAACACGATCCAGAACTGGAGCGATTGAACGCCTGGTTGCACACGCGACATGAGGCAGCCTTTCGCAGCCACTTGCAGCAAGGCACCCTGCTGTTGGCGCAGGGCCGGCCGGCTGACGCGCTGCCCCTCTTGCAGAAGGCGCACTGGCTGAAGCCCGACAACTCCGATGCAGCGCTGAATCTGGGTGGCGCGTTCATCATGGCTGGCCGGCACAAGCACGCAGTGCCGATTTTGGAGCAGGCGGTGACGCACGCGCCGGCTAACGCGCAACTGTGGATCAACCTTGGCGCAGCCTATCTTGGCAACCCGATCACCGCTACCGACGAGCGCCAGCAAAAGGCGCTTGGCGCGTTCCAACGGGCGCTGGAGATCGACCCGTTGGCGCACAGTGTGGCTTACAACATCGGCCTGATTCACCGCGACCGCGGTGAGGTTGACCTGGCGATAGCGGCATTTCGGCGCGCGGTGCTGGCCGACCCGCGCGATCGTGATGCGCAACGACTGTTGGAGCGGTTGGAAAACGCATATCCGAGATGAAACTTGATAACAAAGTGGCGCTCGTGACCGGCGCGGCGCATCGTGTAGGCAAGGCGATTGCAATGGCGCTGGCAACAGAGGGCGCGGATATCGTGGTGCATTACGGCAGGAGCGTAGACGCCGCAAGGGAAACCGCGCGCGAGATCGAAGCGCTGGGCCGGCGCGCGCTGCTGCACCAGGCCGACATAGGCAACTGGGATGCGGCGGCGAATGTGGGTTACGCTGCGCTCAGGCACTTTGGCCATATCGACATCCTTGTCAACAGCGCATCCAGCTATGTGCCCGACGATTTTTTCTCGACGACTGAGGCCGGCTTCGACAAGGCCTTCGATGTGAACGTCAAGGGAGCATTTGCGTTGAGCCAGGTGATCGGCAGGGCGATGGTGGATGGCGCCGGCGGCGCCATCATCAACATAGTCGACGAGGGCGCGTTTTATCCATGGCGAAAATATGTTGCGCATAGCCTGTCGAAGGCGGCGCTGCTGGCGCTCACGCGCTCGCAGGCGCTGAATCTGGGGCCGAAGGTGCGCGTAAATGCCATTTGTCCCGGCCCAATCCTGAAGCCGGATGGCTCCAGCGAGGAGCAATGGCAGGTGTTGCGCAAAGGCAACCCGCTGCGCGCACTCGGCACGGCGGAGCAGGTCGGTGAGATCGTCGTTTTTCTGGTCGCCGGCCCGCAGTTCATCAACGGTGATTGCATCATGCTCGATGGCGGGCGTATGTGGCAACACCAGTAAACTTATCTCAGGCTCGATGGGTGCGCGAAGAACATACAGCATCGCAAAAAGTTGTCTTTCATGCTCTTCGTGAAACTGGGCGTCAATGGGTGATGCGTCATGGATTTACAGCAACTTGAAAAACTCGTGCAATACCTGGATGAGGAGCGGCGCAAGGACCGCGCGCTTGTCGTTCAGATGCAGGAGCGCGTGGATGCGCTCTCGCGCGAGGTGGAAGCGCGTTCGCGCTATGCCAGTTCGCTGGAGTCTTCACTGAGCGAAATAAAGATTCAACTTACCCGCGCCGCCGGCTGGACCAGCGTGACCGAACAGATTCGCGCCGAATTCGGCCAGGTCATCGAACGCGTCGAAGATCAACGCACCAAGGCCGAGCGCGAATTGACGCGCACACGCCAGATCGAGATCGAGTCGATTGTGCGGCAACTCAACGAATTGAAGCGTGAGATCAAGCCCTATCCACGCCTGTTCGACGAGATGGAGGCGCGCAAAGTGGAGGATGGCCGGCTGGCAGATCTGATCAACCGCTTGCAGTTGCAGGTGATGGAGATGGACCGGCGCTTTGACCCGCCGGCGACCCAGATCGCCTACCTTGAAGAGCAGCGCCGGCAGGACGCCAAGCGCATCGCTGCCGTTGAGCAGGAAATTCCAGACGTCAAAAAGAAGATTGAGCAATTCCCGCCGCGCCTGCTCCTGCTTGACGAGGCTATTCGGCGCAAGCAAACCGAGATCGACGAGGCTGCCAAGCTGCTTGAATCGCAGAGCCAGTTGATCGAGAACCAGCGCGTGGCCGACATCCGTCGTGAGCGCCAATTCGCTGAATATGCCGAGACCATCGAGAAGCTGAAGGTGCGCGCGGATGAGATTGCAGCGCAGGTCGTTGGCTTTGTGCAGTTGCGCGAGGAAATCAAGCGCGAATTGGCCGTGCTGCCCGATTTTCAGGAGCGACTGGAAGTGCGCGTGAACGAGTTGTTCGAGATCCAGCGCGATGCTGAGGAGCGTGTGAAGCGCACAGCCGACTCTTTCCGCGACGTGCTGGAGAAAGAATGGAAGACGTTTGCCGCCTTGCAGGAGGAGAAATGGCACTCGCGCGATCAGCGTATCGCCGAGTATGAGCCGCGCGTGACCGACCTTGAGGAGGAGTTGCCGAAGTTGCAGCCGCAGATTGGGCCGTTGTATGAAATCCTCGATGCCTTCTCGAAAGCATATGCAAACGCCGGCCGAGAATGGCTGGCTGAGGCAAATGTGCTGCTCGACAAGGCGAAGGTTAACGTGCCATCCGAGGTCAAACCCTCGCGCCGGCAGCGCCGTAAGCAGCAGGCGCTTGTTGAGGCCAGCATCGCTCCTGCCGAAGACGGCGCCAATGGCGTGGATATGAACGCCGATCTGGTGGAGTGATGCGCGTCATTGCCACCGCCGGCCACGTCGATCACGGCAAATCTACGCTGGTGCGCGTGCTCACCGGCATCGATCCCGACCGGCTGCACGAGGAGCAACGGCGCGAGATGACCATCGACCTCGGCTTTGCCTGGATGGCATTGCCGGACGGCGAGCCGGTTGGCATCATCGACGTGCCAGGCCACATTGACTTCATCGACAATATGCTGGCCGGCGTGGGCGGCATCGACGCGGCGCTACTGGTGATTGCTGCCGACGAAGGTCCCATGCCGCAGACACGCGAACACCTTGCCATCCTCGACTTGCTCAAGGTGCCGCGCGGTGTGGTGGCGCTGACCAAAGCCGATCTTGCGCCGGATGCGGATTGGATCGAGTTGATCCGCGCGGATGTGCGACAGTTGCTTGCCGGCACTTCGCTCGACGGCGCAACCATCGTGCCGGTGAGCGCACGCGCTGGCGCTGGGCTGGATGCGCTAAAAAACGCGCTGGCGGATGTGCTGAAGGCCGCCCCGCCGCGCCGCGATGTGGGCAGGCCGCGCTTGCCAGTCGACCGCGCCTTCACGCTGCAGGGCTTCGGCACTGTCGTCACTGGCACACTGGTGGATGGCGCACTGGCGATAGGCGATGAGGTCGAGGTCATCACGCAGCGAGGCGAACAGTTGCCGGCGCGCGTGCGCGGCTTGCAGACGCACAAACAAAAGCTTGAGCGTGCCACGCCGGGCCGGCGTGTTGCAGTCAACCTCGGCAGCGTGGAGGTGAATCAGGTCGCGCGCGGCAGCGTGGTCGCCAAACCAGGCACACTCTCGCCGACGACGCTGGTGGATGTGAGGCTCGAACTCATTCCCTCTGCTGTCGATCGGGGGAGAGCGGGGTGGGGACTGAAACACAACACCGAGGTGAAAATTTTCAGTGGCGCAGCGCAGAGCGTGGCGAAGATATGGCTGCTGGATGGTGATACGCTGGCCGCCGGCGCGAGTGGCTGGGCACAAATGCAACTTGCCGCGCCAATGGTATTAGCGCACGGTGACCGCTTCATCGTGCGATTGCCGTCTCCCTCAGTTACGCTTGGCGGCGGCGTCATCACCGATGCGCATCCAGCGCGGCGCTATCGCCGGCGCGCCGGCAAGGCCGATACAAGCGTGCTGCAGCGGTTGATTGCGTTGAGCGAGGGCACGCCATCCGAGCGCCTGCTGAATGCGTTGGCAGAGTTGCGCTTCACCTCTCGCAAGGATGCGCAGGAAAAAGCGCAATTGCGTGTGGATGACCTTGAGCGCGCGCTGGCTGAGCTGGCGCGCGATGGCCTTGTGATCGAAGCCGGCACAGTGCTGGCGCTAACGACATCATGGCGCGATGCGCAGGTGCAAGCCGTGGCCCTTCTGCGTGATTTTCATGCGACACAGCCGCTGCTGCCCGGGCTGCCACGCGACACATTGCGCAGCAAGCTCGAGTTGCCGGCAAAAGTATTTGATGCGTTGTTGATGTTGCCGGCGGATGATGCGATCGTGGATGAAGGCGAGGTCGTGCGGCTGGCGTCACATCAGGTGCGCTTCGGCGCCCAGCAGCAAAAAGCGGTGGATGCGCTGCTGGCACAATGTGCCGCGCAACCGTGGAACACACCGTCAGTCAAGGATGCGCGCGCGGCTTTAGGCGATGCGGTATATGAGTCGGCGCTGCGACAGAAGCTGCTGGTGCAACTGGGCGCAGACGTGATCATGCTGCCGGCGACTTACGCACAGGCCGTCGAAGCTGTGCGCGGTTTCATCCAGCGCGAGGGGCAGATGACGGCGGCGCAAGTGCGCGATTTGTTTGGCACTACGCGCAAATATGCGCTGGCCTTGATGGAGCACCTCGACGCGATTGGAGTGACGAAGCGCGTCGGCGATGTGCGAGTGTTGCGCTAAAAAAAACCTGACAGGTCTCAAAGTCCTGTCAGGTTTGTGATGCAGTTACTTGGTCGCAATCTTGATCTGCTTCGGCTTGACAATCTCAGCCTTTGGCAGCGTCAGCGTCAGCACGCCGTTTTCGAAGTGCGCCTGCGCCTTGTCGGCCTCAACCTCCACCGGCAGCATCAGTGTGCGCTCGAAGGAGCCGTAGCGAATCTCCTTGCGATGCCATTTGGCCTCTTCGCCCTTGTCCTCGTTCTCATCCTTCCACTCGCCGCGCAGGGTGAGCTGGCCATTTTCGAAGGTGATGTCCACATCTTCGGGCTTCCAGCCAGGCAATTGCGCCTTGACGGTGTAGGCATCCTTGGTCTCGGCGATATCGAGCGCCGGCGTGTTGCCATTCATGCCATTTTCGAGCAGCGTGCTCGGCGAGATGAACGCGTTGCGCATGAGCTGATTCATCACATCATTGAGCGCCAGAAATTCACCTGAAAACGGATCGCGGGTTCTGCGAGTCAGAAAAGTTGCCATGTCAATCTTCCTCCTAATTTACGCTTGGTTGTTGCGCCTCTCAGCGCGAAATATGCCCATAGCGTAGGCGCGCTGTGTTAGAGCGAATTAGAAGGAAAGTTAGAAAAACGTTTTCGCCGGCAGGAACTTGATTGCCATGAAGTCAGGTTCTTGAAACAACGCAGCTCGACGCACAACCATCTCCTACAAAGATGCGTCCCTCGCCTTCTCATACCGTGCAAGCCACGAGCCGGCAAATGTTTCAAACCGCTCTTCGCGGATGGCAGCGCGCACTTGTCTCATCAACTGCAATAAAAACGCCAGATTATGGATGCTCATCAAGTACAAGCCGAGCATTTCACCCACTGCGAGCAGGTGGCGCACATAGGCGCGGGTGAAGTGCCGGCAGGTGTAGCAATCGCACTCGCCGTCGATCGGTCGCTCGTCTTCGGCAAAGCTCTTGTTGCGCATGTTGATGCGGCCATCGTGGGTGAAGGCTGCGCCGTGCCGCGCCAACCGCGTCGGCAGCACGCAATCGGCCATGTCCACCCCGCGCCAGGCGGCACGAATGAGGTCAGTTGGGTCGCCAACACCCATCAGGTAGCGGGGCTTGTCCGCCGGCAATGCGTCGTTCATCCAATCCAGCACCTGAAACATGTCGTGCTTGCTCTCGCCGACGGCCAGCCCGCCGATGGCGTAGCCCGGGAAGTTCAATGCGGTGATGAAGCGCGCCGATTGCTCGCGCAGATCGCGGAAGATGCCGCCCTGCGTGATGCCAAACAGTGCCTGATCGTCTCGCTGGTGCGACTCGCGGCAACGCGTTGCCCAATTGTGTGTGCGCGTCAGCGCGATCTGTGCATATTCGCGGTCGGTCGGCTTGGCGCACTCGTCGAAGCACATGATGATGTCCGCGCCGAGGTTTTGCTGAATCTTCATCGACTTCTCTGGCGTGAAACGATGCATCGAGCCGTCGATGTGGCTTTTGAAGGTCACGCCGTCGTCGTCGATCTTGCGCATCTCGCTAAGCGAGAACACCTGAAAGCCACCGCTGTCGGTCAAAATCGGGCGCGGCCAATTCATGAAACGATGCAACCCGCCGCGTCGCGCGATCAAGTCGTCGCCCGGGCGCAGATAGAGGTGGTAAGTATTGCTGAGGATGATGTGCGCATCGAGTTCGAGCAGATCACGCGCCGGCACCCCTTTCACGGTGGCTTGTGTGCCAACTGGCATGAACGCCGGCGTCTCGATTTCGCCGTGTGGCGTGCGCAGGACGCCGGCGCGCGCGCGGCCGTCTTTGTGGTTGATGGTGAAGGTGAACATTGGGAATGCAGGGTGGTGAAAGGGTGAGACGGTGGGGCGATAAAAAGGCGAGAAGCTCTCGTCCTCTCCTTCCCACCTTCTTACCCTCTGTGTCATGGGGCAAGACTCACGTTCAAATTGATGAATACGCCGGCAAGCAGCGCGGACAGAAAGGTGAGCGTGGCGAGATAGAACACCACGCGCGGGCGGAACAGGCCGAGATACATGCTGACGCTCTTGATGTCGAGCATGGGGCCGAAGACGAGAAAGGCGATGATGGCGCCGGCGGTAAAGGTGTTGACGAATGACAGCGCGAGGGATGCATCCACAGTGCTGCTGGCTGATAGCACGAAGGCCAGCGCTTGCAAGGCGATCACCGACGCCACTGGCTGTTGTGCGCTGCTCATCAGCGCCGGCTGTGGGATGAGCATTTGAAGGGCAGTGGCGAGGAGGATGCCGATGATGAGATAACGCCCCACATCCAGGAACTCGTCGATGGCGACGCCGAGTGCGTGAAATACACGAGAGGTGAAGCTGGAGGATTTCGAGGGGTGAAATGCGCTGGACTGTGCAGCCTGCTCCATGTTTGAATCTTCACCCCCAGTCCCTGCGCTGCCAATCACTGTCGCGAGCGAGCGCGGCAGCAAGACGCGAGTGATGTTGGGCTGCACGCTGAAGACCAATCCCACGCCGAACGCGATAATGAGGGTGAAGATGATGCGCCCCCAGAAGAGGGGACTGTTGCCAAAGGCGGCCCAGGTGCTGGCAATCACGATCGGGTTGATGACTGGCGCGGCGAGCAAAAACGAAATGCCGGCGGAGATGGGAAATCCCTTTTGATACAGCCGCCGCACCACCGGCACGCCGCCACCTTCGCACACCGGCAAACACAGCCCCAGCAACATGCCAGCGAACCCGCCCAGCACGTTGTTCCTCGGGAAGAAGCGCGCAATGTCGCCGGCGCTCACAAACTCGGTGATGAGGCCGGCGATGATGCTGCCCAGCAGCAAAAACGGCACAGACTGGAGGAGGATGCCAAGAAAGGTGGTGACGTAATGGCGCATCCAGTCGGGCAACGCTATTGCCGGCGCCAATGCATCCAGTGCAATCGTGCCAAGCAGGATGCCCAGCACGATTAGCACAGAGGTCAGCAAACGATTGCGGTCTCTCAACGCTGGCGATTGTATCGCTCAGAATGTGGACAGAATGGACAGAACGACCCAAGGACATTGTGTTCAACTGTCCATCCTGCTGAAAAACTACCAGTTTGTGAAACTGCTGTCTTCGCGATGCAGCATCGGCAGGTCGGTCAGGCGGAAGGGGTGTCGCTTTGCTGCCTCGCGGTCGAACGTGATGCCGAGGCCGGGCGCCGCCGGTGGCAGCAGGCATCCATCGACCCACTCAGCCTGCCCGATCACCACGTCGGTTAGCGTGGCGCCGGGCTTGCGCGGCTGCTCCTGCACGCCGAAGTTGCTCACCGCCAGGTTGAACTGCAGGCATGCTGCGCTGCTCACTGGCCCAAGCGGATTGTGGACGACCATCTTGATGTAGTGCGTCTCGCACCAGCCGGCAATCTTTTTCGCCTCGGTGAATCCGCCGGCAATGCATAGATCGACGCGCGCGTAGTCGATCCACTCTTCCTCGATCAGCTGTCGGAACTCCCACTTTGACGAGAATTGTTCGCCGGCAGCCAGCGGCACGGTCGTGCGAGGGCGCAGCGTCTTGAATGAATCGGGGTTTTCGCAGCGCAATGGGTCCTCGATGAAGTAGGGGCGCACCACTTCGGCCTCTTTGCACAGCCACAGCGCATCCGGCAGATCGAGCCGCGTATGCACATCCAGCGTGATCTCGATGTCATCGCCAACAGCTTCGCGCACGGCGTGAAGTTGCTTGATGGCTGCTTGCACTGCCTTGCGCGGTTCGATCAGATCGCCGGCTTGCGGCAAGCCCCAACGCACAAACTTCCAGCCTTCCTCTTTCGTTTGCAGACAGCTCTCGACCAGCGGGGTGATCTCCATGGCGTGGCCGGCGTTGTGTGGGTAGCACACCACCTTGTCCCGCACGCGCCCACCCAGCAGGTCATACACCGGCACGTTCAGCGCCTTGCCCTTGATGTCCCACAGCGCGATGTCGATGGCGGAGATGGCCGACATGATCACGCGCTGCGCAGGAAAAAAGCCGCCGCGCGTCATCATCTGCCAGAGATGCTCGATGCGCGATGCGTCTTGTCCGATCAGCAATGGCTTGAGATGCTCAATTGCACCCATGACGGCCAGTTCGCGGCCAGTGATGCCGGCCTCGCCAACACCATAGATGCCTGCATCGGTGTCTACGACAACAAATAGGTAATTGCGGTGACCGCCCCATACCGGGTACGCCTCGATATTCGAAATTTTCATGGCAGTATTTTGGCAAACAAAAACGCAGCCACTCACCGGAGTGACTGCGTTGAAGTCTAGGCCAGATGCCCGCAGCGGCAAAGAGTGATGCCCTACAACCCCAAACTCGCGAGGAAGTTCGTCGCAGCAGAGCGCACGTCTGGCGGGATCACGGTCGTAGGCTCGGCGTGCTTGATCACGAGCGCCGCATCGTTGCGCGCCTTGTTCAGCCAGTCGGTGAAGGCTTGCTGCCGCGCTTGCTCCAGATCGCTCTCGTTGAGAGGGCGCACCTCGCGCCCCAGTGGCAACAGCACATACACGCCACCAAGCGTCGAGGTGAAGGGGCCGGCTGGCGCATTCAATGCCTTCACCGCCATCGCGTCGGCGATCTCCTTGCCGTATTGCTGCTCCACAAGGTTCGCCGGCATCCAGTCGACTGAGCCGCCGTTGCCAATCGGCTGCGGCAGGGTGATGGCATTCGTGCGCGAGATGAGCGCGGGGAAGGTGATCTCCTTGCGTGTCAACTCATCCATCGCCTTGCCGGCGTCCACATCGCTGTTGAAGCGCACATAGTCGAACTTGTAGTGCATCGCCTGTGTCGACACCTCATCTGCGAGCAGCTTTCCCAGGCGCTGCTGATACAGGTTGTTCTCCACCAGCACGCGGATATCTGCGTCGGTGAAGCCGATGGTCTTGTAGCTCTCCAGCGAGCGATCGTAGAGCAGCTTGAAGTCGGCCTCGGCGACAGAGGTGGGTTGCAGGCGCGGCGTAGCCGACGGCAACGGCGTGATGGTGACGGTGCTGGCGATGGTTGCCGTCACTGTGCCGGTCACGGTGGCAGGGATGGCGGTGGCAGTAGCCGGCGGCTCGGGCGTATAAGTGGGGAACGGCGTCAGCGTCTGTCGATAGAGACCGAAGCTGCGCTCCAACTCTGCCGTCACTTCGTCGGCTGTCACAGTGATGCCGCGTTTTTGCGCTTCTTGTCGGATCAACCGCTCATCGATCAGGTTGCTCATTGCTGTCTGCGCAATGGCTTCAGCGCTGCCCTGCTGACCGAGCGACTGCAATTGCTGCTGCGCAATCTGCAGCATGAACTGGTTGGAAGGGTCGTTGCTGGATTGCAATTGCGCGATGTTTTGCGCGAGCCGATTGTATTGGCTGACCACCTGTGACTGGTCGTAGCGCATGCGCTTCTGCAATTGTGAGACGGTCACCGGTTGACCGCCGGCGGTGGCGATGGCGCGCTGCGGCTCCAGCACAAGCATTTGCAGCAAAGCCGCAACCACCAGCGCCAGCGTGACCACACCGACGAGGATGCTGCCCAGGATGATGAAGCGCCGCAACCGGCGTTCGCGCTCCAGGCGTGATTCCTGCAAGCGGGTGATGCGCGTATTCAGAGATTCGTTTTTCTTGGTCATGCGATGGGGCGTCAGGGTTGCCCTGGACGTGCCGAAGGGTCAAAGCGGTGGCGACTCTTCGTCAGAAGATTCGGATGCGAAGTTGGCGTCGTGATGCGGCCGGCGCTCGCCCAGCATCACCATCTCATTGGCGACAATCTCGGTGCGATAGTGGCGTTTGCCCTCAGCATCGTCCCAGCCGCGCGTTTGCAGCCGGCCTTCAATGTAGACCTGCTGCCCGCGCGTGAGATGTTGCTTGCAGATTTCGGCCAGACTACCCCAGGCTACGATGTTGAACCATTCGGTTTCATCGTGGCGTTGACCGTCAGGCGTGACCCAATCGCGGCGGGTTTCCACCGCAAAGGAGGTCACAGCCTTGCCGCTGGGGGTATAGCGCATCTCGGGATCGCGCCCGAGATGGCCGATGATCATGACCTTGTTTAATCCACGCATCGCACACACCTGCCGGCAGGCGCAACATTGAGGTTGCTCTGGCGTTGTGCCACGCTCTGGCGATTGGCCGGCAATAAAGGCTGGCGTGCCGCATTGTCAACCAATCGCAATGGTAAATCCACGCAGCAAAATTTGCAGCGATGGTTCAGGCTGTCGGTGCGGGCGCATCCGCCGGCGCTTCGGCGGCTGGTTCGGCTGTAGCTTCAGCTGCTGGTGTTTCCGTCACCTCAGCGCCGCCCATCACGTCCTCGACTGCTGGCTCATTGGCGGCTTCCTCAGCGCGCACCAACAGATAGCGCAGCACATCTTCAGTCAGGCGCAGGCGCTGCTCGATGCGCACCGCAGACGCCGGCTCGATCTGCACCAGCGAGAACACGTACTGCCCTTCGCGGTAACGGCCGATGGGGTAGGCCAACTGGCGCATGCCCCATTGGTTGGTCTTGACGATGCTGCCGCCGCCATCGGTGGTGACAAAGCCATTCACGCGCTCAATCACGCCGGCGCTCGCGGCCGGGTCAAGATCCGGCTTGATGATGTAGATCAATTCGTAGTCGCGCATTCTTTCGGTACTCCTTTCCACGGTATACGCTGCCCATGCCACAAAAAACCTGACAAGCCCCATGCGGCGCCCGTCAGGTCTCTTGACAAGAGCGGAAAGCACGCCGCCTCGCGGCGCGTTTAGGGCGGAAACTATATCACGGTTCGATGGTGCGCGATTTATGCAGGTGCGCAGATTCATATGCGCCGCTTCTGATCGCAGCCCTTTGATCGTTGAGGTCAGGTGGCCGCACATTCTGGAGGAGATGAAGCCCTGGCTTTTGCCA
>JBDHWI010000094.1:0-16102 GCA_039810125.1 Thermoflexales bacterium | reverse complement strand
TGCAATGATGGCAAGTGCGACACCAAAGGCGGCGATGACGACGAGGGCGTACGGTGCGGCGCGTTTCAACATGCGCCTGGTCATACTGGCACTTTGCAGAAAAGGCAAATAGATCGTCATCCATTCATCAATCGTCAGTGATTTGACGAATACAATCGACTGATGCGCACTCGCGAGCAGATGGAGCAAGCCGAATTCTTGACGCTATCGCCCTGCGCGATGAAAAGTGCCGCATCGCGTGGCCGGCAATTTCCTGAGCCGGAAGCGCGCTATCGCACTGCCTTTCAACGCGATCGCGAACGCGTGTTGCACACCACAGCCTTTCGCCGGCTGCAGGGCAAAACACAGGTCTTCGTGGTCACCGAGGGCGATTACTATCGCACTCGCATCACCCACACGTTGGAGGTGGCGCAAATTGGCCGCACGGTGGCGCGCGCGCTGGGCGCGAACGAGGACCTGGTCGAGGGCATCTGCCTCGCACATGATCTTGGTCATCCGCCCTTTGGCCACGCCGGCGAGCGCGCGCTGGATGATCTGATGGCCGGCCATGGTGGCTTCGCCCACAATCGTCAGAGCTTTCGCATCATTACCGAGTTGGAGCAGCGTTACCCCGAATTCTCCGGTCTCAACCTGACCTTCGAGTTTCGCGAGGGCATCGTGAAGCATGATGTCGACCATGCGCTGGAAGGTGCGCCGATGGAGTTCGAACCGCACCTGCGCGGCACGCTGGAGGCGCAGATCGCGTCGTTTGCCGATGAGCTGGCCTACAACGCGCATGATCTGGATGATGGGTTGCGCGCCGGCTTGATCGATGCGCGAGATCTGCGCGATGTGGAATGGTGGCGGCGCGCCAGTGAGAGCGCCGGCATCGATCTCGGTCAACCCTTTGCCGACATGGAGCGGCATCGCGTGGTGCGCCGGCTGGTTGGGTTGATGGTGGGTGACTTGCTTGCTGAGACTGCTGCGCGGATGGAGCGAATGTATGAGGCCGGCGGCAACGATGCCGACGATGTGCGCCATTGGCATGTGGCGCTGGTTGCTTTGCCGGCGGCGAGCGTCGCGCTCAACCTTGAGTTGAAGGCATGGCTATTCGAGAACCTGTATTCGCATCCGCGCGTCATGCGCATGACAAACAAGGGTGATCGCGTGCTGCGTGACTTGTTCAAGGCGTATGTGGATGAGCCGCGCATGCTGGGCGATGGTCTGCGCCGGCAATTGGCGCAACTGCCGTTGCAGCGTGTGGTGTGCGATTACATCGCCGGCATGACCGATCGCTTCGCGCTGGATGAGCATGCGCGGCTGTTCGATCCGCACGAGCGGGTGTGATGGTAGATGCTCAATGCACTGAAAACGCAACAACGGCGCCGTCATCAAGGGCGCCGTTGTTGCAAGGAGAACCTGGGCAAAGACTCAGGTCAACAAACGAACATGTAACCTTTGCCGCGCACCGTCAACAGGCGTTGCGGCATCTGCGGCGTTGGCTCCACCTTTGAGCGCAGGCGCGAGATGTGCGGACGAATCAGGCTGGCGGCCTTGTCCTCGTCCATCTCGCGGCCCATCACCTCGCTGACGATGCTACTGGCGGAGATGGGCAGACCGATGTGCGCGCTCAGGCAATTCATGATGGCCGACTCGATCTGGCTGAGGTGCAGGTGCAGGGCAGAATAGCCGACGGTATGGTGGTGACCGGCTTGACCGGTCTGCTGAAAGCCTGGGTTGTCATCCATGTCTTCCGGTGTAAGGATGGTGCTCAGGCGGTTGAGAACGCGATCGATGGTGTCCAACTTCTGCTCCATCGAATCTCCGCCCAGCAGATAGCCATCCACACCGAGGCGCAAGGCTTTGCGCGCAGCATTGACGTCGCCATCAGGATCGATCAATACGATGCCAACGCGCTTGCCACCCTGCTCGTTGTTCAAGCGATGGCCGGCGCGGCCTTGAATGCTGGAGACATACTCTGCCAAAGCCAACCCGCCGGCGCTTACCTCTGCTAAAATCAAGTATGTTGCAGAGCTATAGTCGGCTGGTGTGAGGGGCATGTCAATCAGCGCAGCGGCTTGTGCAATGGCGGGCACGCTATGCACGTCTGCGCAGCGAGATCGAAGGGCGTTGAGAAGTGTTGCATCGCTGCGAGATGGGTTGACCAGATAAATTGCCCGGCTTGTCATGGGTGTCGTGTCTCCTGTCTGTCCTGTTGAGACATGCGCAGTTGCCAATCCCATCCAGCCCTCCTGTTTTGCGTGCCGGTGCGCCAAAATGGGTCTTGCAGCTCTCGCATGAAACGTTTAATAATGTAGACTGATGTGATAGTCGTTTCGATTACTTGAATCTGCATTTGTTCCTTGGGCCGACCGAGAAAAGTGCGTTATTCGACAATCTTGTGTTGCTGACAAAGTGGAATATCTTTGAATTGCGATTAAGCGGTGAATTGAAAGAATTTGTGCGGATGATGACATGCTAGACGACAATCTGGACAGAAGCCTGCAGCGTGATGCTGATATGGCCCTCCTGCGGGAGGTTGCCAATCATGACCATAGTGCTGTGGCGCGTCTGTTTGCTGAGTACGAGTCAACCGTGTCGCGCTACGTGTGTCACACTGTGCCAGACATCATCGAGGCTGATCTTGAAGATGTGGTGCAGGAGACATTCATCGGCGTTTTGCGCTCGGCCAAGGACTATCGCGGAGATTCAAGCCTTAGCACGTGGATTCTGCGGATTGCTCACTACAAGGCGATTGATGCGTTGCGCCGGCGCAAAGTGGTGGAAAAACGCGAAGAAACCATCGAGAACATGTCCGGCGACGAGATGACTTTTATCGGAGCCACCTCAGCAGACGTGGAAGAGGGCATGGTTAGCGCGCAGGATATTCAACTGGTGCGCAAGGCCCTCAGCCGGCTGCCTGAAGATCAGAAGCAAGCCATCGTTTTGCGCTACGTGGTCGGCCAGCGAGTGGATGATGTGGCCGAGACGATGAAGGTGAGCCGGCGCAAGGCAGAGCTGTTGATCACGCGCGGCCGCGCCGGATTGAGAGAGCAACTAGCCGTGTTGGATGTGCGGCAGGAATGATTTCACTTTACACAAACCTGCGTTGGATGCGAGCCGGCTTCATCGAACAGGTGCTGGCTGAATCCGCTGTGCGCTCGTTGATTCTGAGCCCCGCGCGCCGCGCGCGCACGCTTGCTGTGCTGCTTGCGAAAGCGGCGAGCGTGCATTCTGCATAGCCTCCCCTGCTGGCGATGGCACGGCGCCGGCCAGCCTCATTCATGTCGCTGGCTTGGCGCTCAGCAGCCTCACGATCAACTCGACTCGCTCCACCTCGATCTTTGCCAGGTCATGCTCCAACCTGGCGCGCCGCTCGTCAGCTTCGGCAGTTTCCAGCGCCGTGAAAAGTGAATGGAGCAACTCGCGAGCGCGGGCTTCGCGCTCCGTCTCGTTCTTGCCGGCGATCTCGCCGGTCATCATGCGCGCGCTGCGCTCCCGCTCCACGTCCAGCCGCGCGCGAATGGCGCGCTCGGTCGCGCCCCACATCTCTGCGCGGGTCTGCGTCAGTTTGTCGTAGGCTGCGTTGATGATTCGCTCGTCCATGATGCGCATCTCGTCTCGTGCAGGCACAACATCTCTCGCACAGGCGCAAGGAATCCCTTTGCGCCTGTGCGAGAGATGCAACACTCAATAGGCGAGATTCATCGCCAGCCACCGTTCAATCTCTTCGACGGACATGCCTTTGCGGCGGGCATAGTCTTCCACCTGGTCGCGACCGATCTTGCCCAGACCGAAGTAACGCGCCTGCGGATGGAAGAAATACAGGCCGCTCACGCTGCTGCCTGGCAGCATGGCGCAACTTTCGGTCAACTCGATGCCGGCGTTTTTCTCCACGTCCAGCAATTGCCAGATCAAACGCTTCTCGGTATGGTCAGGGCAGGCCGGGTAACCTGGCGCAGGGCGAATGCCGTGATACTTTTCATCGATGAGATCGGCGTTGCTCAGGTTCTCACTCAGGCCAAAGCCCATGTCGTCGCGCGCCTGCTTGTGCAGCCGCTCAGCGAACGCCTCGGCCAGCCGGTCTGACAGGGCTTCCACGAGGATGGCGTTGTAGTCGTCGCCGGCGCGCTTGTAGGCATCGACCATCTCTCGCGTGCCGTGAATGCCAACAGCGAACGCGCCAACATAGTCCACCACGCCGCTCTCCTTCGGTGCAACGAAATCGGCCAGCGCGTAGTTTGCGCCGTCATGCTTTTGCATCTGCTGGCGCAGGGTGTGGAAGGTCTGCACAATTTCACTGCGCGATTCGTCACGGTAGACCTCGATGTCGTCGCCGGCGCTGTTGGCAGGGAACAAGCCATACACTGCGCGCGCCTGCAACGATTCTGGCTTGGTGGATGACGTATGGCGCAAATGCGCTTCCTGCCGATTTGCCAGATCCGCCTGCACCAGGCGCTTCAACATCGCCTGCGCGTCGGCGTAAAGCTGGCGCGCTTGCACACCCGTAACCTTGTCCTCAAGGATTTCAGGGAAGTGGCCGGCGATCTCCCATGCGCCAAAGAAGGGCGTCCAGTCGATGTAGTCGGCTAATTCGCGCAGCGGCATGCGCTCGATCACGCGGACGCCGGTGAAAGCGGGTTCGACTCCCTCGCTGTTCCCTTCGCGCTCTTCCGCAGGGTGAGGGACAAACTTGCGCTGCCTGGCCTCATCAATGGGCAACAGCGGCTTGCGGTCGGCGCGCTGTGCGAACTGCTCGCGCAGCTTGGCCTGCTCGTCGGTGTTCTTCTGCACGAAATCGTCGCGCAGATCATCGCTGATGAGTGCGCCGGCGACGCCGACCGCGCGTGACGCATCCAGCACATGCACGACAGGATGATCGTAGGCTGGCGCGATCTTCAATGCAGTGTGCGCCTTGCTGGTTGTTGCGCCGCCGATCAACAGCGGCAGTGTGAAGCCCTCGCGCTGCATCTCGCGCGCCACGTGCGCCATCTCTTCCAACGATGGCGTGATCAACCCGCTCAGCCCAATCATGTCGGCGCCGATCTCCCGGGCAGTCTTGAGGATCTTGTCTGCCGGCGCCATCACGCCCAGGTCGTGCACCTCGTAGTTGTTGCAGCCCAGCACCACGCCGACGATGTTCTTGCCGATGTCATGCACATCGCCCTTGACAGTGGCAAGCACGATCCTTTTGGATTTTGAAGTCTGATTTGCGGCTTGCAGATTGGCTGTTTGCGCGTGTTCCTTTTCGGTCTGCAAGAATGGTTCGAGATAGGCGACGGCCTTCTTCATCACGCGCGCGCTCTTCACCACCTGAGGCAGGAACATCTTGCCGGCGCCAAAGAGGTCGCCCACCACGCTCATGCCGGCCATCAGTGGCCCCTCGATCACGTTGAGCGGTTTGCCGTAGTGCTGTCTTGCCTCTTCTGCATCTGCTTCGATGTAGTCCGTGATGCCATTCACCAGCGCGTGTTCGATGCGCTTGTCGATGGGCCATTCCCGCCACGCCAGTGATTCCTTCTCGCTTTGTCGGCCTGCTGCCTTGTCTTGCTGCAAGGCGCCGGCAAAGGTGATCAGGCGCTCGGTTGCATCGGGCCGGCGGTTCAGCAGCACGTCTTCAACATGCTCCAGCAAATCTTTGGGGATATCGTCATAGACCGCGAGCTGGCCGGCGTTGACGATGCCCATGTCGAGGCCGGCGCGAATGGCGTGATACAAAAATGCGCTGTGCATCGCCTCGCGCACTTTGTTGTTGCCGCGAAAGCTGAACGAGATGTTGCTGATGCCGCCGCTCACCTTTGCGCCGCGCAGATGCTCCTTGATCCATTTAGTTGCGCGGATGAAGTCAACCGCGTAGTTGCAATGCTCTTCGATGCCGGTGGCGACGGTTAGCACGTTCGGGTCGAAGATGATGTCCTCTGGCGCGAAGCCGGCTTCATTCACCAGGGTGTCGTAGGCGCGCTGGCACACCTCGATCTTGCGCTCATAGCTGTCGGCCTGGCCGTTCTCGTCGAATGCCATCACCACCACGCCGGCGCCGTAGCGCTTCACCAGCTCAGCCTGTTGCTTGAACTTGTCCGCGCCTTCCTTCAGTGAGATCGAGTTGACGATGCACTTGCCCTGCACGCACTTCAGGCCGGCCTCGATCACGCTCCACTTGGACGAGTCGATCATCACCGGCACGCGCGCAATGTCTGGCTCGGCCATCAGCAGGTTCAGGAATTTCGTCATGCACGCTTCACCATCCAGCAAGCCTTCGTCGAAGTTCACATCGATGATGTTTGCGCCATTCTCCACCTGCTGCCGCGCAATGCTCAGCGCCTCGTCGAACTTGCCTTCCTTGATCAGCTTCGCAAATTTCGGCGAGCCGGTCACGTTGGTGCGCTCGCCAATCATCAGGAATTGAGACAGCGCGGCGTTGGTCGATTGCGCGATTGCCGCATCCGACTCATCAGCTTGAGCACCCATCGACTCAAGCGCCAATCTTTCCAGGCCGCTGAAGAAGGTTTTGTTGGCAGGACGGTTGCGATGATGTGGCTTCGCGTCCTTGACGAGCTTCGCCACCTCAATGATGTGATCCGGCGTGGTGCCGCAGCAGCCGCCCAGCACGTTCACCCAGCCTTCCTGCGCGAACTCGCCCACTGTGTCGGCGAACTTGCGCGGCGTCATGTCATAGCCGCCAAAGGCGTTTGGCAGGCCGGCGTTCGGGTAGCACGTCACAAAGGTCTGCGTGGTATGCGCCATCGTCTCGATGTACGGGCGCATCTCATCTGGTCCCAGAGCGCAGTTGATGCCCATGCTGATGAGCGGCGCGCGGTGAATGGACGCCCAGAACGCTTCAACAGTCTGGCCGCTCAATGTGCGGCCACTCTGATCGGTGATCGTCACGCTCGCCATCACCGGCACGCGCCGGCCGCCCTCGGCGAACAATTTCTGAATGGCAAACAGCGCCGCCTTCAGGTTGAGCGTGTCGAAGGTGGTCTCGGGCAGCAGCACATCCACGCCGGTTTCGACCAGCGCCTTTGCCTGATCGTAGTACGCTTGCATCACCTGGTCGAACGTCACCGCGCGGTAGCCCGGGTCGTTCACGTCGGGGCTGAGCGAGAGCGTGCGGTTCATCGGACCGAGCGCGCCGGCCACATAGCGCGGCTTTGATGGGTCACGCTGGGTAAATGCATGCGCTGCGTCCAGTGCAAGTTGCGCCGCCTTCACGTTCATCTCGCGGATGAGTTCGGGCGATGCCATATCGAAATCGGCCATGCTGACGGCCTGCGCGTTGAAGGTGTTGGTCTCGATGATGTCGGCGCCAGCTTCCAGATACTCGCGATGGATCTGCGCGATGATATCGGGGCGCACCAGCGTCAGCGCCTCAAAGTTATTCTTCAGGTCCACCGCGTGATGGACAAAGCGATCACCGCGATAATCGGCTTCCTGCAGGCCATGGCGCTGGATCATGGTGCCCATCGCGCCGTCCAGGATCAGAATGCGCTCATTGAGCAGGTCGGTGATGGGTGGCTTGTTCACTATCATGTCTCCCTCTTCGATCGAAGAGCACCAATGATACCTTTCGGGGTGAACGAGATGGCAGAAAGGTGAGAAAGCCAGAGAGGTGAAAGTGTGAAAATGTGTCATTCAAAGTTCGGTCTTCAAAATGCATGGCGCGTTGGCGTGATGCTGGCTGCGGTGTTGATGGCGGGTTGCGCAGCGCCGCCGGCCCTTCGACCGACCCAGTCCATTGCGCGACCGACCGCAACCACGCCGGCGCAAATGGCGTTTGCCGACCTCATCGCGCCGGATGCGAAGCTGGAGACGATCTTCGCCGGCGACAACCTCTTTGAGGGGCCGCTGTGGCTGCCGGATGGCCGCTGGCTGGTGAGCGAGATTGCCGCGAACACGGTGTGGCAATTCGACGCGCTGGGCAGCAAAACGGTTTTCATGCAACCCTCGAACAACGCGAATGGGCGCGCGCTCGACGCCGGCGGCTACATCATTCAGGCTGAGCACGGCAGCGCAGCCATCACACGGATCTCATTGGATGGCAACCGCGCCGTGCTGGCAGAGCGCTTTGAGCAAAAAGAGTTCAACAGCCCCAACGACATCGCCATCTTGCGCGACGGCACGATCTGGTTCAGCGACCCATCATTTGGCTTGGGCGATCGCAAGAGTCAGTTGGGCTTCACCGGCGTCTTCAAGCTCGACCCGAAGACCAGCATGGTGACGCTGCTGACGAAATCGCTCGACATGCCAAACGGCATTGCATTTTCGCCAGACGAGAAAACGGCCTACATCAGCGCGAGCGGGCGCGTCACTGCTTTTCCCATCAACAGCGACGGCATGCTGGGGCAGGGCAGGGATTTTGGCGCCGGCAACGATGGCCTGAAGGTCGATCAGTTTGGCAACGTGTGGAGCACCGGCGACGCCAGCGTGACGATCTACGCGCCGGATGGCCGGCGCATCGGCAGCATCCCTACGCCGGAGAACACGACCAACCTCGCCTTTGGCGGGCCGGATGGCACGACGCTCCTCATCACCACCTTCAAGGGCGTTTATCGGATTCAAACCCGCGTGAAGGGTGGTTGAGCGAATCTGCGAGGCTTGCGATGATCGTCATCTCTCCCTACAACCCGCACTGGCCGGATGAATTTGAAGCCATTCGCGTCACCATTGTGGATGCGCTTGGCTCGCTGGCGCTGCGCATCGATCACATCGGCTCCACCTCGGTGCCGGGCCTTGGCGCGAAGGATGTGATTGATGTGCAGATCACTGTTGCAGAGATCACCGATGAAGTGAAGCGACGCATGATCGATGCCGGCTATGAACTGGGACGGCACACGCGCGATCATGTGCCGGAGGGCGAAGCTGCAACGCCGGCGCTGTGGCAGAAGCTGATTTTCAACGAGGGCGCCGGCCAGCGCCGCGCCAACATCCACATTCGCAAACTCGGCAATCCCAATCAGCGCTACCCGCTGCTCTTCCGCGATTACCTGCGCGCGCACCCCAAATCTGCCATGACCGTCGAGCGCATCAAGCGTGAGTTGGCGAAGCATCACGGCAACGACGTCGATACGTACTACGACATCAAAGACCCGGTCTATGATCTGATCTGGGATGCTGCGCAAGCGTGGGCAAGCTGCACGAACTGGCAGATGTAGGATGCGAGGTTGATCTATGAAACGATCCGTCAAACAGATCGATGTCTATCTCGAAGCCGGCGAAAAGAAAGTCTTCGCCTGCGCTGTCGATTGGCCAGGCTGGAGCCGAGCCGGGCGTGATGAGGCATTGGCATTGCAGGCGTTGTTTGACTACGCGCCGCGCTATGCCGGCGTGCTGCGCGCTGCTGGGATGCCTTTCACCTCGCCGGCGTCTGTTGATGCGCTCAACGTAATCGAGCGGGTGCAAGGCAATGCAGGCACCGAGTTCGGTGTGCCGGCCATCGCGCCGCTGTGTGATGCGAAACCCGTCACCACAAAAGATCTGCCGCACCTGCAAGCCTTGTTGAAGGCATATTGGCAGGCCTTTGACGAGGCCGTGCAGCGCGCTGAGGGCAAACCATTGCGCACCGGCCCGCGCGGTGGCGGGCGTGATTTGCACAAAATGACGGAGCATGTGCTGGGCTCAGAAGCCGGCTATCTGAGCTTGCTGGCTTGGAAGCCGCCGAAGCTGGAAGGGGTTGATGCCGTTGCGCAGCGGGCGGTGATACGGCCGGCTGTGCTGGACGCGCTGGAATCGGCGGTGAGAAATGGCTTGCCGGCGCATGGGCCGCGCGGCGGAAAGATCTGGCCGGCGCGCTACTTCGTCCGTCGTGTGGGCTGGCACGTGCTGGATCACGCCTGGGAGGTCGAAGATCGGCTGATAAATTGAGCGCTTGCTCATTTTGCCAGTTGACCCTTGAATCCAATTTGCATATATCTGAGCGATACCCAACAGGAGGTATTCACACATGGACAAATACAGAGTATTGGACGAAACGCAGGTTCAGAGCTTTCTGGACAAGGGCTACCTGGTCGTGCATGACTGTCTTGATCTGAGCATTTCCAACCGCTGGATTGAGGAGGCGTATGGCCGGCTGGGCTATGACAAGAGTGATCCAACCACATGGCAAAAGGACATCGTATGGATGGATCACAAAAATCGGATGCCGGTGAAGCAACTTGCGCCGAAGGCGTGGGATGCCATCCTCGACGTCGTTGGCGGTGAAGATCGCCTTGAGCCGCAGGTGATGAAACTGAATGAGAGCGGCCACTTCACCACGATCAACTCATTCGAGTGGTCGGACTCGTTCATCGTCAACTTCAGGCGCGGCGCAGACAAGCCGTGGCAGCCACCCTCGCCCAGCGTTGGTGGCTGGCACAAGGACGGCAGCTACTTCCGCCACTTCCTCGACAGCCGCGAGCAGGCGCTGCTCACCATCGTGCTGTGGTCGGACATGCGACACATGGGAGGCGGCACGTTCATCGCGCCGGATTCCGTGCGCGTGGTGGCGCGGTATCTCTATGAGCATCCCGAAGGCGTCGATCCACACGACTTCAATTTTCAAGAGATGATCAAGCAGTGTGGGCAGTTTGAAGAGATGACCGGCAAAGCCGGCGATTTCGTCATCCTGCATCCGTTCATGTTGCATGCCTCGTCACAAAACGTGATTGGCATCCCGCGCTTCATGAGCAATCCGCCCATCGTCCTGAAGGAGCCGATGAACCTGAACCGCGCGAATCCCGCAGACTTCTCGCTGCTGGAGAGGGCGACGCTGCATTACATCGGGCTGGAGCGACTGGACTTCAAGCCGTTGAAGCCACGCGAAGCGTTCTGGTCGGCGCTGCCGGCGTGATGGATGCGTGAAGTGAGCGCACATGGCTCCCGCGGGGTCATGTGCGCCTCCCCATCGCTTGGCTGTGCCCTGCCGTATCAGCCCTTGCCGCCGCGAGTGTTTTGCCCAATTTGTGGCTGCCGGCCACAAGCGGTAAAGTTGGCGTGTGCAAATGAATTTTGTGCAAAAGCAAAAGCGCGGCAAAGGCAGCGGCCAGTGGCCGGCGTATGTGCTGGACGAAGATCAGCACGGCACGTGGCTGTTCTGCCCCGCCGGCACGTCGTATCGCAGTTGGAATACGCAAGGCCAGTTTGTCTTGTCAGGCGAAGTGGGGCAGGGTGATCGCGATGCCGGCATGGCAGTTGTCCATTTGATCCCGCGCGCAGGCTGGTGGATCGCGTCGTGGTGGGACGACGTTGACGGCCGGCGCATCAGCATCGACATTTGCACGCCGCCGGCGCTGGCAGATGACGTTTGGCACTACGATGATCTCGAGCTTGATCTGCAGGCATTTTGTGACGGTGTCGTTGTGATTGAGGATGAGGCGGAGTTTGCTGCGGCGTGTGAAGCCGGCGAGATGTCTGTGAAAGAGGCGGGCGCCGCGCGCGCAGCCGCAGATGAAATGAGGCAGCTGCTTCAGCAGCGCGCAGAGCCGTTTGGCGCGGTCGGCTGGGCAAAGTTGGATGCGGCGCTGAAAGAGCGATAGGGGCGAAGCGCTCCGGGGCTTCACCCCTTTTTTGCATCACGCGTGCCGGTGCACCGACCAGCCGAGATACTTGCTCAATGCCTCGCCCACGGCGTCGGCGCACAGGCTCATGTTCATCGCCACATGATGCTCGAAACCGTTCTCGCAGATGTAGCGCAATAGCTTCTGCATGTTGTTTACGCGCACCACGCCATAGCCGCCGAAAGTGCTGAGCGGGTCGGCAGTGGCCTCGCCCTCGCCGATGTAGGCTGTGATGCGACCCTTGAAGTCATCGGTGCTGACGCGGCAGAAGGTGAACGGATCGGCCTTCACGCGACCATACATCGTGCCGTAGGTGTTTGCAGGGCCAACGGTGCCGGCGATGATCTCCTGGTACTCCATCACCGGAATGTCTGTGAATACCTGCGCCGGCAGGTTCGAGCAGTGGAACACGACGGCCTTGTCGGGGTCTTCGCCGTAATTGTTGTTCCAGTCGACCAGCGCGCTCGGCTTGTTCGCCGCCAGCGCCATCGCATACATGCCCACCACGCCGGCGACATCGGTCTCGCACGCGCTGCTCTGCAGCCGGTCGCTCATCATGCTCATCACTGTGCAAGGCACCACGCCGAAGTATTCTTCCATCGACGTCCAGCATTGGATCGCCGTCATGTCGAGTTCAGTCTCATCCATCCAGCGCTCAATCACCACGCCGAGCTTGGCCATACGGTTGAGCGCCTCTTGCGGCACCTTTGGGCCGACGTTGGCATAGCGGCGAATGCGGTCGATATATTCCTTCACCGCTGCGTCATCGCTGTTGAGTTTGTTGATGCGGCCAAATGCCTCACTCAAGTCCAGCGTCTCGACCGAGATGCCGCTCAATTCAAGCAGTTTCTCGCTGTAGCGCACGGTGTTGAAGGCTTGCGGGCGCGCGCCCAATGCGCCGACGCGGGCGTGCTTCAAGCCCTTCACCACGCGGCAGGTGCCGGCGAAGTTGCGCAGGTCCTTGCGAAACACCTCGCCCCTCGGGTTACAGGTGTGCAGCGTAGTGAGCGAGAACTTGATGCCGTACTGTGTCAGGTTGTTGCACGCGCTCATCTTGCCGCAGAAGCTGTCGCGGCGATCCTTGATCGTCATGTTCGCGGCGTCATCGTTGAACGCCTGCACCAGCACCGGCACATTCAAATCGGCCCAGCGGATGGTGTTGGCGATCGGGCGCTCCTCGCCGAAGTTGGGCAGCGTGACGAGGATGCCGTCGATCTTGTCGCGATTGGCCTTGAACAAGTCGGCGCATTTGTGGGCGTCGGCGTTGCTTTCAACCGAGCCATAGGGCGAATCTTCAGGCGTCAGGCAGATGGCGTCGATGCCCTCCTGTGCCAGCACTTCGAGGATGGTCTTGCGGCCGGTGTCGCAGAGGTGCGAGGGAAAGAAGCCTCGGTTCCCGACGATCACGCCGAGGGTGGGGCGCTTTTGTGTTGTCATGGCAAGCTAGGTTTAGTTGATGCAGGGCAAGTTCGCAAGCGCGACTAAACTACTATCCAAGACTTACAGAAAACACCATGATTTCGACACACGCGCGTGAGATTCAAGCTTTAGTCAGTGATATTCGCGACGGCAAATTGCTTCTGCCAGAGCTTCAACGTAGCTATGTCTGGAAATCATCGCAAGTCGCTGAGCTATTTGATTCGCTGTATCACCAATATCCGAGCGGTCAACTGTTGGTTTGGGAAACTGACGACCTGCCATATTCGCGAACCACACAAATAGATGGCGTTGATCAACAACGACGCCCTCAGCTTCTACTAGATGGGCAGCAACGACTTACATCGCTTGCCGCGATCTTGCTCGGAAGGGAATTGATTTCACGTGACAGCAAACGCCCGATAGATATTATGTTTAACGTCTTCACGGAGAAGTTTGAGGTTGCGGGACCGCGGAATCGTGGACAAAGCGGCTGGGTATCTCTGTCGCAGCTTTTTACCCAGGGTGCCATCCCGATTTGGATTCATCTAGGATTGAACAATAGTGATCCCGAAGCACAACGTGTCTTATCAAGGTTGACTAATCTGGAGAAGATCAAAGAATACAAGTATCAGGTCAATGTTCTCGAAAACTTGAGCTATGAGGAAGTCACACACATTTTTGTGCGCGTAAATTCGGGCGGAACAAAACTCAGCAGTGCAGACCTGACCTTAGCTCAGGTCTCGAGTCGATGGCGAGGCGTGACGAAAGAATTTGAACGTTTTCGAAAGCCATTCATCGCACGTGGATTAGAAATGGATAATGGCCTTCTGCTTCGAGCGATTGCTGTGTTGCTCAATGATGGTCAAAGCCGATTAAGTCTTTTATTCCGCGGCAGACGCCAGCAAACTTCGTCTGATGAATTGCGTTTAGTCTGGGCGCGAGTTCAACCTGCGCTTGACCAAGCCATCTCGTTCCTGGCAACAAACTGCCTCATTGACAGGCTGGAGCTTTTGCCAACGGAGTACGTTCTCATCCCGCTAGCAATGTTTTTTGATCGGTTTGGTACCGACGTGAGTACTGAGTCGGCTCGTGGTTTGCAACGTTGGGTATATATGGCGCTGCTGTGGTCACGATACAGCACCTCAACCGAAACCAAACTTGATCAGGATGTGGCCGCGTTGCGTGAGGAACAGCCGATCACGCGTCTAATTCAAAACATTGAGAGTGAAGTCGGTCGCCGTCCAATTACGGAGAGAGAACTGCGTGATCAGCGCAAGAACTCGGCATACATGTTGATGTCGTATGTGCTCGCACGCTATGCGCAGGCACAAGATTGGTTCAACGGGGTTGTTATCGGTAGTGGTCAAAAACTCGAATTGCATCACATATTCCCCAAGAAACTTCTGCGTGAAGAATATGACCTCAAGACTGATAGTCGAACAGTAGATCAGGTAGCCAATCTGGCATTCTTATCGAGACGTGCAAACACGCGGATTTCTACCAAGTCTCCAAACGAATATTTACCTGACATTGCCCCACAACGTCTGAAGGCTCAATCGGTTCCTATGGATCCCAACCTTTGGACACTTGACCGATTTCAGGACTTCCTCTTGAGGCGCCGAGAGTCGTTGGCCGAGTCAATCAATTCGCTTCTCAATTCACTGTCTGAAGAGCCATCATTGTGGCCCATTGGAGAAGCGCAAACACTCAAGGCTCGCATTGGTGTGATAGAGCATGACATTAGAGAACTTGCCGCCGCGCGTCTACTTGAATCACATGGCGATAGCGCGTGGGCTGCCGTTGTTCCAAAGGATATTCGTCATTCGGTGGAACGCCGCCTTGAAAATCGCCAAGCGGGTCATCCTTACGAAGGTGACTTACAAACACTTTTTGCGAAGTTGGAGTTGTGTCAATTCAGTGACTATTCGAAGATCGTAAAAGCAACCTGGAACTTATTTGAAGATGTGTTTGGTAATCTTGAAGAGTTCGACCGCCACTTTCAAGCTGTTACTCAAGCGCGCAATGCGCTGGCACACAACCGTGAAATGAACAGGGTCGAGCGCGCTTCGGCAGAAGCTGGAATGATGTGGCTTGAAGATTGCTTCAGTGCCGCGTCTTTGAGATCAAACGCCAACTGAAACGCTCCGTTACCAACTCGCAATCGGTTTCTGCAAGCCGTCCTCGATCCACAGGAACCGGCCATTGATCGTGGCAGCCTCGTCCGAGCACAGGCGCAGCACCAAGTCGGCCGCCTTCTCCGGCGGGTCGCCGCCTGTCTCTTCCACCCACTTCACCCACTCCAGATACCCCGATCCTAGCGGCGACTGCATGGCCTGATCGCGGATGTCGGCCCACATCTCGGTCTTCACGTCTCCGGGGTGGATGGCATTGGCCGTCACACCGCTGCCTTCGATCTCGACCGCCAGCGCGCGGGTGAGGCGATTTAGCGCCACCTTGCTGACTGCGTAGGCGCTGTTCAGTGGGCCAGGCGGATGCAAGGCCGCAGCCGAATTGATGTTGACGATGCGGCCCCAGCCGGCTTCGATCATGCCGGGCAGAAACGCGCGACAAAGCAGATACGGCGCAATCACGTTCAGCGTCTGCGTCGCGATCCAGGCTTCTGGATCGCCGTCCTGCACCAGCGAGATCGGCCCGAACATGCCAGCGGCATTGACCAGGATTTGGACAGGGGGTGGGCCGAGCGCTTGTTCAACCTCCTGCTTCAACTTGTCCACTTCCGTCGCGGTCGCGCGTTGCAGATCGGTGGGGAGGGCGTGCGCAGCGTTGCCATTGGCAGTAATCTCACGCTCGACCTGATGCAGCGCGTCGGCGTTGCGCGCCACCAGCGCCATACTCGCGCCACACCTGGCCAGCGCCAGCGCAATCGTTTTGCCCAGCCCCCGGCTCGCGCCGGTGACAACTGCAACTTTGCCAAGAAGATTCGGTGAAGTACGCATGCTGCGAGTGTAGTGTGCCGCCGTTGCGCGTCAATTCACAGGGCGCGCCATTCGTAGCTATTCACGGGCAAACACCTTGCGTCGGAGTGCGTCGGCAGTCGCAGTCAGGAACGCCGGCAGATTCACGCTGCCCATCACCCGCAACTCCTCGGCGATGGTCGTCTCCTCATCCAGAAACTTGAACACGCGCTGCGGCGGGTTGCGTGAGAACAGATC
>JBDHWI010000093.1:0-16412 GCA_039810125.1 Thermoflexales bacterium | reverse complement strand
GGGGTTGCAGCCGGCGCAGCGCAGGCCGCAATGGCAACGCCGGCCCCGCCCAATGCTGTCAGGCGCAAAAGGTGCCGGCGATTCATCTTTCTGTTCATAGTGAAAATGGTCTCCTTTATCTCTCTCTCGTTCCAAAATCAAACGGATGATGTCTGTAGTCGGCTGGCTGCCGTTTAGATGGTTTGAGCTTGCGGGTTGGTCATCACCTCCTGGGGGGTGTTCTTGCCGTGCAGCCAGCAGGCTGCGAGGTGGCCTGGAGTAATCTCTTCGAGCGGGGGCAGGTGTTGCCGGCAGATGTCCATCACGTAAGGGCAGCGCGGCGCAAACGGGCAGCCTTGAATCTTTTCGGCGGGTGACGGCACCATGCCTTTGATGGGCACCAGCACCTGCTTGCCCTTGCGCCCCAGCACCGGCACCGAGTTCAGCAGGCCCATGGTGTAGGGGTGCAGTGCGTGATGGAAAAGTTCCGCTGTGGCCGCAAATTCCACCACCCGCCCCAGATACATCACCGCCACCTGTTGCGCCATCTGCGAGACGACACCGAGGTTGTGCGTAATGAGGATGATGGACGAGTTGAAATCGGTCTGAAGCTCGCGCATCAGATCGAGGATCTGCGCTTGCACCGTTACATCGAGCGCAGTTGTCGGCTCGTCGGCGATCAGCACAGACGGATTGCACGCCAGCGCCAGCGCGATCATGGCGCGTTGCCTCATGCCGCCGCTGAGTTGGTGTGGATATTCGCGCAGCCGTTGGTGAGGTGCGCTCATCTGCACCTTTGTCAGCATCTCCAGCGCGCGATCCAGCGCCGCTTTCTGGCTCACCTTCTGGTGAATGATCACCCCCTCGGCAATCTGATCGCCGATTCGCTTCAACGGGTTGAGCGAGGTCATCGGCTCCTGGAAGACGATGGCGATCTCGCTGCCGCGAATGTCGCGCATCACCGGCCCTTTTGCGTCGAGTTGGGCAATATCTACGGTGCCGCCGTCGCGGCGCGCCAGATTGATTTCTCCGCCAACGATGCGACCAGGCGCCGGCGTCAGGCGCATGATGGACATTGCCATCTGGCTCTTGCCGCAGCCGCTCTCACCCACCACCCCAAGCGTGCGACCGGGGTACATCGACAGATCGACACCGTCGAGTGCGCGCACGGTGCTGCGCTCAAGAAAGAAGTAGGTCTTGAGGCCTTTGACATCAAGAATGGGTTGCGCCGGCGATTGATGGGCGAATTGGGTCATCGGGTTTTAGACAATAAGATCAGTTTTCCAATTTCCAAGCTTTTGAGAGCGTTGCGTCCGTGGCTAAGCATGAGGCATTGGCGTGGAAAGTTTATTAGGCCTTGCCAAATCGTCAAATCGCCGGCGTCGTGCATTCCTCATCGTGCGAATTGCGGCAGCCACTGCTTTTCACTCTCAAACATCTCGCTGACCATCGCGCGGATTTGCGGCAGGGTCAGCAGCGCACCGGTCAGCGGATCCATGGCGATGGCTTGATGCACGGCGTCGCGGTTGCCAGTCATGGCGCCTAGCACCGCGAGCTCCTGCACGTTGATGTTGGTGCGGTTGATGGCAGCGCATTGTGCCGGCAACGCCCCATGCATCGTTGGCTGGATGCCGTTGCGGTCGACCAGGCAGGCGACTTCGATGCAGGCATTCGACGGCAGGTTGCCGATGGCAAGCGCGCCCTTCGCGCCAGGCAGACCATCATTTGGCACGTTGCCGTAGATTACGCGCTTCTCATCAGTCTCCATGCTGTGGATGATCAGCGCGCCGTATTCTTCGCTGCGCGTGAGCGGGCCGTTGATGATGCGGTCGAGGTAGTCTTGTTGCTCCTCGTTTTGGTAGCTCTTGGAAATCTCGAAATAGTCCCAGCGCTTGCTGATATACGCCTTGATCGTTTTTGGATTCTTGCGGAACCAGGGCGTGTATTCACTGCCGTGGTGGCTGCTCTCGGTGTGGAAGTAGCCGAAGGTGCGCATGATTTCGGTGCGCACGCGCTCGAAGTAGTAATGCTCGTCGTTGACATTGTGATCCATGCCACGCTGGGTGAGCTTGGTTTTGGGGCCGGCGCCCTGCCCTTCCCCTGCCTCAAATGGTGAGGGGTTCTGCGCCAGCATTGTCTCGCGGATCTTGGGATAAATGTCGTTGCCATCCTGGTCGTGAAACTGCGTGAACCACGCCTGATGGTTGATGCCGCCGCATTTGAATGAGACATTCTCACGCTCGAAGCCAGCGCGTTTGATCAGCATGGCGCTTGTGCCTTGCACGCTGTGGCACAAGCCGACAGTCTTGATGCCCATCGCGTTGGTTGCCCAGCAATTCATCGCCATTGGGTTGGCATACTGGATCATTAGTGCGTCGGGGCAAACAGCCAGCATGTCTTTCGCAATGTCAGTCAGTGCAGCGATGCTACGTAGGCCGCGGAAGACACCGCCGGGTCCAAGCGTGTCGCCTACGCACTGGTCGAGGCCATACTTGCGTGGAATTTCGACGTCATGTGCGTAGGCCTCGACGCCGCCAACCTGAAATGCGACGATCACATAGTCGGCGCCCTTGAGCGCCTTGCGGCGGTTGGTGGTCATCTCCACCTTCGTTTTCAGGTTGTTGTTCGACACCACGCGCTTGATGCGGTTGCCGGTGCGGGTTAGCCGGCCCTCGTGGATGTCATACAGCGTGATGTTCGCAGCTTGCAGTTCGGGAAATGAGAGGATGTCGACACACAGGCGCAACGGAAAGACATAGCCGCCGGCGCCAATGACGACGATTTTTGGATTGCTCATGATCGTTGGGATTTAAGGACTGATGGGGGCAGCTGTCAAATTTGGAAGGTGGTGGTTAGTGATGTTTGCCTGTGATCGCTTGATGCCTATGCGAATTCACGAGGCAGCTCAGCGATGTCAGATTGCGCAGTGGGGGAAGACAGTATTTGCGCTTTGCATACAGCAGCCCTTCGCGATCGAATTAACCGTCGAAGGGCTGCTGTATGGTCAGGTAGCCAAAGCGCTCATGAACAGTCGGCAAACAAGAAGAATCAGCAAACAAGAAGAATCAGCGCGATAGCAACGTCACCGGCCCGAACAGCCCGTGCGTAGCCTGGTCACCGAAGATGTAGTGCGTTGGGCTGTGATGGCGCAGATAGGGCGCAAGCGTGCCAAACACGACGATCTCCAACTCATTCTCGCCAGCACGGGCCAGCTTGGTGATGTCAAACCGGAACGGCGAACAGAAGCGCGCGCCGACGAGTTGTCCGTTCACCCGCACCTCCGCCGTGCCGCGCACGCTACCTAGATCGATCTGCAAAGCATCCGCCTTGCCGTCAAGGGCAAAGGTGGTGCGATAGCACACGCCGCCAGCAAACGATTCCAATCCCTGCGCGGCCCAAGCTCCGAGCCCGATCGGTCCCTCGGCCACGTCGTAGGTGATCGGCGCGCTGAAGATGGCGCCATCACTGTGCCCCCGCATCGGCAGCACGCGCAGGCGCGCAGTTCGTGTCGGTTGTATCGCCGGCGGCAGCGTCGCCACGCCATTCACAATCTCGCAGGGCGCATCATCGATCCATAGCTGCGCCTTGCCCTGCACCGGCAGGTACATCTGTGTGGCCAGCGCCGGCACGCGCCACTCAAACCATGTCTCGGAGAGATGGCCAGCATACGCATCCGGCGTGACGCGCAACACACTGCCATCTGCCGGTGCGTCCTCCAGCCAGTGCGCAGCTGGCAATGGGTGCTGTCGGCGCCACACCTGTGGCCAGCCAATTTCGATGTCAGAGCCAAAAACGTTTTCGCTCTCGTCATCACTTACCGAGAACCCGTCTATCCACTGCCGCCGGCGTAGCGAGGCTGGCATCACAGCATGGCCGATGCGCTGCGCACTCCAGCCGGCATCCCCCATCACCGTGAGTATCTCACCTGCCGGTCCGTGGATGATGCCATCAACAAACAGCGCCATCCGCTGGCCTTGATCCTGCACACTCACCTCGATGGTGTTGCCGCCCTGCCCTAGCGATGCCACACGATAGCGCTGCACGCGTGGTGAGCCATCGTAGGGGTCAAAGCCACCCTGCCGGCCTATCTCCACGCCATTTACCACCAGCCGGCACGCGCCGGCCGTGCCAATATGAAAAGTCGCCTGGCTTGGCGCGAAGGGTAATTCGACTTGCCGCGTGAACGTCACCTGGGAGTCCTTCACGGGTTCGTCATCGATGGTCAACCATTCCGGCCGCTGGATGCGCGAGAGGTCTGTTGTGATTGCCCACAGCGCGCGCAACTTCATATTTTGCTCTGCTACGCACTCAAACTCGATCAGATTCGCGCCGGCTGTGAGTGCAATTGGCGCGGAGAGGAAATAGCCCTTCGCTTCGGCATCGACAGGCTGGCCGTTGACCCACAGGCGCTTGCCGGCAGCCACACCGAGCAGAAAGGTCGCCGTCTGCGGGTTGTCCATCCATACAGCCGTGCGGAAGCGCACCGCCTGGCCTCTGCGCACGCGCCCAAAGTCGAGGAATTCTTGCGGCACCCTGCCCTTCGGTCCGAGCCACTGGATGTGGATCGTATCGTGCGCGATGCCGCGTGACAGTGAATACACTGCCGGCTGCCAGCCCTGGCGCTCCTGCAAGGCATCCACCGATGCTGCGATGGGTGGCGCGCCGGCCTCATCATACGGACCAAACCACCAGCCCTGCGTGCCAAATGTTGCAACGCAATCGCGCCAATCATCAGTGCCTATGCGATATCGCATCTGCCATGTTTGCAGCGCTGGCGCGCCGGCAGATGCCGGCAAAGTCAGATCGCCAAAGCGATTGTCCATCGTCGGCGCCAGTGTCGCCGTCCAAGGGCCTTCCACCACGGACGCACTTGAGGCGGCGGGATCGGCGCTGCCATCGGCTGCCGGCGCGCCATCCCACACCAGCAACGCTGCCGGCCCGCTGTCAAATGGCACGCTGACCACTTGCCAGTCGCCCTCTTGCACGACATGCAGCGGCCCAACTTCGCCGGTCTGCGGGTCCCACAGGCGGGGTGCGCCCTGTGCAGCGCGCACTTTGATCTGCATGTTGCGCTGGTAGTGATTCGCATCGAAGGTGTAATCGAGATCAAGCCAGTGCCGCGTGTTCATCACTGTGGCGCGCGGGAAAGCAGCCGGCACAAACATCACGTCGCGGTTGTCGATGCGGCGATGCAGCACCGGCACTGGCGCATCGATGCGCGCCGGCACATCAGCCAGTGCCATCGCCAGCGCAGCATCCAACCCATCATCCAAAGCCAGCACGCGCGCAGGATGCGCCGCAAAATATGCGCTGAGCTGCCGAAGGTCGTCGCCAGCCTCACCGGCAATCTGTTCCGGCAGCACGCCTACCGCGATCAACACGCCGCCCTTTGACACGAAGTGCGCCAGGGTTGCAGCGGTCTGCGGCAACAACAGTGCGCACGCCGGCAACACCACCGCGCGATAGCGCTCGTTGCCAATGACCAGCGCGCCTTCCTGCACCTCTGCGCGTTGCACCGAATCGTCATCCAGCACGTCGTAATCGCGGCGAAGGCGATCAAACGCGCCGGGCTTGACATCAAACCAGACCATGTTGCCAACGAGTGCGCTATAGGCATCATGCGCCGCGCGCGCCAGGGGCAGCACGCGCTCAGGCGTAATGCTGGCTTGGACAGTGGTTGTCGGGTAAAGCACGCCGATATCGCACACATGATCACCCTGGCTCAACACATGACACAGGCGCGTGACGGCCTTCGCAAACAGGGGGTAATGTCGCCAATACGGTTGCCGCCAACAGGTCGAGGGCGGCGCCCATTCAAACCAGCCGCCGCGCGTGCTGTAATAAACGGCATGCGGATCGTAGAGCGTCGCGCCGGCGCGCAACCATGGCAGCAGCCAGTCATAGGTCTCCTCAAGCGTGCCACCCCAGCCGCTGCTGTGAAAGGCCTCAATCCACACGCGCGGCCGGCCATACAGATGCGCCAGGGAACTGTGAATCTTCGCATCGCCGTGATGGTCGCTGCCGGGCGCGGTGAACCAGCGATGTGTGCGCAAGTAGTCTGCATACAGGCCGGCAGCGGCGATGGGATCGCCGGCGCGCGCAGGACCCTGCTGGTCAAAGCCGCACAGCAGCCCGCGTGATTCATGCCATTCAAAGAGCGGCTTGAAGAAGGCCGTTTCCACCAGCGAGGCGCGCACGCACTCTGCATCGATCCGCACCTGCCGCGCGCCGGCGTCATCACCCTCAAACAAACATTCGATGCGATCGAGCAGATCGTAGCCGGCCTGCCGCTCGAACGCCTCAGCGAAGTGTGGCGCCCAGGTCGGCATGGTTGGCAGCTCGTCTTGAAATGAGCCGACGATGACATCGCCAAAGAAATCGCCGGCGTTGCGCGCATATTCGTTGTGGATGATGTCGATCAGCCTGGCGCATGCAGCGGCGCTGGTGTAATCGAAGCCGCGCTTGACGGCATAGATCAATCGCAGGCGCGAGCGTGTCTCAGCCCGCGCAGAAGCGACCATGCCAGCCACCGACACGCGTTGAGCCGCGCCGGCGCTCTCTCCGGTATCATCGATGGGCAGCAGCACCGCGGCGAGCGGCGCACCCTCGCTCGGGCATTCGACGCGCAGATCTCCCTGCCCTTCCGTCACCACGCTACCCAGCCACTGGCCGGCCCATTCCGGCTGGTCACGCACGAGGCCGGCTTGCAAATTTGCACCGGAGAAGCCAATCTGGTCGTAGAAGAAGATGCGCAGCCCGATCTGCCGCGCATAGGCGCACACCTCGCGAAACAGCACCCACCACGCTTGCGAGAAAAATTCAGGGTCGTCAGCCTCAGCGCCGTAAAGCGGGCCGGTCGGCGCGAGGTTCAAAATGACAACGTTGAACACACCGCCGGCGATGAACTGATCCATCTGCCACTTCAGGCGGTTGATCTCCAGCTTTTCACCGCTCCACCACCAGATGGGCGCAGGTGAATAAACACGCGATGGCTCGGCAAACTGGCCGGCCAGCGCATCGAGCGTGCTTGCATTTGACATGTTCGATTACCTCATTGTTGTGATAGCAGCAACGATGGTAAGGGGCAACAACCAAATGGCAATCAACGCGATAAGATTTGTTGCTTTGGCAAGCACTCTCACTTGTCGCTTTGGCAGGTATATTGCGCCATTGACAGCCGGCACGCGCACCTTAACATGACGACTCTGTCCATGGAGCAAATCCTTCTTTTCGTCATCGCCGGCTTCATCGCACAAATCATCGATGGCACGCTTGGCATGGCCTACGGCATCAGCGCGACCTCGCTGATGCTGGCGTTTGGCGTGCCGCCGGCCTCGGCCAGCGCCAGCGTGCACGCCGCCGAGGTCATCACCACCGGCATCTCGGGGCTGGCGCATCACGGGCATGGCAATATCGACTGGCGGCTGGCGCGCCGGCTGCTCATCCCTGGCGTGATTGGCGCTGCCATCGGCGCATATGTGCTGACCGCCATCCCCGCAGACACGATTCGCCCCATCGTCAGCGCATACCTGCTCGTCATGGGGGTGGTGATTCTGCGCAAGGCCCTGCAGAAACATCCGCCGGCACAGTCACACACGCATCTCGTGCCACTGGGGCTGTTCGGCGGATTCCTGGATGCAACGGGCGGTGGCGGCTGGGGAACGATTGTCACTACAACCCTGATCGCGCGCGGCCACGTCCCGCGCTTCGCCATCGGCTCGGTGAATGCGGTTGAGTTTTTCGTCTCGCTCGCCGCGTCGATCACCTTCGTGCTGACGATCGGCCTGTTGCACTGGCAGGCCATCGTGGGGCTGGCAATTGGCGGCGCGCTGGCTGCGCCACTTGCAGCCTATCTGACGAAGCGCATGCCGGCGCGCCCGATGATGTTCACCGCCGGCGTCCTGATCATCTTGTTGAGCGCAAGAACGATCATCCTCGCAGCGGCATAAAATCTCAAATCACATCGACGATCTCGCCGCTTTCGAGCGACTGGATGCCGGCGTGGATGACCTTCTGTGCTGCCAGACCATCTGCGCCGCTGCCATCGATTTTGTCCGGCGGCACACCCTCGCTTATCTCCTTCAGGAAAGCGTGAATGCGCGCCTTGAAGGTGTCGCTGAATGCAGCATAACCGCCAAAAACCGGATTCTGGTAGACCTGCTGGATCATGCTGTCTGCTGGATACAGCGTGGCGCGGATCCACATGTCGTCGATCACCATACGACCGTTCACACCTGTCACCTCGCAGCGCTCCACTGAATGCGCGCGCTTCAGGTCGTAACTGCTGGTGAGATGACCGACTGCGCCATTTGCGAACAGCATGTTGAACGATGCCGTCGACCACATCCAGCGCCCGGGCGCCTTGGTGGCAAAGCACTGCACCTTCGCGATGTCGCCGCAGAAGTGGCGCATGATGTCGACCGAGTGCGGGTTGAGCGCTTTCATGTGGTAATACGGCGAGTCGAGGTCTTCGGGCCGGCCAATCCACAGCGCCATGTTGCAGAACAGCAGATGGCCGATGCGGCCTTCACGTTGCCATTGCTTCGCAGCGAGGGCCGCCGGCGTGAAGCGATGGTTCATGTCGATGCCATAGCACAGACGCTTCGCCTTCGCCGAAGCCACCATCTCCGCCGCACAGTTGAGGTCGTTGCTGATGGGCTTCTCACCCAGCACATGACAGCCGGCATCCAGCGCCTGCATCGTTGGCTCGTAGTGATCGCTGCTGTATTCGAAACCGCCGGTGGTCACGCTAACCACATCGGGTTGCAACGCCGTGAGCATCTCCCTTGCATCGGTGAAATGCGGCACATCGAGCCGCTCGCCGGCTTTCGCGGCCTTTTCGGGGATGCGATCACACACGCCGGCGAGCTGCGCCAACGCGTCGGCCTTGTAAATGTCCGCATGCAGGTTGCCGATGTTCCCCATGCCGATGACACACACTCGTAGCATTTTGCAACCACCCGCGCAAGCGCATATGGAGACGTTCACACATGCACTTGCGAATCTGCGCTATGCAAGTTCATAGCCCTGCTCGATCATGTCCTGTTGGAAGAGATGATCGAAGCGGCTGAAGTTCTCACTGCTCTTCTTCCAGCGCCCCACCGCATCTGGCCGCACGATGATTCTGCCCATCGGGAAGCTGAGAAAGCCCTCGAGCTTCGCAAGCGTTTCACCCTGTCTCAAGACAAAATCCTCGAAACGCAGTTGCAGACACTTCGCCGGCGCCGGCGTGGCGCGCACGATATCGCGCTGATACTTCCAGCTGATCGCGCGCATCATCAGCAGGTCATCCGCCGGCTTCTCGTATGGCACGCCAAAGTCGCTGAGGTCATCCGTGAGGTGCGCATTCAGAATGCTGTCACGCGGGTCGCGCACCCAGAAGATGTAGTGCGCGTCGGGGAACATGCGCACAATCCACGGGTAGATCAGCGTTGTCTCCGGCAATTTCCATCCGCGCGGCTCCTTGCGCTTCAACACCTCACCCAGATAGCTGTTCACCAGCCGCTCGAATTCGGGGTCGATGGGCATGGTGTGAAGCTGCGAGAAGTCCCACTGGTTGTTGCCGAGATGCACGACGTATTTAGCCATGACGCGGCATGCCTCATACAGATCGTCGGGCGGCAGCATATCGCCGCTCTCGTTGATGATCGCGCCCATGAACACGCCGCTGGCCATGAGCGTGTGCGAGATGGCGCGCGTGCCGCCGTGGCCGCGGCCGATGATCGTAATCATTTGTGAGTAAAGAACCGGGAGTTCAGAGTTTCTTTGCGCCGCGCTGGGTTTGCAGTTCCTTCAGCTTGCGGGCGTCTTTGGCTTGCAACTTTTGCGCTGCCTTCGGTGAGCCGATGTGCATCGTGTCGTAGGCCTGCTGAGAGGAAGTGAA
Source organism: Thermoflexales bacterium (assembly GCA_039810125.1). GTDB lineage: Bacteria > Chloroflexota > Anaerolineae > J036 > Brachytrichaceae > JBDHWI01. The sequence goes on along the minus strand of JBDHWI010000093.1, from coordinate 6,550 downwards.
CGCATCCTCGCCGTGACCATGCCACCAGGTATTGGTGAAGACAGGGTTGCGCCGGCCAGTCTGCCGCTCGCGCCTGGCGATGTGCGCATTCATCCGCGCGGTCAGATGTTCCACCACCGCCGGCTCCTTCTCGGCCAGATTCACGCCCTCATCGGGGTCGGCCAGCAGGTTGTACAGTTCCACCGCCGGCTTGAAGTGCAAATCCGGCTCCAGCGCGCGGATCAGCTTCCACTCCGGCGTGCGCCAGCCGTGCTTGCGCATCCAGGTCGCCTCGGTCAAATACATCTCCGGTTCCATCAGGCGCGGCTTGCCCTGCAGCAGCGGCGCAAGGCTGCGGCCATCGAACTTGATGCCGCTCTTCACGCCGAGCAGGTCCAGAATTGTCGGCATCACATCCTTCATGTGAACGACATCATCGATGCGCCGGCCCGCCGGCACGCGCCCGGGGAAGCGCAACACCAGCGGCACCTTCAGGGTGCACTCATACAAGCCGTGATGGTCGTAATAGCAATCATGGTCGTGCAGCGTTTCTCCATGATCAGAGTCAATCACGACGAGCGTGTCCTCTTCCAGCCCCAGGCCGGCGATCAGCTCAAAGAAGTTGGCAATAGACGCGTCAAGGTAGGCGATGGCGCCGTCATACTGCGCAATGATGTAGTCTTTGTCGGTGCAACCCGGCGGAAACCAACTCCGGAAATAATCAGCGAAGGGCTTGAAGGCATAGACCGGCTCAAGCGATTTGTTGGCTGGGTCAAATTCGTCGCCACCGTAGAACAACCGCTCGAATGGGCGCGGCGGCAGATACGGCGAGTGCGGATCCATGTGTCGCAGGAACAAGAAGAAGGGCTGCTGCTGGCCGGCGAGCCGCTTGAGCTCGGGAAACGATACGTCGTTCAGATTGTCGGCCTTCGGACTGCGACCCTCCTCCCAACTGCCCCACCCTGAGAAGTCAAGATACTTCTGAAAGCCGCGCGAGGCTGGATTGCCGCTGAAGCCGACGCAGGTGGTGCTGTAACCGCTCTCGCCCAGCACCTCGGCCAGCGTCTTCACATGCGCGCCGAGGCCGCCGCGATGCCGCAGCGCCACCACATCCGTCCCAAAGACGTCCATGCCGGTGAACATCGACGAGTAGCCCGGCGTGGTGGGGATCGATGGGCTGAAGAGCTGGGTGAAGGTCGTGCCGCCTTTGGCGTATGCGTCGATGTGTGGCGTGGTGCGCCGGCCATAGCCATACAGGCTCATGTGGTCGCGGCGCAGGCTGTCGATGCCAAACAGGATGAGGTTGGGTTTCTTCTTCGCCATGATGTGAGTTCTGAGTTCCGAGTCCTGAGCGCACACACCCAGAGCTCGGAGCTTATCGCGCTCCAAGTTGCTTCAAGATCGCATTGAGATAGCCGTAGCTTTCGGCGGCGATGATCGAGACCTGCGGCAGGTCGAGCTGGTTTGCGCCAATCACCTCCAGCACCACCGGCCCATCGTAGCTGCCGTCAACCATCACCTTGCAATACGCGGCAAGGTCGATGTCGCCGCGGCCGCAGGCCTGCATGGGTGGCGCGCCCGGCGTCGGGCCACGCCCCTTGCAATCGCGGATGTGAATGTGCTTCACGCGCGGCAGCACAGCCTTGAGCGCCGGCGCCGGATCCTCGTTGGCGCGATGAATATGGCTGGGGTCCATGTCGATGCCGAACGCCGGCGAAGTAATCTTCTGCATTGCGCGCAGCGTGGTTGGTGTGTTATAGATCGCGCCGCCCACATGCGCCTTGCAGCACAGCGTCACACCAAACGGCGCTGCCTTCTCGGCCATCTTCAGCATCAGATCGGTCTGCCGCACGAAGTCTTCTTCTACATCACTCTTGCCGCCCGGACCGATGTTGATGATCGGGATGCCGATCTCCGCGCCGGCCTCATACGCCTTCAACAGCCGGTCTTCATCGAGCGCGGTCTCCTCCATCGACAAAAAGCGCAGGCCGTTGTCCGCAACGATCTGCTTCAGTTCGCCGGCCTGCTCGCGCCAGCGATCCAGGTCGAGATGCTCGCACATACCTTTGATCGCCGAGATTTCGATGCCGTCGTAGCCGGCCATCTTGATGTGCTTTGCAGCGGTGGCGAAGTCATACCCGCCGAACAGCACGGAGTTCACACCTAATTGAATCATTGGGCGATGTCGCTACTGGCCATTGAATGATCGAACTGTTGGGCCATTGCCGCGCAGTGCAGCGCGATGACCCAATGACCCGATCACACAACGACTCAATTACATATCGACGATGGTCTTCGTTTCAAACGACTTGATGGCTGCCTCGATGATGCGCTGTGCCTTCAAGCCCTCTTCGCCGCTGCCGTCGATCTCGTCGTATTTCGCGCCGGCGTCAAGCTGGTCGACCCACGCGCCGATGCGGCTCTTGAAGGTCTCGTTGAACGAGCGCATCCCGCCGAGATAGCTGTAGGTCTCGGTCTCGATGCTGTAGCGCGGCTTGAAGTGCAAATGCTCGCATGCATCGACCAGATCGAACATGGCGAGGCTGCCGGCGACCTCGCAGCGCTCCAGCCCAAAGCTGCCGCCACCGAACGAGCCGTCGTAGGAGCCGATCAGGTTGCCGACGACGCCATTTTCGAACTCAAGGATGATCTGCGCGTTACTGTAGGTCACGCGAGTCTTGCCCTCTTTGGTCTGGCCATGGCTCATGAAGGCAGCCACGCGTTTCACGTCGCCGCAGAAATAACGCATCACATCGAACGAGTGCGGATGCAGGGCGCGCATGTGAAACCACGGCGAGGTCTCAACCGGGTTGTTGATCCACATGCGCATGTTGATGGTGTGTAGGTGGCCGAGCCGGCCCGACGTCACCCACTCTTTGGCGCGCTTGGCCGCCGGCGTGAAGCGGTGGTTCAGGTTGATGGCGTATGGCACGCGCTTGCTCTTCGCCAGCGCCACCATCTCCTCGCCCTCTTCCACCACGTTGCTGATGGGCTTCTCACCCAGCACCGGGATGCCTGCGTTCAACAATTCGATGGTCGGTTGATAGTGATCGCTGCCGTTCTCCTCGCCGCGCGTGGCGACGCTGCACGCATCCAACTGAATACCGCTGGCGAGCATCTCTTGCACGCTGTAGAACGCCTTGCCGCCAAACTTCTGCGCAGCCGCGTCGGCCTTCTCCTTGATGATGTCGCACACGGCGACGAGTTCTGCCTTGGGGTTGTCTTTGTAGACCTGGGCATGGATGGAGCCAATATTGCCCACGCCCACGACGCCAACTTTCACAGTCATACGTTCTTCTCCTTGATGAGTTGCACATGCAGCGCCACCGGCTCGGCGACAGGCAACCGGCTTGGGGACGCTGGCTTCACGCGTGATTCAAACTGATCGTCTGGATAGATGAAATCGACGTTGTCAGGATTGATGAACAGATGCTCGGTATAGGTCGCCGGCATGACCGGTTGTCCCTGCAGCAGCTTCACAGCAATGGGCATGACGCGCTCGCCATAGATGTGCGGGAAGTAATCGACACCGCCCACCAGCATGGGGTTGCGGGCGTGCAACTCACGGCGAATGCGCCGGCTGACATTCTGGCTGACGACGGCGGTGCAGGGATGCCGACCCAGCACTTCCGCCGCCTCCAGCGCGCCAATGGCCGAGTTGGCGTTGATGCCAACGAACAACACATTGCGGCCCCAGGGAATATTGCGCAATGCCTGTGTCGCACACGCGCGCGACTCATCCAGCCCGCCGCGCGTGTCGTAATGCAGGATGTCGGTGTCGCGCAGGTCAAACACCTGGCGCAGCGTGACCAGCGCGCCGTGCACGCGCGCGGCGGGGATGGTTCCAGATTCGCTTTGCTCAAGGCAGACGATCTTGTCGAGCCGGCCCTGCCACTTCTCGCGAATCCATTTGACGGCCGCCTCGCCGGCGATGCGGCCGGCGCGGAAGTTGTCCGCGCCAAAATACACTGCGCCAGGCATGGGAATATCGACTGCGATCACGCGCACGCCGGCGCTGCGGAACATATCCATCAGCACATAGTTCGTGCGCTCATCCTGCTGGTATTCGATCACCAGATCCACCTTCGCATCGATCATGCGCTTTGCATTTTCGATGGCCGACTGAGGATCGGCGTCGTTGTTGGCAAGCAGCAATTCAACATTGCTCATGCTGTTCGCCGCCTGCTCGATGCTCTGGCGCACCGTCACGGCAAAATCCTGCTGCTCATTCAAGTTGGCGAAACCGATGCGCCACCTGCGGTCTTCGGCGCAATCGACACACACCTCGGTGAGTTTGTCCCCGCACATCGAGACGCGCACGCCGGCGGCGATCAGTGCATTCACCGCATCCTGCGAGCCTTCGTTGGTGGTGATGAGGTGGGTGACCTGGCTGAGCGTGGCAAAGCTGATCAGGGCCAGCCGGCCCACCGCATCGCCGGACGACATCATCACTACGGTGTCTGCGCTGGCAACCATGGCAGCCTTTACCTGCGCAGACGCCAGATCATTGCCGGCGGCGCCCTGCGCCACGCTGATGCCATCACAGCAGATAAAGGCCTTGCCCACCCGCATGCGCTCCAGCATGGTGGCAGCGAGCGGACCGAACAGGCTGTCGTGGCCGGCTTTCATCTGCCCGCCAATCAAAATCACAGTGTGTTGCGGGTTGTGCGAAAGTTGGCCGGCAATCTCCAGGCTGTTGGTCAGCACGACCAGCGACTTCATCGGCAACAACTCTTGTGCCAGCGCCAGCGAGATTGGCCCGCTGCTCAAGGCGATCACGTCGCCTTCGCTGATCATCTCTCTCGCGCGGCGGGCGATGGCTGCATGGTGCGCATGAGCCGGCGAGACAGTTTCACCAGTGACGCCGCTGGCGACTGGTGAGAATCCGCGGGTGGCAGTAGAGACTGCGCCGCCATGCGTGCGAATGAGCTTGCCCTGCGCTTCCAACGCCCGCAGATCGTTGCGGATCGTCCCCTCAGAAACCTGGAATCTTTCCCGCAGGTCATCGATGTGCAGCGAAGGATGTTCCAGCAATTGAGCCAGTATCAGTTCCTGACGTTCTTGTGGCTTCATCATGGTTCCCCAAACGAACAAAATGTCGGCCTATTGTAAAACCCACAAATTCATTTTCGTTTGCGACGACTGGAATCTACACTTTTGCGCAATCCAACACAAGTTGCCATCAGAACATTGTCGATTCAACAAATATCGCCTGAGCAATTGACAGCCCATCTGCACTCCCTAAGATGAGGTTGATCGCAGCTCGACGATCTACGAGGGTCGGTTGCGCATGGTGTCCACCATTTGACAAGCCAAATTGGGCTTCGTATAACGTTGAACATTCAACGCGGACGATCCCAATTACATCGCACCCACCTGTTTCTGAATCCAACACAAGCATCGCCGAATGCGATACTCTAATTTGGGGCCAAACATACGGAGGAACGTGGAATGCTGACCGAAGCACAAGTGGCGCAATTCAAACGCGACGGCTATCTGCGCGGTGGGCGCGTCTTAAGTGACGAGCAGGTTGAGATGTTGCGCGCCGAACTGCAACGCGTGATCGACGATGACCAGAAAGCCGGCGTTCCCCAGCCGGTCTTGTTGCGCAACCTGAACGCAGACAAGCCCCAACTGCCAGTGTGGCAGATCGTCAATATCTGGGAGGCCAGCCCGAGCTTCCGCGACCTGATTGTCACCAACAAGCGCATCGCCGAGGAGATCGCTCAACTGACAGAGGCGCCGACGCTGCGTGTCTGGCACGACCAGGTGCAATACAAGCCGCCGAAGCAGGGCGGCACGACCATGTGGCATCAAGATGCGCCACTCTGGCCGATCATCCAGCCCATGACCGAAGTGTCGGCCTGGGTGGCACTGGACGATGCTGAGATCGAAAACGGCTGCATGTGGATGGTGCCGGGTTCACACACCTGGGGCAACCACATGGATTTCATCCGCGAGAACGTGCCAACCTTTGACGCCATGCCAAGCACGTTCGAGGGGCATACCGTGCAGGTGATACCGTGTCCGGTGAAAAAGGGTGAAGTGCATTATCACCACGCACTCACCTGGCATGGCTCACCAAACAACACCAGTCCAAATCCGCGTCGCGCCATCGCCATTCACTACATGACCGGCGAGACGCGCTTTGTCGCATCCGGCAACCACCCGATGAAGAAATTCGTCGAGGTGCAGGACGGCGAGCTGATGCGCGGCGATCACTTTCCGATTGTGTGGTCTCAGTAATTCGGATGGGAATTTCGATACATGAGCAAACCAAACAAGGAGGCAACAGCACAAAAACCTAGTTCACACCTCTACACGACGAATTTGCAGGATAACCAGAAGTGAGAAGCGTCGCCAACCCAGACACCCCCACGGAGGGAAGAAAGATGCAAAAGACAAGTCGTTTGTTCAAGCCATTCGCAGTGATGGTTGCGCTCGCCTTTTTGGCCAGCGCGTGCGCGCCGGCCGCAACACCGGCCGCGCCAGCTGCAACCGAGGCTCCCGCAGCCACTGAAGCGCCGGCCGCAACTGAGGCTCCCGCAGCCACTGAAGCGCCGGCCGCAAC
>JBDHWI010000092.1:0-16708 GCA_039810125.1 Thermoflexales bacterium | reverse complement strand
GGTGTCGAGCAGGCTCGGCGGCGTGCGGTCACCCAGCAACAACCCGATTGGCGCGACCAATGCGCCGCCGATGATGACCGGCGGTTCGGCCACGATCTGCTTCTCTTGCTGCAACTCAGCCATGCGCTTGTCCAATCGAGCCGATAGTTCGTCGGCCCGCCCACGCGCTCGTTGCGAGTTCAGGCGCGCATTGGGCCGGCCTGCCCGCTCCTGTTGCGAAAGCTCATTCGCGCGGCGGTCCCAGAAGTTGATCTCGCGCGTCAGCCGGTCTTGCACCGCCGCCTCGGTTCGGGCGATCAATTCCAGGCGCCGCTGGCGCACGTCTTCCAGATGTCGGGGCACCAATGCATTGATGGCGTATGCGATAACTGTGCGCTCTTGCTCCAGGCCAAATTGCGGTTGTGACCCCGACAGGAAAGCCGCTACTTGCGCGCGCTCGGCGTCAGTCGCCGGACGATAGTCAATATACGGCGCGCCGCCACCCAGCCGGGTTCTGCCCTGGGCGTCCACCTCGACGAAGTGAATCTCCCGCGAGATCACACGTCGCCCTCCAGCTCGCGCCGGGCGGGCATCGCGGATGGTCTGCTCCAGAAAGAACAGCATGTGCGGGTCGCGCCCGGGGTCAGTTTCGTCCACCAGCACGGCGCCGGTGACGAGCGCAGCGCGGTTGCGCTCCAGCGTCAGGCCGATCACCGCGTCGAGCAAGGGGTGGCCGGGGCAGATAAACGCCGCCGGCGCGTCGCCGCGCTGGATGTCGTCTTTGTCGAAGCAGATGCGCTCATAGCGCGTGGCCACGGCGGGCAGGCTGTGATCGCGGGCCCAATTGCGGACGACCGCCGGCACGTTGTTGATGGCATAGCGGCCACGCTCGCGCTCGTGCAGCGCGCCGTTCAGCGCCGCGAACGCGGACATGAAGAAGGCCTTGATGTAATGAGGCTGCAGCCGCTTGGCGGCGTAGCGCTCCATGTCTTCCCGAATCTTCATCACTTGCGACACATCCATGGTGGTCTGCACCAGCGAGCGCTCTTCCAACAGTTGTTGCGTGCGCAGGCGATCCAACGAGTTGTCAATCGCGCGTTCGAGTTCGGCCCGCCGCTGCGGGTCGTCGCCATAGCGGATGGCCTCGATCATCAGTTGGCGCAGCGGGCGTTCCCACACCGCCTCGCCGAGCACGTCGAACACCTGGCCATCCAGCGCATCGCGCGCAGTCTTCAACTTGGCCAGCAGACGCGCATACACATGGCCCTCGCGTGTGTCTGGCGCGATCAGGTTCCACAGATAGCACACCTCCTGCTGGCCGATGCGGTGGATGCGACCGAAGCGTTGCTCAAGGCGATTCGGGTTCCACGGCAGGTCATAGTTCACCATCAGATGCGCGCGCTGCAGGTTGATGCCTTCGCCGGCCGCGTCGGTGGCGATGAGTGTCGCCACGTCGGCATTGTTGCGAAACTCAGCCTCGGCTTCGCGCCGGTCGTCGCGGTGCATACCGCCGTGGATGCACACCAGGGACTGCTCGCCGCCGAGCAGCGTTGCCAGCCGGCGGCGCAGGTAATTCAGCGTGTCGCGGTGTTCGGTGAAGATGACCAGCTTGCGGGAGTTGCCTGCCTGATCGCGCATCGTGGGGTTATCGTGCAGCAGGCGCTGCAACTCGTTCCACTTGCGGTCCGTGCCGTTGCGCAGCAGGTTGCGCGCCATGCGCTCCAGATCGCCCAGCGCGCGAATTTCCACGCGCAGCTCGTCAACCGTGCGCGCGGCGGTGGCGTTGTCCACCACCTGCTCCTCGATCTGTTCGATCTCGGCATCCGGCGCTTCATCGAGGTCTTCCCACGCATCGTCATCAAACGACTGCGTCAGAGGGCGCGCGTCGCTTGCGCTGCGACGGGTTTGTTGCTCCTCGCGCAGCCGCTCCTCCAGCCGCTCGCGCCGGCGTCTAAGAGACTGATAAATAGCCTCGGGCGAGGACGCCAGCCGGCGCTGCAGGATCGTGAGCGCAAACCCGACCGTGCCTTTGCGGCCTTCATTCTGGAGTTGATCGGCCCGGTTGAACTGCTCGCGCACGTAGGCCGTCACGGCTTCATATAGCTCATTCTCTTCCGGGGACAGCGCATAGTTGACCGTGTAGGCGCGACGTTCGGGGAAGAGAGGTCGGCCATCGAACTTGAGCAGTTTCTCCTTGACCATGCGCCGCATCAGGTCGGACACGTCCACCCGCTGCGCGCCTTCTCGAAACTTGCCTTCGAAACGATCGGCATCGAGCAGCGCCATGAACAGTTGAAAGTCTTCTTCCTTGCCGTTGTGGGGCGTGGCCGTCATGAGCAACAGGTGACGCGTGAGCTGGCCAAACAGTTTGCCAAGTTTGTAGCGCTTGGTTTCCTGCACCTCGTTGCCGAAGAACGAGGCCGACATCTTGTGCGCCTCGTCGCACACGATCAGGTCCCACTCGGTCTGGGCCAGGCGCGCCTGCAGTTCCTCGCTGCGGCTGAGCTGGTCCAGCCGCACGATGATCAAGTCGCGGTCGGCAAACGGGTTGCCGCTGCGCGATGTTTCGACCATTTCGCGCGTGAGGATCTCGAAATCGAGCTGAAACTTCTGCCACAGTTCATCCTGCCACTGCTCGGTAAGGTTGCCAGGCGCGCAGATCATGCAGCGGCGCACGTCGCCACGCACGATCAATTCGCGGATCAACAGGCCGGCCATGATCGTCTTGCCTGCGCCGGGATCGTCGGCCAGCAAGAAGCGCAAGGGCTGGCGCTCCAGCATGTGGTCATAAACCGCCGCGATCTGATGCGGGAGGGGCATCACCTGTGAGGTGTGCACAGCCAATCGCTCATCGAACAGGTGCGCCAGATGAATGCGATATGCCTCGGCCGCCAGCTTGAACACGTCGCCCTCAATCTCGAACGTCCAGCCATGCGACGCTGACGCAATTTCCAGCCTTGCCTCGTCGGCGCGGTACAACAATTGCGTCCCTACCTGACCATCGACGCGCTGAAAGATGACCGACACGGCGTCGCTGCCATGCCACGTCAAAGCTTTCACCGTAACGACCTGATCCGGCATAAGGCCGTTGAGCTGCGTCTCAAGGCGGAGATCTTCGAGTCGGGTCATTGAAGGGCAATTATGGCTTCAGATACAGGCTTATTCGGATTGTCGATCAAAACGGCGCTGGCGCACAATGGGCACGCTCAGTCCTTGAAGGGTTTGAAGAAACCTGGTTGGGGCACGCCCGTCGGCTTGATCGGCTCGCGCAGCCGACGCGGTTGCGCCAGATGCCATTCATACTCGCTGCCGTTGTCCGTGCAGCCCACAATCTCGACCGTGCCGATCAGCACGCCGACTGGCAGGTCGCCAGGCTGTAGGCCCATCTCCTCGAAGTCTTCCCTTGCGCCAGGATTCTTGGCGGCGTAGATATATACACGACCGCGGATGTGGGTGCGGCGGCTGCGATATTCAATGGGCTTCTCGCCCGTCATGATCCATTCGGCATAAGGCTGGCGGATGCTAAGCGCTCGGTTGATTTTGGGCATGATGTCATCGTAATCTGCAACGTTGCTTCGGACGGGTCTTTGGGCGCGAAACGTGACTGGGGTCGAGAGCATGCGCGCCATCGGACCGCAGATACATGATATACAGTATCTTACTTATCATCTCATCATTGACAGACATCAGTGTGCGAATGCGCAGTGCTTCGATTTGGTCCGCCAGATGACTCACACCGTTTGACGTTACCATGCACTTGCCTGGCGAGATGGTGTCATCAATGATCGGTTCAACTCGCAAGTTGCTGGGTAGGTTTACCAGGCGGCTCTTGGTGAGGGAGTCAACCTTGCCGAGTGCCTTAACGCCGGCTCATCCAACGAGGACGAAACTTTGTGAGACAACTGCATTCAACCCTGGGTTATCTCAGCCCACACGATTTTGAAGCCACACACTGGCGAAGGGGCAGCTTTTTGAGTTGTCCGGCAGATTGGATGAGATCCAGCCGCGACGAAAACAACCCCTTGCTTTTTCGACCAAAAATCCCTTTGTCACTCCCGCAGACGGACGGAAAACAAAACAAGGGGCTGCCAAATCTCCTCCGGCAGTCCCTTGAGCAACGATGGTGACGACAGGACTTGAACCTGTGACCAAGGGCTTATGAGTCCCCTGCTCTACCGACTGAGCTACGTCACCGTGCGGGGCGGGATTTTACCACCGCTGTGCGCCGCGCATCAAGTTTTTCGAGGCGTTCTTTGGCAACGCCAAGGTAGCCGGCGTCGATCTCGAAGCCGATGAATGGCACGCCCAAATCTGCGCATGCAATTGCACTGCTGCCGATGCCGGCGAATGGGTCGACCACCAGCGCCGCGTTTGCCACACCGTGCAACTGCACGCACATGCCGGCCAGTTGCGGCGGGAAGGTGGCGGGGTGGGGGCGCTGCTCGCCGCGATTTTTGATCGTCTTGTATGGCACGAACCAGGTGTTGCCACGACAGCGCAAATCCTGTTTTCTGCCCCAGCGCGCCACATTCGTCTTGTCGCGATACGGCACGCCCACCGCGAGCCGGTCGAGCGGGACATCGCCGCGATGGGTGAGGTGAAAGATGTATTCGTGACAGTCGTTCACGAAGCGCGGGCTGTTGATGGGTTTGTAGTGGCCAACGGCCACGTCCTGCGTGATGCCTTCGTAGTCCCCAACATCTTTCTTGTCGATGGCGATTGACTTGATCCAGTGGATCGTATTTTGCAAAACGAAGTGGCGCAGCATCACCGCCAGCACCTGGAATGGCACGCCGGCGTCCGTCGGTTTGCCGCTGACATTCAAAAACAGCGACCCATCCGTATGCAACACCCGTTTCACCGCGCCAGCCCATGCGTCCAGCCAGCGCAAATAATCCTGCCGCGAGCCGGCGTCGTCGTATTGGCTGTATCGCACGCCGAGATTGTAGGGCGGCGAGGTGACCACGACGCTGACGCTGCCGGCGGCCAGCCGCGCTTGCAAGCCGGCAATGCAGTCTTCGTTGTACAGGCGGATGCGCGCGCCATTGCGCTGCAGGTCGATTTGCACAACGCGCGATTGTAGCCGCAGCACTGATGCAACACCGGAATGCACTGCGAGGATGCAGCGCGATTCGTCGTCTCATTCCTCGCTCACCTTGCTGGCGTAACCTATGCTCCTTCATGGATGATCGCCTCATTCGCCGGTTGAGCAATAACTTCGTCAACCTGTATCTCATCGCCGATCCCGATGGTCTTACGCTGATCGACACCGGCATGGCGAAGAGCGGCCCGAAGCTGGTCTTGAAGGCGATCGCCGAGCAGGGCTGGCAGCCAACCGACTTGAAACGCATTCTGATCACCCATGCCGACCCGGGCCACGCCGGCGGCCTGGCTGAGTTGCGGGCGAAGACCGGCGCGAAGATCTTCGCCGGCGAGATTGAGGCGCGGGCGATTGAGGCCGGCATCCCTTCGCGCGCGATCAAGGGCAACCCGCTGACGAAGGCGATGATCGACGTGATGGGCAGGGTGGTCATGCCGCTCACGCCGGTGCATGTCGATGAGATCATCATGCATGGCCAGGTGCTGCCAGTGCTGGATGGCTTGCAGGTGATTGCCACGCCTGGGCATACGCCCGGCCACATGTCGTATTACGCGCCGGCGCATCGCATCCTCATCGCCGGCGATTCACTCAACGCAAGCAGCGGCGCGCTCACGTTCAGCCCGGCGCCGTTGCATTGGGATTACGCGCAGGGTTGTGAATCTGCCAGGCTGCAAGCGGCGCTGGGCGCAACTTGCGTGTGCTGCGGCCACGGCCATGTCGTTGAAGGTGCGCAGATCGCCTTTGCCGTGTGAGCTTTGACCACCGCGCCGGCTGTTCGACCACATTCTTGCGTGCATTCAACACGCGGCTGCGGTTGATCGAGTTGCAATCCCGTAAAATCGGCGCGTGACAACAAGCGAATTGCCGCAGATCGACAAGAAGGCCGAGCGCGGTGTGCCGTCGCTGGTGTGGCGCGCCGGCCAGGAGCGCCGGCTGGCCATGCTGCACACCGCAGCGCATTTGCAGGACAAGCGGGTGCTGGTGGATGGCTGCGGCATCGGCACGTATGTGCGCGAAATTGGCCGCTTCACCCCGCACGTCTTTGGCCTCGACATCGAGATCGATCGCGTGCGCGAGGGCGCGGAACACGGCATCGCCGGCCTGCTCGGCGCGGTCTGCGAACATCTGCCTTTTGCCGATGATTCCTTCGACGTGGTGTTCAGCCACGAAGTGCTGGAGCATGTGCAGGACGATCGTGCTGCCTGCCGCGAAATGGCGCGCGTGTTGCGCAAGGGCGGTCGCGCGGTGATCTTTGTGCCGAATCGGCTGTATCTCTTCGAGACGCATGGCATCTACGTCAACGGCCAGTATCACTTTGGCAACAAGCCCTTTGTAAACTGGCTGCCCAGCCCCATGCGCAACCGGCTCGCGCCGCATGTGCGTGCCTATACTGTGAAGGGGCTGCAAGGGCTGTTCGCCGGCACATCGATGCGGGTTGCCTCGCATACGCAGGTCTACCCGGGCTTCGACAACGTCATCGCCCGCAGCGGCGCCGCCGGCAAGGCGCTGCGGGCCGCCATGCAGGGCTTGGAGTCGTCGCCGCTGCGCGCCTTTGGCCTGTCACATCTGTTGGTGATGGAGAAAGTGTGATGCAGAAACTGCGCGCACCCACCTGGCGCGATGCCCTTCTCCTGATCGCCTTGCTCTTTCTTGCATTTGAACTCGTCACCGGTCTCATGCAATATGCCGGCGTCGCCGGCGCAGCCATCCGCTTCCCCTATCCGCTCGACTATGGGGAAGGCGCTGTGCTGGATCAAACGATCAAGCTTGCGCATGGAGTGAATCCCTATCACACCGATCTCAACACGCTCCCCTACAACATCACCAACTATCCGCCGCTCTTTCAGCTCGTGCAGGCGCCGTTTGCGCTGGCCGGCGGGCCGGCGTTCTGGTACGGCCGCGCGCTCTCCGTCCTCAGCGCCATTGCCGCAGCCATCTTCATCGCGTTGATCGTGAACCAGTTGACCGGTGACGTGCTGGCTTCGCTCATTGCGGCGATGCTGTTCTTCGTGTTCCCGCACATCGCGTCGTGGTCGATGTTCAACCGCGTGGACACGCTGGCGCTGGCGCTCAGCCTGGCGGCGCTGTTCACAGTGGTGCGCCGGCCGCAAGGGCGCGCCGGCATCGTCGTCGCAGCTGCGCTTTTCACGCTGTCTATCTTTACCAAGCAGAGCTATTTGCTCGCCGGCCCGCTGGCTGCGCTGGCCTATCTCTGGCAGCTCAAGTTGCGCCGGCAGGGCGCGCTGCTGGTGGGCATGATCGCCGGCGCGTCACTTCTCATTGCCGGCTTGCTCACCTTGCTCACGCGGGGCGGCTTCTTTCTTCACACAGTTACGGCCAATGCCAACCCGTGGATCTCGTACCTTGCCATCGACTACTACGTCAACCTGGCAGTGAACACGCCGCTGTTGCTGGTGGCGGTGTTGATGTTCCTCATTCTGGAGCGCACCGGCGAGCGCACCCGCTCCTGGCCATTTGTCGTCGCATATCTGCTGGCCGGCGCGCTGGCCGGCCTGGCGGCAGGCAAAGTGGGCTCATCCGTGAACTATCTCTACGAGCTGGTGGCTGCGGTGTGCATCGCCGCCGGCGCGCTGATTGCATGGCTGGCCGCGCTGCCCATCCTGCGCATCATCGCAGTGCTGGTGCTTGCGGTGCAGGTGAATGGCTTGCGTGAATGGACGCAGGAGCGCTACATGGGTCAGATTACCGCCAAGCTGGCAGCTGAGCGCGAGATTGCGCAACTCAACGCGTTTGCAGCGCAGCCTGCGCCGATGCTCGCCGATGAATTCATGGGGTTGATGCCAATCAACCGAAAGCCGATTGAGCTTCAACCCTTCGAGTTCAACATGCTCAAGATCGCCGGCTTGTGGAGCGATGAGGCGCTCATTCGCCGCATCGAGCGGCGCGAATTCACCGTCATTGCGTTCTATCTGCCCAGGAGCAGCGGCGATTTGCTTGCGTTGCGCTGGCCCAAGACCGTGCGCGATGCCATCTACGCGAACTACGTCATGCAGGGTCGGTTGGCCGAGAACCTGATCTATGTGCCGAAGCCGTGACAGGATGCAAGCCGGCTAACCCTTCAGCGCGCCGGCCACGCGGCCGGCTGAGCGCTCCAACCTCGCGCGCGCCTCAGCTGTTGAACAGCCCGTCAAGGCAACCACGATGGATGTCTTGACATCGCCGCACACTTCAAGCAGGCGCTGCGCTTCCTCTGCCGAAACGCCGGTCGCTGCGGCGATGATGCGCCGCGCGCGATCGCGCAGTTTGCTGTTGCTCGGCTGCAGATCCACCATCAGGTTGCCGTAGGTCTTGCCGAGCTTCACCATCAGGCTGGTGCTGATCATGTTCAGCGCGAGCTTGGTGGCGGTGCCGGCTTTCATGCGCGTCGAGCCGGTGATGGCTTCGGGGCCGGTCAGCAGCGAGATGGCGATGTCGGCATATTCGTGCATGATCGCCGGCGCCGTGCAAGCCAGGCTCACCGCCAGCGCGCCGCGCGCGCGCGCTTCCTGCAGCGCGCCAATGACGTACGGCGTGCGCCCGCTCGCCGCGATGCCCACAACCGAGTCGAGCGCGCCGGCATTCAACTGCGCGATGTCGGCCCTGCCGAGTTCGATGTTGTCCTCGGCATCCTCGACCGTGTTGAACATTGCGCCCTGCCCGCCGGCAATCAACCCGATCACCAGACCGCGCGGCGCGTTATAGGTCGGCGGCATCTCGGACGCATCCACCACGCCGAGCCGGCCCGATGTGCCGGCGCCGGCATAGATCAGCCGGCCGCCCTGCTTCATGCGCGCGTGAATTGCGTCGACCGCCTGCGCGATCGGCGCGATGGCCTCGGCCACCGCCGGCGGCACGCGCATGTCTTCCGCGTTGATCGCGCGCAGCATGTCAATCGTGCTGAGCGTGTCGATGTTCAGCGTGGCTGGATTGCGGCCTTCGGTCATGGGGATATGGGGTGTTTCAGTCATCGGATCCTCGGCATCGCTTGACACGTCGTTTGCGGTTACTATACTGGATGTCTAGACAACTTGTATACATTCAAGCTCAACCGCGATGACGGCACACCCATTTTCAAGCAGATCAGCGCGGGCCTGCGCCGGCAGATCGAGTCCGGCAATCTGCGCCAGGGCGATGTGATCCCATCCGAAAATGCGTTGTCGGCTTCGCTGAAGGTCAGCCGCATGACGGTGCGCGCTGCGTTGGACGAACTGGCCCAGCAGGGGTTGGTGACGCGCCAGCAGGGGCGCGGCACAGTGGTGGCGCGCGCGCCGTTCACCCGAACGGCCAACGTCATCGGCTTCATGTCCTTCAGCGAGGAGATGCGCGCGCGCGGGCTGGCGCCGGCGTCGCAGGTGCTGGAATTCACCGATAAGCTGGCCGACTCGGCCATCGCCGCGCAATTGGGTTTGTCGCCAGGCGCGCACGTGATCTATCTGGAGCGCATTCGTCTCGCCAATGGTGAGCCGATGGCGTTGGAGCGCTGCCATTTGCCCTACGCGCGCTTCAGCGGCCTGATCGAACATGACCTGTCGCGTGAATCGCTCTATGACATCATGGAACGCGAATACAACACGCGGCCGGCGACGTGCGAGGAAACTGTCGAGGCGATGTTGCTCGACGCGCGCGATGCGCAGGTGCTGGGCGTGAAGCGCGGCACGCCGGCGCTGCGCATCCAGCGCATCACCCGCGACACGCGCGGCAATCTGATCGAAGCCGAGCAATCCACTTTTCGCTCGGATCGCTACCGCATGGTGTTCATCCGGCAGCGATAGGCTATCTGCACCATCAAATCATGATGAAAGTCATCGGGTTGATGTCTGGCACATCCGCAGACGGCATCGATGCCGCGCTGGTGGAAATCGCTGGCGCGGATTCGTTGCAATGGCGGTTGTTGCAATACGCGCAACTGCCCTTTCATGAGCCGTTGCGCAGCGAGGTGCTGGCTTGCATGACGGAGCGGGGAGGCACGGTTGCGCGCATCTGTGCGCTGAACGTGGCGCTGGGCGAGGCGTTTGCCGCTGCTGCGAAGCGCGTGGCAGATGACGCCGGCGTTCCCCTGCACGCCATTGACGCCATTGGCAGCCATGGCCAAACCGTATGGCACATCCCCGGCCAGGCTACGCTGCAAATTGGCGAGCCGGCGGTGATCGCTGAGCGCACCGGCGTCGCGGTGGTCAGTGACTTTCGCGCGCGCGACATCGCTGCCGGCGGGCAGGGCGCGCCGCTGGTTGCGCTCGTCGATGCGCTGCTGCTCACGCATCCCGCCAAGACGCGCGCGGCGCAAAATATCGGCGGCATTGCGAATGTGACCTTCTTGCCGGCGGGTTCTGCGCAAGGCGCATTCGCCTTCGACACCGGTCCAGGCAACATGTTGATCGACGACGCTGCGCGGCGCATGACGCAGGGCGCGCAGCAATGCGATACCGACGGTGCGCTGGCGGCGCAGGGCCGGGTGCATGACGCGCTGCTGCGCGAGTTGATGCGCCATCCATTTTTGCAGGCTGCGCCGCCCAAGACTACGGGCCGTGAAATGTTTGGCGCGCACTTCGGCGCGCAGGTGTGGGCAGAGGCGGCTGCGCGGGAAATTTGTCCGCGCGATGTGATCGCGACGCTGACGATGTTCACGGCAGCTTCCATCGCCGATGCATATCGCCGTTTTCTGCCAGCGCCGCCGGCGGAGGTGATCGTGTCGGGTGGCGGCGCGCGCAACCCCACGCTGATGCGCATGTTGCAGGGGCAACTTGGCGCGCGCGTGACAACGTCGGATGACGCCGGCATCCCGTCTGATGCCAAAGAGGCGATTGCTTTTGCGATCCTGGCGCACCGGACGCTGCGGGGCTGCGCGGGCAATTTGCCGGCAGCCACCGGCGCGCGCCATCCGGTTGTGCTGGGGTGCATCACCCCAGCCAGCGCAGGAGCGCGGCCATGACCGTGTTGACCGGGCTGGAGGTGTTGCTCAACGATGCAGCGCGCATCAGGGGCATGCGCGTCGGACTGCTGAGCAATGTTGCAAGCATCACGCGCGATGCGCGGCGCAATGTGGATGCGCTGCTTGCCGCCGGCGTGAATGTTGCCTTGCTGTTCAGCCCAGAGCATGGCTTTGGCGGCGCGGTCATCGCCGGCGACAAAGTTGCATCGGGCATTGATGCGCGCACGGGCTTGCCCATTCACTCGCTGTATGGCGCGACGAAGCGGCCGAGCGCCGAGATGTTGCGCGGGTTGGACGCGCTGCTGTTTGATTTGCAGGATGTCGGCGCGCGCTTTTACACCTACACCACCACGCTCGCCTATGCCATCGAAGCGTGCGCCGAACAGCGACTGCCGTTGATTGTGCTGGATCGTCCAAATCCCATCGCCGGCGAGGTGATCGAGGGGCCGCTCCTGCAAGCCGAATGTGAGTCATTTGTCGGGCATGGCGCATTGCCCCTGCGCTATGCCATGACGATGGGTGAGTTGGCGCGGTTTTACGCGGCCGCAAAAAAGTGTGAGCAGACCGTGCGGGTGGTTGCAATGCAGGGCTGGCGGCGTGACATGTTCTTTGATGAGACAGCGCTGCCCTGGGCGCCGCCGTCGCCCAACATGCCGCATGCGCAGACGGCGCTGTTTTATCCAGGCATGGCGCTGGTGGGTGAGGGCGGAAATTGCAGCGCCGGCGCGCTTACGCCGTTGCCCTTCGAGTGCGCCGGCGCGCCGTGGCTGGATGGTGATGCGCTGGCTGCAACCATGAATGCACTTGATCTGGCCGGCGCGCGCTTTCGCCCGTTTCACTTCACGCCCACCTCGCAACGCTACGCTCACGCTGGCCAGACGTGCTTCGGCGTGCAGGTGCATGTGACGGATCGCAAGGCATTCAGACCGGTGAGGGTGGGGCTGCATCTGTTGTGCGCCATTCGCCGGCAACAGCCAGCGCGATGGATATGGAATGCTGCGCACTTCGATTTGCTGATCGGCAATCGTGAGACGCGCGCGATGATCGACGCCGGCGCAGATGTTGAAGAGATCGCGCATCATTGGCATACCGGCGCCGAAGAATTCAAGGCGCGCCGGCAGGCGTGTGTGCTATATGGCTGATCAGCAACCCATCCTCTCCATCCAGAACTTGTCAATCGACTACAAGGCGCGGCGCGGCTTCGTGCAGGCGGTGCGCAATGTGTCATTCGACGTGCGCGCCGGCGAGGCGCTTGCGCTGATCGGCGAGAGCGGCAGCGGCAAGACCACCATTGGCACTGGCATCGTGCGGCTGCTGCCGGCGAACGCAGTGGTGAAATCAGGACGCATCATGTATCGCCGCGCCGGCGACCATGCGCCCGAGATCGATACGCTCGCGCTCGACCCAAAGCGGTTGCGTGAATTTCGCTGGAAGGAATGCGCGATGGTCTTTCAAGGCTCGCTCAACGCATTCAACCCTGTGCTGCGCATCAGTGACCAATTTGCAGACACCGCAAAAGCGCATGGCGGTCTGCAGGGCAGGGCGCTGGAAGAGCGTGGCAAACATTTGCTCAATCTCGTGCGGCTCGACCCGGAGCGCGTGTGGAGATCCTTTCCGCATGAGTTGTCGGGCGGCATGCGGCAGCGCGTGTTGCTGGCACTCTCGTTGTTGCTGGAGCCGCAGGTGTTGATTCTGGATGAACCGACGACAGCGCTGGATGTGTTGACACAGCGCAGCATCATGGACGTGCTGCGCGACCTGCGCAAGAAGCTGTCATTCTCGATGATCTTCATCTCGCACGATCTGGCGCTGGCGGCAGAGTTGGCGGATCGCGTGGCGACGGCTTACGCCGGCCGCATCGTGGAAGCCGGCGACACGAAGGCCGTGTTCGCATGCCAGCATCATCCCTACACGCGCGGCCTCATCCATGCCGTGCCGACGCTGCGCACCGAGCGCGACCAGCTTGCATCGATCCCCGGCACGCCGCCCGATTTGATCGATCTGCCCTCGGGTTGCAAGTTTCACCCGCGCTGCGCATTTGCGACTGAGCAGTGCAAGGTTGAGGATCCGCCGTCAGAATCCCTGGGCGATCGCGCCGAGGTGGCGTGCTGGCATTGGCGCGAAGTGGTGAATGCGCAGCGCGCTTCATCACAGCAGGCGGTGGCTGTATGAGCGACGCGTTGATCTCGCTGCGTGGCGTCACGCGCACTTTTCGCGTGCGGCGACAGAATATCAAGGCTGTCGACGATGTCACGCTCGACATCGCCGCCGGCGAGGTGGTGTGCCTCGTCGGCGAAAGTGGCTGCGGCAAAACCACCACAGGCAAGATGGTCGCCGGCCTGCTTGCGCCATCATCCGGCCAGATTTTGTTCAAAGGCAACGACATCGCGCATCTGCGCGGCGATGCCCGCCGGCAATACCGGCTGGGCGTGCAGATGATCCACCAGGATCCCTACGCATCATTGAATCCAGCGCATACCGTCTACGACATTTTGTCCGCGCCGTTGCAACATCACCGCATCTCGAATGGCAACGCAGACACGCATCGCCGCGTGTGTGAGTTGCTGGAGACGGTAAACCTGACGCCGCCGGAGGACTTCATCGAGAAGTATCCGCATCAGTTGAGTGGCGGTCAGCGCCAGCGTGTGTCGATTGCGCGGGCGCTCTCGGTGAAGCCGGCGTTTCTCATCGCCGACGAGGCCGTCGCGTCGGTCGACACTTCCATTCGCATCAGCCTGTTGAACACGCTGTCGGAACTGCAACGGAACATGGGGCTGGGCGTGCTGTTCATCACGCACGATCTGGCGCTGGCGAAATTCTTTGCCTGGGAAGGGCGCATCGGCGTGATGTATCTGGGGCGCATGGTGGAGTTGGGGGCGGCGCGGCGCGTGATCGACCAACCACAGCATCCCTACACGCGCGTGCTGCTCTCGGCCATCCCTGAGGCCGACCCTGAGGCGTTGGCGCGCAAGGAGCGCATCGTGTTGCGCAGCGAAGACGTGCCGAGCTTGCTGCGCCTGCCGAGCGGTTGCGCATTTCATCCACGCTGCCCGTGGTTCGAAGGCGAGACCTGCGCGAAAGTGACCCCGCAACTGACGCGATTGCGCGATGGCAGTGCGGTGGCGTGCCACCCGGTGGCGCGTGCGAACGCCGCCGAGCCGGCGAAGGAGTTGCCATGACTGCGGCCTCATCCACCCCAAACACCACCGCGCCAAAGCGGAGTTTTCGCATCGAGCAGATCACGTCGAACTATGTGGTGCGCCGGCTGCTGAAGGCATTGTTCACCATCTGGCTGGTGACGACGATCATCTTCGTGTTGATTCGCCTGATGCCGGGCAATCCAGTTGACATCCTGGTCGAGGATTTGATCCTGCAAGGCAAGACCGAGGAGGAGGCGCGCCAGCGCGCAGCGCAGTTGCTCAACCTGCCGCTTGATGAGCCCATCACCACGCAGTATGTGCGCTTCATGGGCAATCTGCTGCGCGGTGATCTTGGCACTTCGTATCGCTCGACCGGCGTGAGCGTGGCGAGCATCATTGCGCAACGCCTGCCGTGGACAGTGTTCAGCGTCGGCCTGTCGCTCGCCTTCAGCTTCATCATCGGCATGACGCTGGGCATGGTTGCGGCGTATCGGCGCAATACGCCGGCAGATCATCTCATCACCAACATCGGCGCGGCGCTCGATGCCATCCCCGCCAACCTGCTCGCCGTGATCTTGATCTTGTTGCTGGTGATCGTCTTCAAGGTGATGAAGTTTCCGCAGATGCGCGGCGGCTTCACGCCGGGCGTCAAGCCGGGCTTCACGCTGCAATTCATCGCCGATGTGCTGAGTCATTGGCTGGTGCCGGGCATCGTCTACATTCTTGCCACCGTCGGCTCGTGGATGCTGGTGATGAAGGGCAGCACCCTGAGCGTGATGGGCGAGGACTATGTGACCGTGGCGCACGCGCGCGGCCTGCCCGATTCTCGCATTCAGAGCGCCTATGTGGCGCGCAATGCGCGGCTGCCGCTGTTTACGCGGCTGGCACTTTCCATTGCCACCATCGTCGGCGGCTCCGTGCTGATCGAATTCATCTTCACGTATCCGGGCATTGGGTTGCAACTCTCGACTGCGTTGTATCAACGCGACTATCCGGTGATGCAAGGCATCTTTCTCGTGACGACGATTTCGGTTGTGCTGGCAACGCTGGCGGCCGATTTTGTGTATGGCTGGGTGGACCCGCGCATTCGCGTGGCCGGCGCGGAGAACTGACATGAACGAATTCAGGAAAACCCTTCGCTTGCTCACGCGCAACACTGCCGGCTTGATCGGGCTGATTGGCGTGCTGTTCATCGTCGTGGTCTCGTTCATCGGGCCGATGGTGGTGCCGCCGGCCGACACCGCCGATGTGTCCAACATCTACAGCGGGCCAACGGCAGAACATCCGCTCGGCACCGATTTTCAGGGCCGCGACAACCTGACACAGCTGATCTATGGCGGCAAGGACATCATCATCATTGCGGTGGTCGCCGGCGTGCTGACTGTGTTGATCGCCGTTGTCGTTGGCTCGGTGGCGGCGTTCATGGGCGGGCGTGTCGATGGCGTTCTGCGCGAGGTCATCAACGTGTGGCTGACCATCCCGCAATTCCCACTGCTCGCGATTCTGGCGACACTGCTGCGGCTGAGCAATGTCGCGCTGCTGTCGGTCATCATCGCCGTGTTGAGCTGGCCAAGTCTGGCGTTGCAAGTGCGCGCGCAGATGCTGTCGCTGCGCAAGCGCGAATACGTCGAAGCGGCTACGTTGCTCGACCTTGGCACGGCGCACATCATTCTGCGTGAGATGGTGCCGAACATTGCGCCCTTCCTTGCCATCTCGTTGATCTTTGCCATGACAAGCGCCATCTATCAGCAGACCGGGCTGGTGTTTCTGGGGCTGGTGCCATTTTCAAGCGCGAACTGGGGCGTGACGATCAGCCTGGCGTATGCCAAGGGCGCGCATTTTCAGGCTGATTCGGCGTGGAGTTTGCTGGCGCCGGTGGTGGCCATCGTGTTCTTTCAATTGGCGCTCGTGTCGCTGTCGCGCTCGCTGGAGGAAGTATTCAACCCGCGCTTGCGAACGGAGGTGTAAGGATGCTCAGCCCCGAAGCCGGCAAGCTGTGGTTTCGCATAGCGGTGTTCATCGTGATTGTCGCCGGCGCGTTGTTGCCGTTTCAAGCGCCGAACTCACCGGAATTCGTCATCACGGTGCTGGCGTTGTTGATGGGCGCGCTGTTTGTGGTTGCGCTGGTCGTGATGGCGCGGCGGTCGCGTTGACGGCCATGCTCGATTTTTCAAGCTGGGAGGTGATGCTGTTCAGAGATGCGTCCTGCGCCGGCGTGTTGCCGGCAACCTGATCAAAGCAATCTGTTTTTCTAGAAGGAGCAAGAGACATGAAATCGAATCGTTTGATTGCATCTGCGTTGGCGATGGCGTTTGTGCTGGCGGCGTGCGCGCCAGCTGCGCCAGCCCCTGCGCCCACGGCTGCGCCGGCAGCCACCGAAGCGCCGGCGGCGACGGAAGCCCCAACCGAAGCGCCGGCAGCCACTGAGGCGCCGACGGAGGCGCCGGCAGCCACCACTGCGCCTGAGGCGACCAAAGCGCCGGAGGCCACCAAGGCGCCAGAGGGCGAAGTCAAGAACACGCTCACCATCACCCTGCGCAAGGGGTTGAAATGGAGCGA
>JBDHWI010000091.1:0-16804 GCA_039810125.1 Thermoflexales bacterium | reverse complement strand
GCAACGAAACTCGCACAACACATCGCCGGCGATGTGCGCTTCGACCTGCCGACGCGTTTGATCTACAGCACCGACGCCAGCAACTATCAGGTCATGCCGCTCGGCGTGGTGCTGCCAAAAACGAATGACGATGTGATCGCTGCGGTGAAGCTGTGTGTCGAGCAGGGTGTGCCGATCATCCCGCGCGGCGGCGGCAGCAACTTGTGCGGCTCGGCCATCGGCGCCGGCGTCGTGGTCGACTTCACCAAATACATGGACAAGGTGGTCGCAGTCGATGCGGCGAGGCGCGAAGTCCGCGTGCAGGCCGGCGTCATCCTCGGTCAACTCAACAAGCAGCTTGCAAAGCAGGGTTTGCAGTTCGGCCCCGACCCGGCCAGCGCCGAGCGCGCATCCATTGGCGGTGTGATCGGCGCAAACGCCACTGGCTCGCACTCCATCCGCTATGGCATGACCGCCGACAACGTGAACGCGGTGCAGGCAGTGCTGGCGGATGGCGCGCTGCGCGCGTTTGGCGTTGAAGAGGGCGAGAGAGTGGGAAAGGGGGAAGGGGAGAAACCCGCTTTCTCTGAGATTGCAAACGTCGTCATGCAACACCGCGCGGCCATCTACCGCGACTTCCCGAAGGTGTGGCGGCGAGCGAGCGGCTACAACGCAGACTTCATCGCCGAGATGCAGGCGTACGACGCGGCAGACCCGACAGCATGCCTGACCGAGGCGAATGCAAAGCGACAGGGCAGCAACCTCGCCAACCATCTGCGCGCGATTGCGCAGCCCAACCTCGCGCCGCTGTTTGCCGGCGCTGAGGGCACGCTGGGCGTGCTGACTGAGGCGACCTTGAACTTGTTTCCGAAGCCAAAACATACGGCGCTGGTCATCACCTCGTTTGAATCGTTGATCGACTCGATGCGCGATGTGCCGGCGCTGCTCAGCACTCACCCATCGGCCATCGAATTGATCGGCGGCATGTTCATCCGCCTCGCGCGCGACCTGCCGGAATGCAGAGAGCGCATCAACTGGCTGGAAGGGCAGGCCAACCCCGAAGGCTTGCTGGTGATCGAGTTTGACGGTGACACGGAGGCGGAAGCGCGCGCCGGCGTCGAGCGGCTGGTGAAGCTTGTCGCGCAGGAGCATCTGCCTTGCACGCTCAACCCCATCTACGCAGCCAAAGCGCAGGCCGACGTGTGGTTTGTGCGCAAGATCGGCCTGAACGTGCTGACCAGCATTCGCAGCGAATTCAAGCCGATCTCGGTGGTGGAAGACGTGGCGGTGCCGGTGGAGCGCCTGCCGGAGTATGTGACGCGCCTGAATGAGATCTTCGCGCTGAACGACACCGAGGGCGCGTTCTATGCCCACGCCAGCGCCGGCGTGCTGCATGTGCGCCCGCTGGTCAACCTGCGCACGGCAGACGGTGTGGCGAAGATGCAGGACATCGGCCGGCGCACACTCGCGCTGTGCAAGGAGATGGCCGGCGCCATGAGCGGCGAGCATGGCGACGGCTATGAGCGCGCGCATCACACGCCGGCGCTCTTCGGCGCTGAGGTTTACGCAACCTTCTGCGCCATCAAAGACACCTTCGACCCGCGCAACTGCTTGAATCCGGGCAAGAAAGTGCGTGGTGTAGAGATGGATCATCACATGCGGCTCGGCCCGGCATACAGGACTGTGCCGATGCAAACGACGTTCACATTTCGACTGGATGGGTCGTTTGCGCGGCTGGTGGAGCAATGCAACGGCAGCGGCGTGTGCCGCAAACTCGATGCCGGCGTGATGTGTCCCTCGTATCGCGCCACCCGCGAGGAGATGCACAGCACGCGAGGCCGGGCCAATTTGCTGCGCGCCTGGATCCGCGACGGTAATGCATCATCTCTCACGCAGCAGCCGTCGGCAGAAGAGGTCAAGGCTGCGCTCGATCTTTGCCTTTCGTGCAAGGCGTGCGAGACGGAATGCGCCGCCGGCGTCGATATGGCGAAGCTGAAAAGCGAATTCACGCAGCACTACTACGACGAGAGAGGCGTGCCGCTGCGCGCATGGGCGCTTGGCCGCATCGCGCCGCTCAGTGCGCTGGCAAGCGCATTCGCGCCGATCTCCAACTGGATGATGCGGCGATCGCTGTTCAAGCGCGCGATGCGCGTCGCGCCGGAGCGGACGCTGCCGGCGTTCACCTTTCACACGTTCGAGAGGTGGTGGCGGAAGCATCCCGCGCCGCAGCATTCTCATCGGGAGCGGGGCAAAGCGGTGCTGTTTGTCGATACTTTCACCCGTTACAACCATCCGCAGCTTGGCGTCGATGCGGTGGAGGTGCTGGAGCGCGCCGGCGTGGAGGTCATCATTCCGCCGTGGAAATGCTGTGGCCGGCCGATGCTCTCGCAGGGCCAGCCGAAAGCGATGCTCGATTGGGCGCGCTTCAATGTCGCACAGCTTGCGCCCTATGCCAGGCAGGGCATTCCCATCCTGGGCCTGGAGCCGAGTTGCATCAGCGCCCTCAAGGACGATTACCTCGACCTCATCCCCGGCGACGACACCAGCGCAGTGGCGAAGATCACGAGGAGCATCGAGGAGTTTATGATTCGTGATTCGCAACTGCTGATTGATTTCCCGGCATCCGACACTTGGAGCACAGAGATTCTGTTGCAAGGTCACTGCCATCAAAAGGCCGTGTATGGCGTCAAAGGCACGCATGAGGCGCTGAGGCGAACAGGCTGTGACGTGCATGAGATCGATTCGACCTGCTGCGGGATGGCCGGCGCATTCGGCTACGAGGTCGAGCATTACGCGCTGTCGCAACAGGTTGGCGAACTATCGGTGCTGCCGGCAGTGCGCAACGCGCCGGCGGATGCCGTCATCGTCGCGCCCGGCACATCATGCCGTGACCAAATCCAGCATTTCACGGGCCGCGAGGCGCTGCATCCAATCCAGGTGATCGCGCGCCGGCTGCGCGAAATTGACCTGACTCATGCAGCAAAAACGCCGGCGCAAACAATCGATTTGACAAACGCTAACACCTGATTGAAACTGCTGTCCTTGCACTTGCTTGTGATAAAATTCTCAAGATAAGTGGCTCGGTCGTTGATTGCAACCGAGCCACTTGCTATACAGGTCGAGCCGATGGACAACTTCCTTCCAATCTTCGTGCTGGTCTTCATCTCGACAGCGCTGGCTGTCCTGGTGATTTTGATTTCGATTTTGTTCGGGCCGCGCAAGCGCGCCAACAACCCCGCCAAAATTGCGCCGTACGAAAGCGGCATGAAGGCGATTGGCCCCGGCCAACGCCGCTTCCCTGTGCGCTTCTATCTGATTGCGGTGTTGTTCATTCTGTTCGACATCGAAGTGATTTTTCTTTATCCCTGGGCAGTGGCCTTCCGCCAACTCGGCCTGTTTGGTTTGATACAGATGCTGGTTTTCATCGGTATTTTGCTTGCCGGCTACATCTGGGTGTGGAAGAAGGGCGCGCTGGAATGGGAGACGATGGACAAGTGAATTTGGTCGCGGAGCGATTGGGCCATTGAGCCAGTTCGAAAGGAACAATGACTTGATCGCGTAATGACCAAATGGAGCAATTCCGAAATGGGTCTGGAACAAAAACTGGGTGACATGGGCGTGGTGACCACCTCGCTGGAAAAGGCGGTGGGGTGGGCGCGCTCGAATGCGTTGTGGCCAATGCTGTTTGGCCTGGCATGCTGCGCCATCGAGATGATGAGCACGCAGGCGCCGAGGTACGACCTGTCGCGCTTTGGCATGGAGTTGATGCGCGCCAGCCCACGCCAGGCGGATCTGATGATCGTTGCCGGTCGCGTCAGCCGCAAGATGGCGCCGGTGCTGCGCAACCTGTATGACCAGATGCCTGACCCGAAGTGGGTGATCGCGATGGGCGATTGCGCCTCGTGCGGCGGTGTGTTCAACAACTATGCCGTCGTGCAGGGCGTGGATGAGATTGTGCCAGTGGATGTGTATGTCGCCGGCTGCCCGCCTCGCCCCGAAACGCTCATCGACGGCATCATCAAACTGCACGAGAAGATCAAGAGTGAGCCGCTGAAGAAGTGGCAGTAGAGCACCAGCCCCGAGTTCCGGCGCCGGACTCTGAGTGAGATCGTTCAGGGTTCGACACATGGAGCTTGGCGTTCAGCACTGAACATGTCTGACCAAACCGAACTGACCCAGTCGTACATTACCGCGCTGGGCGATGCCGTCTCCGAGGTCGTGGTGTTTCGCGACGAGGTCACGCTGATCGTGCCGAAGGCGCGCGTCGTGGAAGTGCTGACGCATCTGCGTGACGCGCAAAAATTTGAGATGCTGAGCGATGAGACGTGCGTGGATTATTACCCACGCGAACCGCGCTTCGGCATGATCTATCAACTCACATCGCTGTCGCGCGGCATGAAGGTGCGGGTGAAGGCGATGCTGAGCGAATATGACGCCACTCTGCCGTCAGTCGTCGGCGTGTATCGCAACGCCAATTGGCTGGAGCGTGAAATCTACGACTTGATGGGCATTGTGTTTGAAGGACATCCCGACTTGCGCCGCATCATGATGCCGCTGGATTGGCAGGGTCATCCGCTGCGCAAGGAAGTGCCGGTGACGGTTGAGGAAAATGCGTTCTCGTTCAATCGTGAGCGCATCGACGCGGGGAAGCCATTCGCGCAAGAGTGAGCCGCAAGAGCCGGACAGCCCCGGCGTTTGGCGCTTGATTCCAGACGATGACAATTTCTGAACTTCCCATCCAGATTGAAGATTCTCCGCTGAACACGGTAAAGACGGAGGATGTGCAACTCGACATCACGCTGGAGCAGTTGCGCCGGCTGGTCAGTCCACGCGCGCTGTCGGGTGAGACCATGCTGCTGAACATGGGGCCGCAGCACCCATCAACGCACGGCGTGCTGCGCATGCTGCTCGAACTTGACGGTGAGACCGTCGTGAGTTGCATCCCCGACATCGGCTTCCTGCACACCGGCATCGAGAAGACCGCGGAGGGCAAGACCTATCTCAAAGCCATCCCGCTGACCGACCGCACAGATTACCTGGCCCCGATGAGCAACAATCTGGCGCTCAGCGGCGCAGTGGAGAAGCTGGTCGACATCGACGTGCCGATTCGCGCGCAATACATTCGTGTCATCCTGATGGAGTTGACGCGCATGAACAGCCATCTGGTGTGGCTTGGCACGCACGCGCTCGACATTGGCGCGATGAGCGTATTCCTGTATTGCATGCGGGAGCGCGAGATGATCCTCGATGTCTATGAGGCGGTGAGCGGCGCGCGCATGATGAGCAGCTACATTCGTCCGGGCGGTCTGTGGCGAGATGTGCCGGCGCACTTCGGCGACCTCGTCAAGAAGATCCTGGATGTGTTCCCTGGTCGCGTGCTGGAATATGAGCGACTGCTGAAGGACAACCCGATGTGGAAGGAGCGCACCGTCGGCATCGGCAAGGTGAGCGCGGCAGATGCGATTGCATGGGGCATGACTGGCCCGTGCCTGCGCGGCAGCGGCGTGAATTACGATGTGCGCAAGGCCTTCCCCTATTCAAGTTACGAGCATTTCGACTTCAGCGTGCCTCTGGGCAGCGCCGGCGATGTGTATGACCGATATCGCTGCCGCATGGAGGAGTTCGCGCAGTCGCTGAAGATCATCCAGCAGGCGATGGACAAACTGCCCGCCGGCCCGGTGATGTCCGACAACCGCAAGGTCGCCCTGCCGCCCAAGCACGAGATTGCCTACTCGATGGAGTCGCTCATCCACCACTTCAAGCTGTGGACGGAGGGCTTCAAGGCGCCGGAGGGTGATGTGTATTTTGCGGTGGAAAGCGGCAAGGGCGAGTATGGCGTGTATCTCAGCGGCGACGGTTCGCCGAAGCCGCGCCGGCTGCATTTCCGCGCGCCGTCTTTCCACAATCTGCAACCGCTGACCGAGATGTGCAAGGGCGCGCTGCTGGCCGACATCGTCGCCATCATCGGCAGCGTGGATATTGTGCTTGGGGACGTGGACAGGTAGGTAGACAGGAAAATAGTAAATCGCAAGGGTCAATTCGCCATCGGATGCCGCGCAATGCGCAGCGCTAATTGCTGATTGCCAACTGCCAATTACTCAACATGCTGAAAGAAAAGAGAGCCGCCGACATCGAGAAAGTGCTGGCGAAATATCCGCCAGAGCGCAAGCGCAGCGCCGTGATGCCTTTGCTGTACATCGCACAGGAAGAGTACGGCTATTGCAACGAGGACGCGATGCACGAAGTCGCTGAGATCATCGGTTGCGACCCGACTGAGGTGAAAAGCATCGTCGGCTTCTACACGATGTATTACGAGGAGAAGGTCGGCAAGTACGTCATCGACGTGTGCGATGACCTGCCGTGCGCGCTGCGCGGTGCCGATAAGTTCGTGGGGCATTGCGAAAAGAAGCTGGGCATCCGCGCCGGCCAGACCACGCCAGATGGCAAGTTCACCCTGAACACGGTGATGTGCATCGCTGCGTGCGACCGCGCGCCGGTGGCGCAGGTGAACAGGGAATTCAAGTACGACCTCACCGAAGAATCGTTCGACAAGATGGTCGATGGGTTGAAGTGAGCTATGGGAACGCTATACGGCAGCAACAACAAGACGCTTGAAAAGCAAGTGTTGATGCGCGACCTGGACGTGCCGAACATCCGCGAGATCGACGTGTATCTTGCGAATGACGGCTACGCCGCATGGAAGAAGGCGCTGACCGAGATGAAGCCGGACGAGGTGATCAACGTCGTCAAGGAGAGCGGGCTGCGCGGGCGCGGTGGCGCCGGCTTCCCCGCCGGCTTGAAGTGGAGCTTCATTCCCAAGGACATCTTCCCGAAGTATGTCGTGGTCAATGGGGACGAGAGCGAAGCCGGCACCTTCAAGGATCACCAGCTTGTCGACGGCAACCCACACCAACTGATCGAGGGGGTGGCGCTGTGCTGCTATGCGGTGCAAGCCAATGTTGGCTACATCTATCTGCGCGGCGAGTTCTATGATCCGGCGCAAACGCTGCAAAAGGCCATTGACGACGCCTATGCCAAGGGCCTGCTCGGCAAGAACGTGCTTGGCACTGGCTACAACATCGACATCTACATCCACCTCGGCGCCGGCGCCTACATCTGCGGCGAAGAGACTGCGCTGCTTTCATCGCTCGAAGGCCAGCTTGGCCAGCCGCGCCTGCGTCCGCCCTTCCCAGCGGTGCAGGGTCTGTATGCCAAGCCCACCGTCATCAACAACGTCGAGACGCTGGCGAACGTGCCGCCCATCGTGCTGCATGGCGCGCAGGAATACCGCAAATACGGCACCGAGAAAAGCCCCGGCACGAAGATCTTCTGTGTCAGCGGGCGCGTGAAGAAGCCGGGCAACTTTGAATTGCCGCTCGGCAAATACACCATCCGCGAGTTGATTGAGATGGCCGGCGGCATCATCGACGATCGGCCGGTGAAGGGCATTCTGCCCGCCGGCTCGTCTGCGCCCATCCTGCCGGCCAGCGCGATCGACACCAAGCTCGACTACGAAAGCGTGCAGGCGGCCGGCTCCATCCTTGGCTCGGCGTCATTCGTCATCCTCGACGACACCGTCGACATCGTGTGGGCGGCGCGCAAGATGGTGCGCTTCTTCAAGCATGAAAGTTGCGGCAAATGCACGCCGTGTCGCGAAGGCACGTTCTGGGCGCTCAAGCTCTACAACAAGATCTTGAGCGGTCACGGCAGCATGGAAGACGTGAACATGATCGGCGAAGTGGCCGGCCAGATGCAGAACAAGTGCTTCTGCCTGCTTGGCGAATTTGCAACCTCGCCGATGATGAGCACCGTCAAGCATTTCAAGCCGGAATACGAAGCCTTCATCGCGCAGCACGGCAAGGGCGCGAGCAATGGTTATAACGACGAGTTGATTCGCGACCACGTGATCGATGCAAGCGGTCACTTGCTGGTCAGCAAACCAGGAGGCCACTGATTCACCCATGCGAAAGGCATTTGCCTTGACCATGGAGATGGGGATTGCAACAGGATTCGCGCTGCTCACACTGCTCTCGTTCAATGGGTCGCCGGCGCTGGCGGCAGAAAAAGTCGTCACGCCGATCAGCGCGATCACAACTGAAGACAAAGGCAGGACGCTCACGATCGAAGGCGAGATTGCCGGCAGCCGCGCATTCAAGGGCGGCATGCGGTATGCGTTGAAGGATGACGCTGGCGAGATCACCCTGGTGATCTTTGACCGCGTGCTGAAGCAATTGCCGCAACGCAGCGCGCTGCTGGATGGCGCCGTGGTGAATGTGACCGGCAAGATCGACTTCTACGCTGAAGAGGCTCAGATTGTGCCGGCAGGGAAGGGCGATGTGGTGCTGGTGACTGCAGCGCCGGCGCCAAAGATCGCTGCCATTGGCGAGTTGGGCAACGCCGATGTGGGCAAGACGGTGGTCGTGAGCGGCACAGTGGCCGAGGCGAGCAACTTCAGCGCCGGCTTCAAAGTGAAGCTGAACGATGGCAGCGGCATGATCGGCGTGGTGCTGTTTGAGAATGTATGGGATGGGTTGAAAGCGCCGAGCGATGTGAATGTCGGCGCGGCGCTGAGTGTGACCGGCAAGCTGAATGAATACAAGGGTGCGCTGGAGATTGCGCCGGCGTCAGCTGCGAATGTGGCAGTGTTGGCCGTGCCGGCGATACGCGATGTGCCGACCAAGACGCTCGGCGCAATCAGCGGCAACGATCACAACGCACTCGTGCGCGTGAGCGGCGAAATTGCCGCCATTGAGCCATTTGAATTTGGCGTGAATGTGTTGTTGAAGGACGAGAGTGGCGCGCAGAAGCTGCGACTCTACAGCGTGGTGGCAAAACGCGTGAAGTTGAGCGCCGGCGATCTCGTCAGCGTGATCGGGCGCGTGGTCGCATCGCGCTCGCGTGGCATCGTGATCGACATCGCCCTGCCGGGCGACATTGAAGTGAAGAAGTGATGCTTGTCGTTCTGAGCGGAGAATCGTGACGCGCTCGGAATGGCGATTGATTGAAAACGCATGGCTGATCTAGTAAACCTGACAATCGATGGCGTTGCGGTGGCAGTGCCAAAAGGCACATTGGTCGTGGATGCGGCCAAGCAGATCGACAACGTCATTCCCGTCTTCTGCTATCACCCGAAATTGAAACCGGTGGGCATGTGCCGCATGTGTCTGGTCGACGTCGGCACACCCAAGATCGACCCTGCCACCAAGCAGGTGATGAAGGATGACAAGGGCAACGTCGTCATCGCCTTCATGCCGAAGCTGACCACCGCCTGCACCACGCCGGTGAGCGAGGGCATGGTGGTGCGCACGGCCACGCAGCAGGTGAAGGATGCGCGCGAAGACATTCTTGAATTTCTGCTCACCAGTCACCCGCTCGATTGCCCGATCTGCGACAAGGGCGGCGAATGCTCGCTGCAAGACCTCACGCTTGGCTTCGGCCCGGGCGTCAGCCGCTTCGATTACGACTCCAAGTCACATAACGACAAGCATGTGCCGCTGGGCGATTTGATCTACCTAGACCGCGAACGCTGCATCCAATGCTCGCGCTGCATTCGCTTTCAGGATGACATTGCCGACGACCACGTGTTGCAGTTCCACGAACGCGGCCGCGGGATGGAGATCATCACCTTTAGCGATCCACCCTTCGACTCGTATTTTGGCGGCAACACGACTGATGTTTGCCCCGTCGGCGCGCTGACCACGACAGACTTTCGCTTCAAGGCGCGCCCCTGGGAGTTGGACACTGCACAGAGCATCTGCACGCATTGCGCCGTTGGCTGCAACATCAGCTTGAACACGCGGCTGGAGACAAAAACGGGCTTGCGCGAGATCAAGCGCGTGATGCCGCGCCAGAACGAGCAGGTCAACGAGATCTGGATGTGTGACAAGGGTCGCTACGTGCATCACTTCGTGCGCCCCGAACACCGCGTGCGCCAGCCGATGATCCGCAAGGACGGCAAACTGGTGGAAGCAACGTGGGAGCAGGCGCTGCAAACAGTGTCTGATCGGTTGAAGATCGCCGGCAACCACGTGGCCACGGTCGTTGGCGACCGCATCGCCAATGAAGACGCGTGGCTGGCGGCCAAACTCATGCGCGCCATCGGTGGTAGCGTGAGCATGTCGCCATCCGTGCCGGCGGCCTATGCCGATGTGGCACGCGCCTTTGGCGTCGGCGTCGACACCGACTTCAAGCAGATCGGCCGCGGCGATGTGATCTTGATCGTGAATGGCGATGTGGAAGAGCAGGCGCCGGTGTGGTTCTTGCGCTTGCGTCAGGCCATCGTCGATCGTGGCGCAACGCTGGTGATGGCGCACTCGCGCGGCACCAAGATGCATCGCTACGCCAGGCAGATCTTGCGCTATGAGCCGGGCCGCGCGCCACAGTGGGCAGCAGCCCAGACTTCTGAACTGGTCAAGGATGCGAAGAATCTGCTCATCGTGTTTGGCGATGAGAACATGGATGGCGCCGGCGCGCGCGCACTGGCGCAAGCATTGGCGAATTTGTTGATCGAAACCGGCCACGCCGGCAAAGCAAATAGCGGCCTGCTGCCGCTCTACCCGCATGCCAATACCCAGGGCGTGTTTGACGCGGTGGGCAACAAGTTGCCGCCGGCGCAGGCTGATGTGGCTTGGTTGATCGGTGTGGGCGATCAGACTGACGCGCCACAGGCCAAGTTCACCATCGTGCAGGAATTGCTGATGACCAAGTTGGCAGAGAAGGCCGATGTAGTGCTGCCGGCGCTTGCTTTTGCCGAGCGTGAGGGCAGCTTCACCAGCGGCGACCGCCGCGTTCAGCGCTTCTACCGCGCCTTGCCGCCACCCAGCGACGTGAAGCCGGATTGGTGGATCGTGCAGGAAGTGGCAAAGCAGCTCGGCCACAACTGGGGTTTCGACGGCGCGGCAAAAATCTTCGCCGATCTGTCAGCAAACGTGCTGTGCTACAGGGCGCTGTCGTACGAGATCATCAGCCAGAGCGAGCCGCAGTGGCCGCCGATGGGGCGCGGTGATATG
The DNA here is from genome assembly GCA_039810125.1 of Thermoflexales bacterium. GTDB lineage: Bacteria > Chloroflexota > Anaerolineae > J036 > Brachytrichaceae > JBDHWI01. Next base: position 5,816 of record JBDHWI010000091.1, on the reverse strand, counting down.
TATTACGGCGGCACGGTGTACGACAACACCGGTGGCATGGGCGCGCGCTATGCGAGCGACGCCGAGGCCGGCAGCGCGACGAAGTACGAGGTGAATATCCCAGAGGTGACCATCGCCGGCTTGGAGCGCGTGGTGCAGCCGCTGTATCGCGACGGCGAGCTCATTCGCCGCAGCAAGGTGGTTGAATCGCACATCGTGTCGATCAAGGAGATCGCCTAGCCATTGATACGATTTCAGATTTTTGATTTGGGTTGGCGCTGCAATATGCACGCACAATCCAAAATCAAAAATCGAACATTGAAAATCGAAAGATGCCTGTATTACTCGAACTGATCCTGAAATCTGTGGTGCTGGTGTTCGTGCTGCTGACCGGCTTCGCCTACATGTCGCTGGTGGAGCGCCGGCTTCTGGCGCGCCTGCAGGCGCGCGTTGGGCCCAACCGCGCTGGCCCGGCCGGCCTGTTGCAGCCGGTGGCCGACGGCCTGAAGCTCATCATGAAGGAGAGCGTCACGCCGCAAGCGGTAGACATCCCGATCTACTTTCTCGCGCCGGTGTTGGTGGTGGTGCCGGCGCTGATCTTGTTCGCCGTCATTCCGGTGGGCAAGGGGCCGATCTTCCAACTCGCCAGCGACATCAATGTCGGCGTGTTGTATGTGATGGGCGTGATGGGGGTGGCGGTGTATGGCATCGTGCTGGCCGGCTGGTCGAGCAACAACAAATATGCTTCGCTTGGCAGCCTGCGCGCATCGGCACAGGTGATCTCATATGAGTTGGGCATGGGTCTGTCGGTCGTCTCGGTGGTGCTGATGGCCGGCACGATGAGCCTCGCCGGCATCGTCGAAGCGCAATACCCTGCTCAATTTGGCGGCATCCTCGGCTGGTTCATCTTCCGCCAGCCGGTGGCCGCGATCATCTTCGGCATCACCATTCTGGCTGAGACCATGCGCGCGCCATTCGACCTGGTGGAAGCCGAGCAGGAATTGACCGCCGGCTACATGACCGAGTACAGCGGCATGAAGTTCGCGCTGTTCTTCATGGGTGAATACGTCAAGATGATCGCGGTGAGCGCGCTGTTCACCACGTTCTTCCTCGGCGGCTGGAGCGGCCCCTTTGTGGAGCAGGCGCCGATTTTGTCGGTCGTGTATTTTTCGCTCAAGGTCGCCTTCTGCCTGCTGGCGATGATCGTCATTCGCGCCACGCTGCCGCGCATGCGCTATGACCGGCTGATGGGCTTTGGGTGGAAGGTGCTGGTGCCGCTGGCGCTGGCAAACGTGATCGTGACGGCGGTGTTGATTTTGATCGGCGTGCCGGGTTACAAGTGATGTTGAATTCTGAATTTTGAATGTTCAGTTCAGCATTCAAAATTCAACATTCCAAATTCCAGTGATATGGGACTGAAAGATGTATTGACCAAGATTCCGCCAGGTTTTGCGACCGTGCTTAGCATGTTGCGCGAGAAACCGGTGACGATTCAGTATCCCGAGCAGCAGCGACCGATGACGGCGCGCTTCCGTGGCCGGCATCACCTGAAGCGTTACGAGGATGGCCTGGAGCGCTGCATCGGCTGCGCGCTGTGCGCAGCGGCCTGCCCGTCTGACGCAATCTTCGTGGAAGCGGCAGAGAACAGTGACGACGCGCGCTATTCGCCTGGCGAGCGCTACGCCAAGACCTATGAGATCAACATGCTGCGCTGCATCTTCTGCGGTTATTGCGAGGATGCCTGCCCAACCAATGCCATCGTGCTGGAGCCAATCGAGTTCCCGACGGGCTATACGCGCGAGGGCATGATCTACAAGAAGGACATGTTGCTGGAGTCGCCACCGATCAACGTGCCGGCGACGCCGCAAAAGACGCCGGCTGGCAAATACAACCGCTCCATCCTGCCCTATCCGCCGATTGATGAATCCATTTGAGACTGTGAATTGGGAATTGTGACAACACAATTCTCGATTTTGCGTTGTCACTCCATCATGTCAGACCTTCCACTTCTCATCGTGCTGGGCGCGCTCAGCATCGCATCGGCGCTGGGGTTGTTGCTCAGCCGCAATGCGATCTATGCGGCGTTGTATCTGGTGCTGAACTTCGGCGTGGGCGCGGTGATTTACATTCTGCTCAATGCGCCTTTCATTGCTGTGATTCAAGTCACGGTCTACGCCGGCGCCATCATGGTCTTGTTCGTCTTCGTCATCATGCTGCTCGGCGCAGAAAAACTGAGCATCGAAGATTCGTCAACCAGTTTCGCCTTTCAGCGCCCGCTGGCGTTGATCCTTGCGGCAGCGCTGCTCGTGATTGCGGTGTACGTGTTGTTCATGCGCGCCGGCGTCCCGCAGATGACCAACCTGGCCCTCGTCGACACCAGCCCGGCAGCCATCGGCCTGATGCTGTTCAACACCTACTCTTTCCCGTTCGAAGTCGTCTCCATCCTGCTCTTGGTCGCCATGGTTGGCGCAGTGGTGTTGACGAGGAACAAGTGACATGGATACCACAACCTTTGTCGTCTTCCTGTCAGCTATTCTCTTTGCAATTGGCACGCTGGGTGTGCTGCTGCGGCGCAACGCGCTGCTCATCTTCATGTCCATCGAGTTGATGTTGAATGCGGCCAACCTGGCGATGGTGGCCTTCGCCATGCGCTGGAACCAGCTCAACGGCCAGATGTTCGTGTTCTTTATCATGACTGTGGCGGCAGCGGAAGTGGCTGTCGGCCTTGCATTGATCGTGACGATCTTCCGCACCAAGCGCAGCACGAGCGTGGATGATCTGTCGGCGTTGCGAGGTTAAATGAGCGAGCACGTGTTGGCCGCGTTTGGCCTGAAGCCGGAACAGTATGAAGTGCGGCCATTTGGCTCGGGGCACATTAACAAGACCTATCTGGCGCGCAACACCGCCGGCGATGCGCATTACATCTTGCAGCGCATCAATACCTATGTGTTCAAGCGCCCGCAGGTGATCGCGAAGAATCATCGCATGACCTGGGAGCATCTGAGCGCGCGGCATCCCGATTACATGTTTCCGCGCGCGCTGCCGACGATCTATGACAGCGATTTGTATGTCGAAGGCGAAGATTTTTGGCGGCTGATGCCCTTTGTGGAAGGTGCGGTGACGGTGGACAAGGCCGATTCGCCGCAGCAGGCATTTGAGGCGGCCAGGCAGTTTGGGCGGTTTGCAAAGTTGACCGCGGGCATCGACCTGGACGCGTTTGAGCCGACGATTCCCGACTTCCACAACCTGGCGTTGCGCGCGCGGCAGTTTGACGATGCGATTGAAAATGCAAGCACGGAGCGTCGCGTGCGCGCCGGCGATTTGATCGATTTTTTGCAAGGGCAGGGACGCATCACGCGACATTTTGAAGCGGTGATCAAGCCGGCGCTGCCTGACCGGCTGATGCACCACGACACGAAGATCAACAATGTGCTGCTGCATGCCGGCACTTTCGAGGGCGTGTGCGTGATCGATCTGGATACGCTGATGCCTGGCAAGATCGTATCTGACCTGGGCGATATGGTGCGCACCTATGTCTGCCCGGTGCCGGAAGACGAGCCGGACATGTCGCGCGTGTGCGTGCGCGACGATTTTTACGCCGCGCTGGTGCGGGGGTATCTGGCCGAGGTGCGCGGCGAACTGAGCGCGCTGGAGCAGGAGCAGATTTTTTACGCCGGCGAGTTCATGGTCTATATGCAGGCGCTGCGCTTTCTGGCCGATTATCTGAACGGCGATGTGTACTATCCGGTGAAATATGCTGAGCATAATCTGGATCGCGCGCGTAATCAGACGACGTTGTTGATGCGGCTGATGGAAAAAGAGCAGCCCTTGAAGGCAATCATTCGGGAGTGTTTGTAGAGCGCAAAATCGCGCTGGTTTCAAGAGCCTGCGCGGTTTCGATAGATTGAAAATATGGAGCTATTCATCCTTTCTCCAATTTTGTTCCCGCTGCTGGGGCTGTTGATCAATGCCTCGCTGGGCAAGCGACTGGGCGAAAAAGCCGTTGGCTGGATTGCATCGATCGCGGTGATTGCATCCTTTGCCGTGTCGCTGATGATGTTCGCGCAGCTTGGCGCGGCGCCGGCAACGGAAGGCGGTGAGCATGGCGCGCCTGGCTTGCACGCCACCATCCTGCCGTGGATCACCGCCGGCGCGCTGAACGTGTCATGGGGTTTCACCGTCGACCAGCTCAGCGTCACGCTCATGCTCATCATCACCGGCATCGGCGCGTTGATCCACATCTACAGCATCGGCTACATGCATGGCGACGAACGCTTCCCGCGCTTCTTCGTTTATCTCAACCTGTTCGTCTCGTCGATGCTGGTGCTGGTGATGGCCGACAACCTCCTCGTCATGTTCGTCGGCTGGGAATTGGTTGGGTTCTGCTCCTACCTGCTGATCGGCTTTTGGTTCAAGAACATCAAGAATGCCGAAGCCGGCCGCAAGGCATTCGTCGCCAATCGCATTGGCGATGTCGGTTTCGTGCTGGGCATCCTGCTCACCTTCGTCACCTTTGGCAGCCTGAATTTCGACAGCATCTTCGGCAGCCTCGCAGGCAAGGATGTGGCGGTCATCACCCTCATCACGCTGCTGCTGTTTGTGGGCGCGGTCGGCAAAAGCGCGCAGATTCCGCTCTTTGTGTGGCTGCCCGATGCGATGGCTGGCCCCACGCCGGTCTCGGCGTTGATTCACGCCGCCACGATGGTGACCGCCGGCATCTACATGATGACCCGCGCGCATGCGCTGTTTGAGCTTGCGCCGACCACGCAAACGGTCGTCGCCATCATCGGCGCGCTGCCGGCCTTCGTCGCCGGCTCGTCCGCGCTGCGCCAATACGACATCAAGAAGGTGCTGGCGTACTCCACCGTGTCGCAATTGGGTTTCATGGTGGCCGCTGCCGGCATTGGCGCGTATGTCGCCAGCCACTTCCACCTGCTCACACATGCCTTCTTTAAGGCACTGCTGTTCCTTGCCGCCGGCGCGGTCATTCACGGCATGGAGCATTATCGGCACAGCCATGCAAGCCACGATCAAGCGGGGCTTGACCGGCATGACGGGCCTGAAGTAGATCCGCAAGACATGCGCAACATGGGCGGCCTGTCGAAGAAGATGCCGGTCACGTTCGTCACATTTTTGATCGGCGGGCTGGCGCTGGCCGGCGTGCCGCTGCTTTCCGGTTTCTTCTCGAAGGACGAAATCATGGCGGCTGCGCTGGAGAAGAACATCCTCGTGTTTGCGCTGCTTGCAGCCACCGCGCTCTTCACTGCCATCTATGTGGGCCGGCAACTGGCGTTGGTGTTCTTCGGCGCGCCGCGCACGCAAGATGCCGAACACGCGGCAGAATCGCCGGCCCTGATGACGGTTCCGCTTATCGCGCTGGCAGTGCTGGCGGTGATCGGCGGCGCGCTCAACCTGCCAGGTGGCGGCTGGTTGCATCACTGGCTGGAGCCGGTGATTACCGAGCCGGCCACATCGTTCAACCTGCTCATCGCCGGCATCTTTACGGTGGTGGCCGTCGCCGGCCTGGCGATGGGGTTGTCGCTGTATCGCAATCCAGCGCGCGCGCAGCACGAAGCCGACGCCGGCATCGGCAACTTCCTGTATCGCGCATGGCACTTCGATGACGTGTATCACGCTGTCATCATCAAGCCGTTCTACGTCATCAGCACGGTGTGCGCGCAGGTGCTGGATGTCGGCATCATCGACGGCATCGTGAATGGCGTGGGCAAAGTGACGCGCAACATCGCCGGCGGCCTGCGCGGCATCCAAACCGGCTTTGTGCGCAACTACGGCCTCGTCATGCTGATGGGCGTCGTCGTCGTCGTGGCCTATTTCAT
>JBDHWI010000090.1:0-16825 GCA_039810125.1 Thermoflexales bacterium | reverse complement strand
TTGTTGCGCGAAGTGAGCCGGGGCCGGCAGGCGTTTGTCTGGTTGCAAGGTGACACACCGTTCACCAAATCCATGCCTTTCTGGCGCGAAGCAATCCATGTATTCACGCCGGCATTTGCGCGCCTCGCCGGTATGGGCAGCCTGCCACACGCCGACCTGCGTTTCTTCGGGGTTGCAAGCGACTTCGCCATTGACGCCGCGCAATTGAAGCGCGTCCTTGCCGGCTGGCAACCGCGCATCACGCATTTGTGGCGGCGTTTCGATGCGCGGCGCATGGTCTGGCATGAATATGCAGTTGCTCTGCGCATCGGCGCGGGGCGATTGACCGTGAGCAGCCTGCGCTTCGCCGGCGGCCTCGGCCATCAACCCAGCACGCTCAATGCCAATCCGATGGGCGCGTGGCTGCTGTATCGCCTGGCATCCTCGCGCTAAATCGCGCAATGCGATACTGTGCGCACCATGATCAAGGCAATCATCTTCGACATCGGCAACGTCCTGCTGCGCACTACCGACCTGGAGCCAAGGCGCAAGTGGGAGCGACGCTTCGGCCTGCCGGAGTGGTCCTTGGAGAAAATGTTCTTCAACAGCGCTTTGGGTGTGGCAGCACAGGTGGGCAAAGCATCTTCAGATGACGTCTGGGCGCATGTGCTTCGCACACTCGACATCGGCGACAGCGAATTGCCGGCGCTGAAGCATGATTTCTGGGTGGGCGACACCTGGGATCACGATTTGCTCGCGCTGATCCGCGCGTTCAGGTCGCGCTACAAGACCGCCATCCTCAGCAACGCCATGCCCGACGCGCGCAAGAACCTGCGTGAACACATCAATGAAGGCGCATTCGACGTGATCGTGTTCAGTGGCGAAGAGGGCATCAAGAAGCCGGACGCAGAGATCTTTCAGCGCGCGCTGGCGCGGTTGAGTGTGTTGCCAGAAGAGGCAATTTTTGTGGATGACCTGCCGGCGAATGTGGAAGCTGCACGCGCGCTTGGCATGAACGCCATTCACTTTGCGGCCGGTATGAACGCGAAAGACGTGGAAGCGGCGCTGGCTGCAATTGTGAGGCAGACTCAGTGAGTCTGCCCCGTCAAAGTGGAGATGCCGGGAATCGAACCCGGGTCCGAACAAAGACGACCACGAATGACTACGAGCGTAGTTGCCGTTTTAAGGTTCGCACCGCGCATCCCCGGCAACGGGGTTATCGCGGCGCTAGCCCGTGTTTTGGCTGTCAGCCAGCGCTGGTTCACCTACGGACATGAGTGAAGCGCCCATCGGCATTATCACGCCGGCCGCATCCCCCACCGATGCGAGGGAATGCGCGACGCCGCAGACGTTATGCTGCGGATGCTATCCCGCAGGCTTACGCAGCCATCGGAACGGCATTCCAGTTGACTTTGGCACTTGAAGTGCTTTGCACTGTTTAACGAGAGTCGCTTCTCGGCTCGCCACTCGGAGCTGACCTTGCCCGTCGAAACCTGTCATCCCCGCGACGATTTAGATTATACGGGTTTGTGTTAGAAAAAGCGTAGCCGGCATCAGGTTTGATCTGCGTGACACGATACAATCCGCGACGGCATGATTCGCACATCACACTCACGCATGGCCGGCATCACCGCCGCGCTGTTGGCGCTCATCTTCATCACCGCAAACGCCTTCGCCCAGGCGCCCGACCCACGCGCGCAAATTGCTGTGCCAGGCGCCGAGCAAACCGTGCGCGGCACGGTCAACATTCAAGGCACGGCCGCCATGGACAACTTCTCGCGCTATGAGCTGGCCTATGCCACCGAGCCGGATGCGGCGAACTGGGTTTCGCTGGGCGGCGCAGTGCAGCCGGTGACCGCCGGCTCGCTGGGGGTATGGAACACACGCCCACTGGCCGACGGCAAATATGCGCTGCGCCTGCAGGTGTTTGATACAGCCAATGCCATGACTGCCGAGGCGATTGTGCGCAACATCACGCTGGCGAATGCCGTAGCTGCAACTGCGCCCGAAGCCGGCGCTGCAGTGACGACCACGGTGGGCGGGCCGGCAGTGGTGAGTGAAGTGCAGTCTGCGCGCAACACGATCGAAGTGATCGGCTCAACCCTCGGCGAAATCCCAGACGCCTTCTCGCGCGGCGTGCGCTATGCACTGATCGCCTTTGCCGCACTGGGTGCGTACGTGCTGCTGAAGCGGGGGCTGACTTTCATCATTCATCGCATGACCAGACGCCCGATCGACTACGGCAAGTAACCCGAACGATCCGCTATGGAAGAACGCCGCTACATCATCACCGGCCTCGGCAACCCGGGCCGCGAATACGCCCGAAACCGTCACAATGTTGGCTTTCTGTTTCTGGAGGCGCTGGCCGAGAAGCATGGGCTGAAGTTCAACCGCATGATGCACAAGGGCGTCGTGGCAGTGGGCGAGATTGCCGGCGCAAAGGTGGCGCTGATCAAGCCGATGACGTTTATGAATCTGAGCGGCGAGTGCGTCGGCCCAATCGCGCGGTTCTACAAAACGCCGGCGCAGCACGTGCTGGCGGTGTATGACGAACTTGATTTGCCGGAGGGATTGCTGCGGCTGCGCGGCAAGGGTGGCGCCGGCGGCCACAATGGCATGAAATCGCTCATCACCCATCTCGGCACGGATGCCTTTCCGCGCCTGCGTATCGGCATTGGCCGCCCGCCCGGGCGCATGGCGCCAAAGGACTACGTGCTGCAAGATTTCAGCGCCGGCGAGATGGACACGCTCGACGAAGCCTTCGACCGAGCCATCGAGGGCATGAATCGCTGGATCACACAGGGCATCGACAATGCGATGAACTATGTGAACGCGCCTCTGCCTGGCGCCGGCTGAATTTTCCCGAGACACCCTGCGATAACAAGGCAGGCTATAATCGTCGAGCCTGGCTGGTCCGTCATGACACGGATTTCGGAGCGCGTTCATGCGGCATTCGAAATCCGTTTTTTGTTGCGGCCGCCGGCCTGGCATGTTGCCCAAATTCAGGTTCCTTTTCACCAACCCCATTCAACATCCCACAGGAGAAACTCCCATGAAGAGTCCCATCGTGAAGGGCGCCGGCTTGTTTGCAGCGCTCACCGTCCTTGCCACCGCCTGTGCTGCGCCGAGCGCGCAACAGGTGCAGAACGCAGCCCAAACCGCTGCTCCCACCCTGCAAGCTGCCGCCACCACCGTGGCAAGCGCCGCACAAACTGCTGCGCCGACATTGCAAGCGGCTGCCACCACCGTTGCAAATGCTGTTGCCACCGCTGCGCCGGCGGCCGGCGGTGAATTTCTCGTCGGCATGATCCTCGTCGGCATGCAGAACGACAAGGGCTGGAACGAAGCGCACATCCTCGGCTCGCAATACGTGATGGAGAAAGATCCCAACGTTAAGTTCGAGTATGTGGACAAGGTCAACCCCGCCGATCGCCCCAACGTCAAGGGGTCGCAGGTCGCCGACGACCTGATCGCCAAAGGCGCGAAAATGATCATCTTCAACTCAGATGACTTCCGGGATGACGCACTGGAGACAGCCAAGAAGCATCCCGACATCATCGTCATTCACGCCTCGGGCGACTATGCGTGGAAGGAAGGCAAGAACTACAAGGGCCAACCCAACCTCGGCAACCTGATGATCAACATGGAGCCAGGCTGGATGATCTCGGGCTGCGCGGCTGCGCTGGGCGCACCGGACGGCAAGATCGGCAACGTCGGCCCGCTGATCAATGAGGAAACACGCCGCTATTCGTCATCGGCCTATCTTGGCGCAAAGTATTGCTGGGAAAATTACGCGAAGAAGGATGTCAAGGATCTGCACTACAAGGTGACCTGGATCGGCTTCTGGGCCAACATCCCGGGCGTCACGCTCGACCCGTCAAAGGTGACGGATGACTACATCAACGCCGGCTACAACGTCGTCATGAACGCGATCGACACGCCAGAGGCAGCCATCCAGTCGCGCAAGGCTGCAGACGCCGGCAAGGCCATCAAATACACGCACTACAACTACAAGGGCGGTTGCGACCTCGTTGGCGACATCTGCCTTGGCGTGAACTTCTACAACTGGGGTCCGAGCTACCTCGACATCATCAAGCAAGTGCAGGCCGGCACCTACACAGCCACCTGGACCTGGGCCAAGGGTAATTTCGAGAATTTGAACGATCCCGACACATCGGCCTTCGGCTACGTCAAGGGGCCGGCGCTGGGCGACAACAGCAAGATCCTCGATGAGTTCATCAAAGGGCTCGGTGACGGCAGCATCAATCTGTGGAAGGGCCCGCTGAACTTCCAGGACGGCAGCGTGTTCCTGAAGGACGGCGAAGTGGCGACCGATCAACAGATCTGGTATCTGCCGCAACTGATCGAAGGCATGGAAGGCCAGAGCGCGCCGCAATAGGTTCGGAATTTCGATTTACGGCTGCAACCCAGCAGCGCAAATCTGAATTTTTGATCCATGAGAGACGTGAAATGCAGACATGCTCTGCATTTCACGCTTTTACAGCTACACTCCTCCCCAGCGCATGAAGGTTGAACTGCTTCACATTCACAAGCATTTTGGATCCGTTCACGCCAACGACGACGTCTCGCTGGTGGCAGAGGCCGGCACCATCCACGGCCTGCTTGGCGAAAACGGCGCCGGCAAAAGCACGCTGGTGAAGATGCTCAGCGGTTTCATCTCACGCGACGCCGGCGAGGTCAAGCTGGACGGAAAATCGATCAATGTGCATGCGCCTGTCGACGCGATTCGCGAGGGCGTGGGTATGTTGCACCAGGACCCGATGGATTTCCCGCCGCTGTCAGTGCTGGAGAACTTCGTGGCCGGCCGCCAAAATGCCGGCCTGGCGCTGAACACCCGCGCTGCGGCGCGCGAATTGAAAGACCTTGCAAGCCAGTTCAACTTCTCACTCGACCCCAATGCGCCGGTGCAGGAATTGACCGTCGGCGAGCGCCAGCAACTTGAGATGCTGCGCCTGCTCGCGCTCGGCACGCGTGTGCTGATCCTGGATGAGCCAACCACCGGCATCAGCGCGATGCAGAAAACGCAGCTCTTCGCCGCGCTCAGGCAACTGGCCAGACAAGGCAAAACGGTGATCTTCGTCTCGCACAAACTGGAAGATGTGGAAGCGCTGTGCGACGAAGTGACGGTGCTGCGGCGCGGCAAACTCATCGGCACGCAGAAGATCCCCTGCCCCGCTTCCACGCTGGTGGCCATGATGTTTGGTCGCGAGTTGGCTGCGCCGGTCAAGCCCCACACTGCAACCGGCGATGTTGCGCTCGACTTGCGCGATGCCGTCATCAGCACCAACACCTATGATCTGCAAATCGGCGCGTTGACGGTGCAGCGGGGCGAGGTGATTGGGCTGGCCGGTCTCGAAGGCAGCGGCCAGCAGGAGTTCTTGCTGGCCTGCGCCGGCGTGGACAAGTTGTCACACGGGCGGATTTGCATTGGCAGCAAGGACATGACGCACAAGTCGTATGGCGATTTTCTGGATGCCGGTGTGTGCTATGTGCCGGCGGATCGTATGCGCGACGGCCTGATCGCCGGCTTCACCATTCGCGAACACGTCGCTCTGCGGGCATCACACCACCGCATCTTCATCGACTTGAGCGATTCGCTCAAAGTGGCTGAGCAGGCCATCGACACTTTCAACATTCGCGGCAAACCTGAGACAAAAGTGGAGCGGCTGTCGGGCGGCAACCAGCAGCGCACGCAACTCGCGCTGATGCCCGATCCGCTCAGTGTGATTTTCATGGAGCACCCCACGCGCGGCCTCGACATCGAAAGCACGATTTGGGTGTGGAAGCAGTTGATCGCGCGCTGCCAGGCCGGCTGCGCGATTCTTTTTGCATCGTCCGACCTGGATGAGATCATGCAATACAGCGACCGCGTGATCGTGTTCAGCGGCGGGCGCGTATCACAGCCCATCCGCGCAACCGACCTGAACGTGGACACACTCGGGCAGATGATTGGCGGGAAGTTCTAACCCATGACAGCCACAACCCGCACCGACATGCGCGCGCCAGCTTCACCGCTGGTCTGGCGGATCAGCGCCATCGTCATCTCCATCCTGTTGCTCGGCCTGATCATCCTGGTCAGCGGCGAGTCGCCACTCGCTGTGATCGACGCGATGATCGGCGGCGCGTTCGGCACGCCCGACAAAATCGGCCGCGTGGTGAACACGCTGACGGTGCTGCTGCTGTGCTCCGCCGGCCTCGTGTTCACCTTCAACGCCGGCCTCTACAACCTCGGCATCGAGGGGCAGATCACCTTTGGCGCCATCGCGGCAACGCTGGCGTTACGGTTATTTGGCGCGGTATTGCCCGGGCCGATCGCGATTGCGCTATGCATCATCTTCGGCGCAATCGGCGGCATGTTGTGGGGCTTGCTCGCCGGCGTGCTGAAGGTGCATGGCCGCATCAGCGAGATCTTCGCCGGGCTCGGCCTGAATTTCGTGGCGCAGGCGCTGGCGATCTACCTGATCTTCGGGCCGTGGAAACGCGCCGGCGTCGCTTCAACCAGCGGCACCGAGCCATTCAACGACACTCTATGGCTCGGCGCCTTTGGCACAACCGAAGCCACGCCAGTCGGCGTTGCGCTCGCCCTCATCGCCACCATCGCCACCATCGTCATCGTGCGCCGCACGCACTATGGGCTGCGACTGCGCGCAGTGGGCAGGAACCCGCGCGCGTCCTTTGTGCTGGGCATTCCCGCATCGCGCCAGATGCTGAGCGCGTTTGCACTGTGCGGCATCCTCGCCGGCGTGGGCGGCGCGCTGCAAGTCAGCGGCAACTTCCATCGCCTCATCCCAACCATATCCGGCAGCCTCGGCTATCTCGGTCTGCTCGTCGTCATGCTGGTGAATTTCGACCCGCTATGGGTGTTGCCCGTCGCCTTCTTCTTCAGCGCGCTGAACGTGGGCAGCCTGCAATTGCCGCTGGTGCTGGAGAAAGTCGACTCGTCGCTATCAGGGGTGATTCAGGGCATGTTGGTGCTGGCCGCGTTGATTGGGCGCGGCTTTGCAGAGATCAATGTGAAGCAATAGATGAACCTCGACCAACTTATCATCATCCTTGCGACCGCGATCGCCTCGGCTACGCCGATCGTGTTTGCCGTGATTGGCGAGACGATCAGCGAGCGCGCCGGCGTGATCAACCTCTCTGCAGAAGGCACGATCCTGTTTGCAGCGATGGCTGGTTTCGCCGTCGCCCACCTCAGTGATAGCCTCTGGTTGGGGTTTGCGGCAGCAGCCATCGCCGGCATACTGATCGCGCTGATCGTGGCATTCGGCGCCATCACGCTGCGCCAGTCGCAGATCGCCATCGGTTTTGTGCTGGCGCTGCTCTTCACTGATCTCTCGTCATTTATCGGCAACCCATTTGTGCGCATTCCTGGCCCAACAGTGCCGGCGTTCCCCATCCCGATCCTCAAAGACATTCCGATCCTGGGCCGGCTGCTCTTTGACAGCGACTTGCTGGTGTATCTCAGCTACGCGCTGATCGTCGCGACCTGGTTCTTCTTCTACCGCACGAGCGCCGGCTTGACCATGCGCGCCATCGGCGAGCAGCCGAATGCGGCCTTCGCGCGCGGCGCAAACGTGATCCGGCTGCGCTATCTGTATGTGCTGATCGGCGGCGCGCTGATGGGCATCGCCGGCGCGGCCTTCTCGCTCGATTTCAAGGCCGGCTGGAGCTACCGCCATACCGGCGGTTACGGCTGGATCGCACTAGCCATCGTCATCTTCGGTGGCTGGAATCCGCTGCGCGCAGCGCTGGGCGCATACTTCTTCGGCATCCTGCAATCGCTCGCCAGCGTCGCACAAGATCAATTTCCCGGCGTGCCAACGCAGGTGCTGACCGTGCTGCCGTTCGTGCTGATGATTCTCGTGCTGGTGCTGACGTCGGCGAACTGGCTCGATCGGCTGCTGGCGTTCCTGCCGAGCGACACGCGGCGCAGCGTGTTGCGCACCTTGCGCGCAGCCCCGCCAGCGGCGCTCGGCCAACCTTTCGTGCAGGATTAGATGATCTCAAGCGCGTCGCGGTTGCCCAGCGCAGGGAATGGCGCGTGTGGCTCGGCCTGATACCAGTATGCGACAGATGCGATGTCATCCTGGAGCGGCAAAAAGCGCGTCTCACTGCGCCAGCCGATGGCTTGCATCGTCACCCTGATATCTTGCGCGAAGCGAATCGGGTCCATGATGTGGAACCGATACAGGCCGTGGCGATTGCCGACTTTGAAGTCGACGCCGCCGGCGGGATAGCCGAGAAACGGCGCGCTGAAATTTGCACCGAACCCCCACGCGCCGCCGAAGTAATCCTCGGTGCCGGTGCCGCAGATCGTCGGATAGTCCGTGTCGCCATCCAGAAAAACCTTAAACTCACCTTCGCCCCACCAGCCGGCGTTATTCTGCTGCCAGGCCATATAGGTGCCAGCATATTGCCCCCTGCCCTTCACGCCATCGAGAATCACATAGTCATCCCCATATTTCAGCGGGTTTGCACGACGGAACTGCGCGTGGAAATAGGCGTCATCGTCTTCGACATCAGTCAGCGCATAGTTGATCGCGTAGAAGAAGCCGGCCACCTCATCCGGCGCGCGATTTTCCACCGTGATGCGAGCGCGCTGTCGGAACGGCATGGGGAAAAAGCAGTTGAAGCCACCACTGGGATTGACGTTGATCGGCAGCGCCAGCACATTGGCGCGCCCCCAGCCGTTGCAGAAGAAATCACCAACCGGCGCCTCGACGCTCGGCGCATCTTCGCCATCCCAATACATGCGCAGGATGAGGTCGCGGTAGCGCTTGGCCTCAACTGTGATCCAGATGTGTTGAATCACACCTGGGCCGGCGACGTCCATCAGTGTGGTAGTCGACTGCTTTGGCAGTGTGATGCACGGACGGATCTTCCAGGGCCGGCCCAAATCGCGCGCAGGTTCCTGTCGATACCAGCCCTGGCCGATGCGCGTCACTTCTTCCTGCGGTGTGTCGCTCACGTCAGCCATGCCCCCGCGCCCCCTTTCGCCATACACGTTCTCGGCCGTGATGGAACGCGTGACCGCATGCGAGAGCTTGTAGATGTTGCCCAGTCCCATGTTGACGCCATTGAATGCCATATCGGTTCTCCTTTTTGATTGAAGTGACACCCATTGAAGCGCAGGATGCGCCAGTGATCAAACGTCACATACTCGACCGGAATGCAGATCCCAGCCTGTGGGTAGAATCCAAACACATCATGCGCACCTCCATTCGCACTCAACAATTTCCTGAATCGATCATTCGCGAGATGACGCGGCTGGCGCTCTCTGTTGGCGCAGTCAATCTTTCGCAGGGGTATCCTGATTTCCCAGCACCGCAGTTGATCAAGGATGCCGCAGCGCAAGCCATTGAGGCCGACATGAATCAGTATTCCATCACGTGGGGCGTGAAGCCGCTGCGCGAGGCTGTCGCGACGCACTATCGCCGGCGCTACGAGATGGACGTGGACGCAGATAAGAATGTGGTGGTGTGCTGCGGCGCGACAGAGTGCATGATTGCCGCGATGCTGGCAGTGGTGAATCCGGGCGACGAGGTGATTTTCTTCGAGCCCTATTACGAGAGCTATATCCCGAATTGCCACATCACGCAGGCGATCCCACGATTCGTATCACTGCGGCCAACAGCAAACGGCGCGTGGGAATTCGACCCTGACGAGTTGCGGCGCACCTTCAACGACAAGACGAAAGTCATCATCATCAACTCGCCGCACAACCCCACCGGCAAGGTGTTCACGCGCGAAGAGCTGGCACTGATCGCCGAGTTGTGCGTGAAGCACGATGTGATCGCCCTGACCGATGAGATCTATGAGTTCATCACGTATGACGATGCGCAGCATGTGCCATTAGCCACGTTGCCCGGCATGGCCGACCGCACAATCACGATCAGCGGCATGAGCAAGACATTCAGCGTGACGGGCTGGCGGCTTGGGTATGCGGTGGCAAGTGAGGAACTGATGGTGGCGGTGCGCAAAGCGCACGATTTCATGAGCGTGTGCGCGGCCACGCCTTTGCAGATGGCCGGCATCACCGCACTCGGCATGGGCGATGACTACTACGCCAGGATGAAACAAGAGTATGCGCATCGCCGCACATTTGCGCTGGACATGCTGCGCGAGGTCGGCTTCAAGCCAGTGGTGCCGCAGGGCGCGTATTACATCATGGCCGACTTCAGCGCCATCAGCGACGAGGACGACATCACCTTCGGCACGCGCCTGGCGCGCAATATCGGCGTGGCATGCGTGCCAGGCTCGCCGTTTTTCTCGCGGCCAGAATTGAGCCGAAACATCGTGCGGTTCGCATTTTGCAAGCGACAAGAGACACTGGATGAAGCGCGAAGGCGATTACAGCAGCTGAAGTAGAAAAATTGCGCGCAATCGCCGGCGCAACTGGCTAAAAGTGCCTGTGCAAAAGCGCTTCCTGCCTGGAAGGCTTCCGCGTTCATATTGGCGGAGTAAACTTCACATTCGCCTGTGCGGGCGAAATCATGAAGCTCGTCATCGCCATCATTCAGGAAGAGGATGCCGCCGGCGCACTAGACACGTTGAACCACTGCGGCTATCGCGTCACACGCATCGCCACACAAGGCGGCTGGCTGAAGCGCGCCAACACCACACTGCTGATCGGTTTGAACGACAACCAGGTCGATCACGCGACAAAGGTGCTCGCGCGGGTGGCCGGCCGGCGCACCAAGGTGGTGGAATCACCGGGTGACGCGTTGCACGGCATCGCGCCGAGCGAAGTGACGGTGGAAGCCGGCGGCGCAATCGTCTTCGTCGTGGACATAGACCGCTTTGAGCGGGTGTAGCCGCGCAGATCAAGATTGAGATTCACAAGTAGTAAGCGGGGATCACCGTTGTTCACGCTTCTTCAAACTGGCGCGGACGACGATACCTTTGCCGTATTGGGCGCGCAGATCATCCAGAGTGCGCGCAAGTTGCAGCTTCTCCTCACGCGCATCCGCGCCAAACATTGCCATCTGCGCACCCTCGCCCAGTCCACTCACGCCGACGCCGATCAGGCGAATGGGATCGCCGCGTGTGCGGCCGGCCCAGCGCGCCTCGCCACGCTCCAACCACGCCCGCATCCACAACGGTTCAACTGCGACAAAGATATCCTCGCCCAGTTGTGTCGGCTCTGGCAGGGTGGTCTGACGGGTGATGGTGTAAAAATCGTGCCAGCGCAATTTCAGATGCACCGTTCGGGCATGCAGACCGGCGGCGCGCAGCCGCATCGCCACCTCATCGCTCAGCGCCAGCAACATCTTGCGCAGCGTCGCCGTGTCGCTCACGTCGCGGTTGAAGGTGCGCTCCTCGCTGATCGACTTCACATCGCGCTCGACATGCACCGGCGAGTTATCGATGCCCTTTGCCCGCTCGATCACCCCTTCGGCATGCGCGTGAAAGATACGCCTCACATACTCTGGTGAGGCGCGCTGCAAATCGCCGATGGTGAAAATGTTGAGTTGTTCCAGCCGCGCAGCAGTGGCCTTGCCGATGCCCCACAACTCGCCCGCCGGCATGGGCGCAAGAAAAGCCGCCTCTTCACCTGGCGCTATCACCCTCACGCCGTTCGGCTTGGCTGCGCCGCTCGCCATCTTCGCCACCAGTTTGCTGGTGGCCACGCCAATGGATGCCGGCAGGTCAAGCCGTTCACGAATGCGCGTTTGCATCTCCAGCGCCAGCGCGCGCGGGTCGCTCGTCAGGCCAGTCACGTCCATGAACGCCTCGTCCACGCTGATCTGTTGCAACTGCTCACCATATTCACGCAACAGCGCCATCACCTTGCGCGAGTAGTCGCCGTACACACCGTGCGACGCTGGCACCACGATCAGCTTTGGGCAAAGGCGCAGCGCCTGTGAGGTCGGCATGGCATTGCGAATGCCAAACGCGCGCGCCGGATAGGACGCCGACGACACCACGCCGCGCTCATTTGGCTTGCCGCCAACAACAAAAGCCTTGCCTTTCAACGCCGAATTGCGCAACTCTTCCACCGCGCAGAAGAATGCGTCGAGGTCGAGGTGAAAGATGATGCGAGGCGATACAGTCACGGCAATGAAGACACCGTTGGCCTATTGCCTACTGATAGCCGTAGGTGTTGTTGGAGCGCATATCGTTGTAGCCACTGGCGAGGTCGTTCAGGCGCTGATTCATGTCGCTCAGATTCTCGATGGCACGATCGAGGTCGTGGTTGCCGCGCGCCGCATCCACCTTCATCAGCGCGACTGGCATGGACAGCAACACCTCATGCGTCAGGCGCAACTCCTCACGGATCTTCTGCTCCATCACGTGGATCTCGCCCAACACCTGCGCCGAGTTGCTCGCATCCTCGTTGCGCCGAGCGATCTTCTTGACCTTGCGCAAACGCTCCAGCTTGTTCAACGCGCGATTCACATTGGCAGTCACTTCCTTCATCTGCCGCTGCACTTCGCTCTTGTGATCGGATGAGATATGGCTGGTCTTCAGCGACTCATTGACCACCTGCGCCAGCTTACGCGCATCTTTGGCGTAGTGCGCTTCGGGCAGGCTTGGGTCAAACGAGATCTGCGAGCCGCCCTGCTTCGCAATCAAGACGGGGATCCCGATGAAGAGAAACAGGATGGCTGCAAGGATCAAAAAGGAAAGCAAAAAGATAATGCCAAGGCCAAACACACAACACCTCCGGGCGCGCCCCTGATAAGCGATTGTAACGCCCAAGCCTTTGCGGCGCGGTCAAGAGTCTGACGCCTGACTGCCAATTGGCGCCCTGCGCTGCCATGTCAGCCATGCAGATGGCCGGCGCCCGCCACGCGCTGCATTCACACCATCCTCGCGCCTCACCATCACAAGCTCGGGCTGGAAAAGCGCAAAATCGGCATCATCGACGCCGGTGTTCTGCTCACCTGTCTGCCGGAGCATGGCATACAACAGAAATACGCCGCTCGCGCCTAAAAGTTGCTTGATGCGCGAAGCATAGTTTCGCCGGCCCACCATCGTCAGCCCGTGATAGCAGCCGATGTCGAGAATCAAGTCGAATGGCCCCGTGGTGCCACCCAGCCGGCTTACGTCATCCACGCGAAAATCGACTTGCACGCCGGCGGCCCTGGCCTTGCGCCGGGCTGCTGCAATCGCCTTCAGCGCAAAGTCGACGCCGGCAACCTGCCAGCCATGCTGCGCCAGCGTGATGGCATTTGTGCCGCTGCCGCAGCCGAGATCGAGCGCGCGCCCCGGCGCGTGCGCCGCAATGTGCGCCATCAGTTCCGGCGGCGAGATGCCGGTATCCCATGGCGGCTTGCCAAAATACCAGCGGTTGAATTGCAGCCAGCGGCGCAGGTTGTCCATGCATGAGTTGTAGCATCAATTGTCATTTGCCATCCCAACGCCGCTGCATTCCGCCTCTACACACCCATGCCGGCGCACTCCAGATCTGAGAGATACAATCTCACCTCGCTCTTGGCCGCGCCCGCTATGGTTGCCGGCTCATCAACATGAACTGGCTTGCGCACATCTATCTTTCACCCGACGATGCGGAATACCGCATCGGCAACGTCATTGCAGATTGGGTGAAGGGAGAAGCGCGGTTGCAGTTGAGCGCCGGCATCCAGCGCGGCATCGCCTGCCACAAGGTCATCGACCTCTACACCGACGCGCACCCCATCGTCAAGCAAAGCATGGCGCGCATCGAGGCGCCTTTCAAGCGCTACGCCGCCGTGCTGATCGACGTGTTCTACGATCACGTGCTGGCGCAAGATTGGCCGCGCTACTGCGCTGTGCCATTGCAAATGTGGACGCAGCAGGTGTATGGGCAATTTCGCGCATACGCCGGCGATCTGCACCCACAGGTGCGCATGGGCTTGCAGCGCATGGCTGAGGACGATTGGCTCGGCTCGTATGCGAGCATCGCGGGCATCGATGCGATCTTGAAGCGCATGTCGCGCCGGCTCAGCCGGCCTAATCTGCTCGGCGAGGCTGCGCCGCAATTGATCGCGCATCTCGCTGGCATCCGCGAGGACTTCCACGCCTTCTTCCCGCAGTTGCAAGCCCACGTGCAGGCCTGGCAACACCAAGCCTGAGTATCTTTCGCATCACAGCGTGATCAACCCCAACCGCGCGGCTTTGCTCACCGCCTCGGTGCGCGATGAGACGCCCAGCTTGGCGTAGATCGACGAGAGATGAAACTTGATCGTGGATTCTGCCACGTCGAGTTGCTGCGCAATCAGCTTGCTGGGCAAGCCGCGGCTCACGCGCTCCAACACTTCCAATTCCCGCGGCGTGAGCGGCTGGTCAGGGGGCGCCGCGCTGGCTGAGGAATTCACCATTGCCGCGCGGCCGGCATGATATGGCAGCGCCAGCATGCCCTGTGCAGCAGCGTGGATGGCCGCACCCAACTCCGCCGGCGACACATCCATTGGCGCCACCGCGGCCCCGCTGATCGGTGCGCCGGCCAGCGCGTTCAACACGTGCGGCGAATCGGCAAGCACCACTACCGCCGACGGCTGCGCGCTGGAAAGGCCCGCAACAAACGCCGGCAACTGCGCCGCATCACTCACCAGCCAGACATCTGGCTGCGCATCGCCGGCGTCTTCGATGGATGCTGCGTCACCCACCACGTCGATGGGCAACGCAGCAATTGTGAGCATGGCGCGCAAGCCAGCACGCAACGCCGGCAGCGGCGAGAGGACGAAGACGCGGGTCACAATGATGCAAATTGTAGAAGTGTGACGCTAGCTGCGCTGACCGACCGTGACGCTGACGCTATGCGTTGTGCCACCGCGCAAGACCTGCACCGTAGCCGGCTTGCCCACTTTGTCACCACCCAGCGCGACCAGCAAATCATCCGCGTCGTTGATCACGTGGTCATCGATGCCGAGCAGGATGTCGCCGACGAGCAAGCCGCCCTGCTCTGCCGGGCTGCCATCCTCGACCCGCACGATGAGCAGGCCATGCTCGTGATTGTTTGCGCGTTGCGCCGGCGGCAGTTTCACCTGCTGGCTGACGATGCCAAGATAGCCGCGCTTCATATAGCCCTGCTGCACCAGCGTCGACGCCACCTTGAATGCGACGTGCATGGGAATGACGATGGCCGCTCCACGCGCCAGGCCGGTGGTAAACAGGCCATACGCTGCGCCAGCAGCATCGATTAGCGCGCCGCCACTGAAGCCCGGATACGGCGTCGCATCGGTCTGGATGACCTGCTCGATTTGCGCGCCGCGCCCCACGCGCACCGGGCCGGCAATCCCAGTGATGATGCCCGAGCTGGCCATCACGCCCTCACTGGATGGCCGGCCCACCGCCAGCACCATCTGCCCCACCCGCGCACCCTCGGCGATGCCGGCTGCCGGCACATTCAGGCCTTCCACGCGCAGCACCGCAAGATCGGTTGATGGGTCGCGGCCGGCGACTTTTGCGCTCAACGTGCGGCCATCGCACGTCACAACGGTCAGGTTGTCGTCGCGCTCCAGCACATGATCGGCAGTCAACACCAGGTCGCCATCGCCATACGCGATGCCAGTGGCCGCCTGCCTCGCGCGCCCATTCACCACGACCAACGACTTGCCAATTTTCTCGACGGCATCCGCCATCGCTTGCGACAGCGCCGCCCACGCATTATTCGTTTCCATTGTGCAACTCCTCTTCGACAAAATGTCTTGAACCGAGCATAGGCGCCGTGAGCGCAAGTGTGAACTCTCCGTTTGGAGAGGCCGGCGCCCCACATTCGTTCAGGCGCTATCATTTCCATACGATGAAACCACGCGACCGCGCAACCGCTGAAGGTATTCTGTTCACCGACCAATATCAGTTGACAATGGCGCAACTGTATTTCCGCAACGGCATGCACGAGATGCCGGCGCAGTTCGATCACTTCTTTCGCAGCTATCCAAATTACGGCACACACCAGGCCGGCTATGCCGTAAGCGCCGGCCTCGGCAGCTTGATCGATTGGATGCAGGATACGCGCTTTCGCGATGAGGACATCGCCTATCTCAAAGCGCAAAAAAATCACGCCGGCGCGCCGCGCTTCGCCGATGACTTCCTGCGGTGGCTAAAGCGCAACGGCGACTTCAGCGCCATCAGCTTGCGCGCCATCCCAGAAGGTCGCGTCGTGCACGCCAATGCGCCGATGACTGTGATCGAAGGGCCGCTGGCAAATGCGCAGTTGCTCGAAACGGCGCTGCTCAACCAGTTGAATTTTCAAACGCTGATCGCGACGAAGGCTGCGCGCATTCGCGAGAGCGCGCAGGGCCGAACGATCCTTGAATTTGGCGTGCGGCGAGCGCAGGATCGCGGCGCAAACGCCGGCACTCGCGCAGCGCTGATCGGCGGGGCCGATTTTTCATCCAACGCCGGCGTGTCCAACGTGCTGGGCTATGACCCGAAAGGCACGCACGCGCACAGCATGGTGCAGGCGTTCATGGCGATGGGCGGCAGCGAGTTGGATGCCTTCCGCGCCTATGCCGCGGTCTACCCCGACGATTGTCTGCTGCTTGTCGACACAATCAACACGCTGGAGAGCGGCGTGCCGAACGCCATTCGCGTGTTCGACGAGTTGAAGGCGAAGGGGCACAAACCGGTCGGCGTGCGGCTCGATTCGGGCGACCTCGCCTACCTCAGCATTCAGGCGGCAAAGATGCTGAATGCCGCCGGCTACACCGACACCTCCATCGTGCTATCGAACCAGCTCGACGAACTGGTGATCTGGCAAATCACAGCGCAGATTCGCGATGAAGCGCAGCGCGACAACGTGGACCCCGACAACGTGATTCGCCGGCTGGTGTATGGCGTCGGCACCAATCTCATCACATCGATGGGCGATCCGGCGCTGGATGGGGTCTACAAG
>JBDHWI010000089.1:0-17044 GCA_039810125.1 Thermoflexales bacterium | reverse complement strand
GCCAGCCTTCACCGTGACGACGGTGATGGTGAAGAAGCCGGCGGCGAATTGAGATGGCGCATTGCCGGCGGATGGCAATGGGAACGTAATCGCCGTCGACGATGCCGAAGTAAAACTGGCTTGCGGGATCAAGATGGGTGATGACAGCATGGGATGCGTCATCTGCACCGTGACCGTCGTGCCGTCAAGGTGATGGCCTTCGAGCGTAATTGCGTCGCCCAGCGCCGCGCCAGTGCGGTTCGCCGGCAGGGTCACGTTCGTCAGCGTTGGGTAGGGTGGAACCAGACTCGGTTGCACCTGCAAACCGCGCCCATCGGTGGTGCGAATGGTCAGCACCGGCAGCGGCGTGCGCGTTGGGCGGGTGCTGTCGATCAGCACCAGCGAGACCTTGTAGGCCATGCTCAAGCGATAGTTCGTGGAAAAGCTGCCCCACAGGCGTGACATCTCCTCCAGCGAGAGCGACATCGGCGTGATGCGCACCCGCTCGATCTGTTCGTGCAGGTCGGTGCCGGGCAGCGCGGCCTGAATCTCGGTCGCGCTCAAAATCGGGTGATCGTGCAGTGTGAGCGAAGCGCGCCCTATCAGGCGGTGTGCGGTGATGTCGCCGGCGTCCTGCTCTGAGCCATACGCGCTCAACAGGTAATACAGACATAGTGGCAGAGGCGGCTCGGCGCTCTCGCCAGGCAACGTCTGCCGGTTCAAATCGACACGATTGCGGAACGCCGCATCGATCTCCGCGTGATACAGGAAAAGGTTGAGCCGGTTGGTAGATGGGTTCACCCTGTCGGGCGGGCGCGTGACGCACACCGCCGCGCCGTCATCGAGTTGAATGGCCGCCTCGATCAGCCGGCGCAGGGTCTCGGTCACGGTGGCAATGGCGAGTTGGTTGCTCATCCTTCTCCTCCGCTGTTGCCGGCATTGCCGACGCCGCTGAGCGTGTTCAGGTAACGCTCAAGGTCCGGCGCAGGGGGTCGGCTGCGCGCTGGCTCGCCCTTTTTGCCCACAGTTGCGCGCACCTCGATGCGGCCAATGTTGATGTGAACGTCGGTCGGCTGCTGCGTTGCTTTCGGCTGTTTGGAAGTCTGCGCCGCCGATGGCTTGGCGGTGACCGGTGGTTGTACTATGCGCGAACTTGCCTGTTGGATGGGTTGTGGCTGCGCCGCAGCAATGGCCGGTTGTGCCGGCGCAGATGTGGCTAATGGTGTCGCTGTGACTTCATCACGCAGCATCGCCGGCACTGTTGGCAATGTTGCCGGTTGCGCGCGCTCCACAACGCGGATCGTCTGAGTTTCATGCGCGTGCACCACGCGCTCGATTACGCGCAAGGTTGGGTGGGATGCCGGCAGCGCTGGCATTGCGGGTTGTGCGGGCGATGGGTTGAGCGCCGGCGCCAAAGTTGGCGTGGGTGGCGCATTCGCCGGCGCAACCTCGCGACTTGGCGCGATGCGGCGCTCCTCGCGCGTTGCGTCCATCTCAGACGCGGATTCGATCAGCCCTGTGCCAGCATCCGGCGCGATTGGTTCGAAGCGCGATGGGATGCGCGGCTGCACTACCGCCGGCGAAGTCCAGCCGGCGGCAAGGCCGTTTCGTGAGGCAAGCGCAGTCAGGAAATCCATTGTCTCGGTTGCCATGCACTTTTGCTCCCCATCAAGCGATTGAAATTGCCCTGCAGGGCTTTCAGCCGTGCGTCAGTCAACGCCGGCGCGCATTCTGCCCGTGCAGGCAGATAGTCAGCCGAAAGCGCCAAAGGCGCGGTTTCGAACCGCACGCTGCAGATTCGCTCGTCACGAACCCTCAATTCGCAACAAATACTGCTGCCGGCGCCAGGCGCTCATCGCCAGAATGTCGCTCTCGCGCCAGTGATAGGCCATCGCCAGCGTATGCACATCGTCCAACGTGCGCTGCGCCCATGCCTCGATCTCGCGCCAGAAGAATGAAGCGATGTCAAACAACGCCTGCCACTGCCGCCCGCAATTCGGGCAACTCAGCGCAATCGAGACCTCAGCCTGTGAGTCGGCTTCGCGCAATGCTGCGGCGATGGCATCCACCTGTGCAGTTGTCAATGCGCCGGCGCCTTCAATCACGCATCGCTCGGCCAGCGCGTGCTTCGGGTTTGCGTGCGGCGCATCCATCAGTGTCAGCACATCCAGCGAATTCACTGCGCGAAAGCGCACTAGGCCGGCGTCATCTGCGAGCGTGAACACCGCATCGCTGCGCGCCGGCGGCGCGCGCAGCGCGGCTATGTCGAACTGCATCTCAACGCGCTCGCCACACGTTGGGCAGGCCGCAATGGCGGTGACCGTACTGCCGAAGCACTGCTCGCGCAGGTCGATCAGCCGCGCGTCGCGCTCGCCCAGCGTCAGCTGCGCCAGCGCAGCTGATGGCGTGCCAGGGTTGGCCGCCGTCAGCAGCACCAGCGCGCGCTGCGGCAGGCTCAGTGCGCTGCCGGCCTCCCATGCATGCAACAGAGCGGACGCAGACAAAGGCTGCATACTGGCAACTAAAACGCCGGCTCGCTCGGCTCCGGCACCGATGCATCGCGCTCCCAACCCTCGTTCTCCAGCTTGATGTGCTGGATGGCGATGTTGTTGGTGTTGGCATCGAGATCGGGCAAGCTCTGATATTCGCTGACCCAGCAGCGAAAGACCTTGTAGGCGATGGCAACCTGGCCGGCCTCGTTGAGCATCTCGATGATGAGGTCTTTGCGAAAGTCCTTGAGCGACGCCTCCGCGCCCAGGCCGGCGCCAAAGTTCCACACCTTGCTCGCCCATGCCTCGAACTCCGGGTCGTGCGTCACGCCGCGCTCCAGCGTGATCGGCTCGAATTCAGTGCGCCCCGGCGATTTGCGGCTGCTGCTGGGGTCGCCGCCCTCGCGATGCTTCACCACCTCGGTGGTGCGCTTGAGCGCGCTGATCTTGCTCACGCCGGCGACATATTTGCCATCCCACTTCACGCGAAACTTGAAGTTTTTGTACGGATCGAAGCGTTGTGGATTCACGCTGAACTGTGCCATGTGGACTCCTTAAGCCTGCACTTGGCCGGCCATCTGCTGCAGCTTGACGATGACGAACTCGGCCGGCTTGAGCGGCGCGAACCCGACGATGATGTTGACGATGCCGGCGTTGATGTCGTTCTGCGTCGTGGTTTCGCTATCGCACTTGACGAAATACGCCTCACGCGGCGTCTTGCCCTGGAATGCGCCCTGCCGGAACAGGTTTTGCATGAACGCGCCGATATTGAGCCGAATCTGCGACCACAGCGGCTCGTCATTCGGCTCGAACACCACCCACTTCAGGCCGCGGTACAGCGACTCTTCGATGAACAAGGCCATCCGTCGCACCGGCACGTGCTTCCATTCAGAAGCTTGCTGGTCTGCGCCATCGAGCGTGCGCGCGCCCCACACCACATTGCCGAACACCGGCAGGTTGCGCAGGCTGTTCACGCCCAGCGGGTTCAGCACGCCATTCTCGGCATCGGTCAGTGCATCTTCCAACTCCGGCACGTTACGCACGGTGGCTTCGGTGCCAGCCGGCGCCTTCCACACCCCGCGGGTGCTATCGATGCGGGCATACACGCCGGCCACCGTGCCGCATGCGCCAACAGCACGCAGCCGCATCTCGTTCAATGGGTCCGGCACTTTCACGCGCGGGTAATACAGCGCCGCATTCTTGTGCCGTAGCGTCCCATTGCCGCCAATAAATGCGGTAATCTCGGCCAGTTCATCGACATTCGGCGGTGTATCCACCAGCAGGAAGGCGCGTCGCATCTCACAATACGTTTCGGCCTGGGCGATGATCGCCTGCATGTCTGTGCCGCCCAGCACGGCTGCGCGCGGAATGCACAGGATGTTGAAGATGTCAGCGTCTTCGAGCGCGAACAGACCGCTCTTGGCAACCTGGTTGCCTATCAACTGCGTGGCGGTGGGCAGCGCGCCATTCGCGCCTTGCACGCCGGCGGCTTGCGCAGTGTTGGCAATGGCGGCATTTACGCCGAAGAGGTAGTCCTGCAGATTGGCAGTCACACCCACGCCAGTCAGTTTGGCATCGGTGGCAAAAGTGCTGCCGCCGCCGGCGTTGGCGAACACCACCGTGTTGCGCGCTGCGCCGTTGCCAGCCATCACTTGCAGCCGGTTGCCGAGCAGGCTGACGGTGGCGCCGGCGAAAGCCGGGTTGGCCGGCGATGCGCCGCGGATGGCCGCTTCCAGGGCGGCAGCTACGGCATTTAAGGGTTGCGCGCCGTTGGCAATTCCCACCGGCACGTTGTCAAAGACGCTGCTGGTCGTGCCGTCGCTGATGGTGATCTTGAACTGTGGGCTGGCCGGCACGTTGAGCGTGGCCGCGCCAATGTCCGCGCCGAGCGTGCCATTCACCAGTGGCGCATTTGCCGACGACGTCGTGACTGTCGCCAGCTTCGAGCCGGACAACGCATCGTTGACGACCTTGTCGACGTGGTTGATCTTGCTGCTATCGACGGAGAGGTTGCGAAAGACCTCTTGCCGCACAACGCTTGGGCGGCCATTCACCGTTTGCACTTCGCTCAACGTGAGGTTGAACTCGCCGGCGGCTGTGCCTTTCTGGTCAATGCGCGCACGCAGGTTGTTGCCCCATTCCCCCTCGTTCTTCGCGGCCAGCGTGAGCGCGGCTGCACCGCCAATGGTGTTGCTCATGGCGACGGTCGCAGCGGCTGCATTCGTGCCGACCACGCGCACCACCCATGCCTCGCCGCCGCCGTTTAAGTAGAACTGCTGGATGGCATAGCTGGCTTCGCTGTCTTTGTGCAGTCCGCCAAATTCGCGCTCGAAGTCGGCAAAGCTAAAGATGCGCGTGGCCTTGTCTTTTGGACCGCGACTGAAGCCATCCACAAACGCAGCCACGCTGGTGGCGACGCCGGTGATGGTGCGCACGCCACTAGGCAACTCCTCGATATACACACCCGGATACGTCGGAACAACTGGCATGAAAGCCTCCTTGTGCATGACGCGCCGGCGTGTGAGCCGGCAGCGCGTCATCATCACTACCCAGCATGGGCAGCAACCCGAACGATCGACAAACGCGTATGTTGTGATGAGAGTGTGACGAGAGTGCGACGGAGATGATGAAATGCCATTGCCCCCGCAGCAACGGCATTGAGGCTGAAATTAAACGATGGATTTTTTCGTTTGTCAACCCGATTTCACATCTTCACATCTTTTCATCCGCTGGCACACGCTTCTATTGTTCATTCATCTACAGACATGAACGCGGCAGATGCACAAAGGGATCGCGCCGGCAAACGCCGGCGCGGGTTGCCAGGTTGGCACGATTGCTGGGTGAGGCGCGCCGAGATGGTGGCGCTGTGGGCAATCTGCGCAGTGAAGCGATCAACCGTAGCGGTTCTCGAAGCGCAGGCCGTGACCGCGCACGGTGACGATGTATTCGTGGTCGGGGTCGCGCTCGGCGACGCGGTCGCGCAGCCGGCGCACCAGTGCGTCGATAGCCTGCTCGCTCACGCCGTAGGCGTTCTCGCCTTCCCACACGCGCTCCACAATTTCCTGCCGTGAGACAAGGCCGCCGCTGGCATCGGCCAGCAACTCGAGCAGGCGATATTGCTGCAATGAGAGAGGGGGATCGAGCTCTTGCTCGGCGATAAACACGCGCCGGCTCTCCTTGTCCAGGCGAATGCCGCGCACCACCGCGCGCATGGCCTTGCTGATGGGGCGCGCATTCAGCGGCGCCGTCGCATCGCTGCCCACAAAGGCGATCTTGACTGAGAGTGCAATCTGAATCTCATCGCCATCCTGCAGCATCTTCGGCTCCTTCACCTCTTTGCCGTTCAGGAAGGTGCCGTTTTTGCTGCTCAGGTCGCTCAACATGAAACCTTCGGGCGTGCGCTCGATCTTGGCATGCCGGCGCGACACCTGGCGTTCGGGCAGCATCAGGTCGGTCACACCTGGCTCACGGCCGATGATGACGATGTCGCTGTCCACCAGCCAGCGCTGGCCGGCCAGTTGGCCGCTTTCAATGATGAGCATGGGAGCGTCTTGGTTCATCTTTTGTATTTTATCAGTGCGATGGTCGCGCTGGTGAAGCATTATCCACAGATGGAATTGCAGATTGCCGGCGTCAGAGAGACTATCTCTACAAGAATCAGTCGATCAGCCCCGCATCGCTCGCACTGATAGAATCAACTTTATGCTCCAATCCGGAACTGTGCTGCGCCGGCGCTATCGCATCGAATCTCCCATCGGTCAGGGCGGCATGGGATCGGTTTACCTTGCCGAAGATTTGCGATTGGAAGGTCGCAAGTGCGCTGTGAAGGCCGTGCGCATCGATCCCAATATCGAGCCGGCGCTCATCACCGAATTGCAGCACCAGTTCTCGCGCGAGGCCAGTGTGCTGGCGCGGCTCGACCATCCCAATCTGCCCAAGGTGTCAGATTACTTCACCGAAGACGGGCTGGACTATCTGGTGATGGATTACGTGATGGGCAAGAATTTGAAGGAGCTGATGGATGAGGCGCGGCGGGCGGGACGCTTTTTGACCGAAGTGGAAGTGTTGACGTGGGCGCGGCAACTGTGCGACTCCATTGAATACATGCACACCCAGGATCCGCCGGTGCTGCACCGCGACATCAAACCGAGCAACATCAAGCTCACTCCAAGCGGCTTGATCAAGTTGGTGGACTTTGGCTTGGTGAAGTTGCTCTCGAAGGACACCTCGCAGACGGTGACGGTGTTGCAAGGGCGTGGCACGGCAGCCTACACGCCGTTGGAGCAATACGGCGAGGACGATTCACACACCGACACACGCTCGGATATCTATGCGCTGGGCGCGACGCTGTATCACCTGCTGACCAACACGCCGCCGGCGGACGCGCGCCAACGCTTCCTCAACCCCGATGCGCTCGCACTGCCGCGCCAGTGCAACCCAGCACTCAGTGAGAACATCGAGCGCGCGCTGCTCAGCGCCGTCGCCATGCATCCCGACGACCGGCCGGCCAGCATCGGGGAATTCCGCGAGATGCTGTTCACCACTGGCACGCTGCCGCCTGTTGCCGCGCAAGCCGCAGAGCCGCAGGACATCAACATGCTCTTCAACAACAACCGCGCCTGGCTGGTGGCCGCCGGCGTCGCCGCACTTATCGGACTCGCCGCCACGGTCATTCGCTGAACTTTTCTGCAAGGGAAGTAAAGGAATAGAGGTGAAAGAGGATAACAAAAAGCCCTCTGTTCCTCTTCTTGCGCAAAGAACAGCATGACGAATAGCCGCAAAAAATTCTGCTCGACTATGATCCGGGCATTGACGACGCGCTGGTAAAGCAGATGCAATGCCGCCGGCGGGGCATCTTCAAGACAACTACTGAAACACGCTCACATCGAACAAATCGTTGAGCAACTCGCGGCGCTCCTCCGGCGTCATCGGCACTGGCTGCGAATCGTCGACGATGAATGCGGTGCGCAGATCGACGCCGAGATAGCGGTTGTCATAGAACACGTGTCTGTCGACAAAGGTCTGTCGAGCGCCCTTCGCCTCCTGGTCGCCAAAGAAGAGGTTGCCCGTGCCCCAGTGGATGAAGCCGGCGTTGCTCACATCGAAGGCTTGCGCGTGGTGACCCTGGCTGCCATTGACAACGATGGCGCCGGCGTCGCGCAGCGCCGCAAAGTCGCGCCGTTGCTGGGGGGTGCTTTGGTAGAAGTAATACTCTTCATACTGCAACGTCGCAATGACCAGATAGCCCTCGGCGCGCAGTTGACGGATCAGGTTGATCTGATACGTCAGGTCTTTCGGGTTGTCGGGGCTGCATGGCGCAGAGCCGGCCATCTCTTCTGTCGCCCAGTCTGCGCCGAAGTAGTTGCAGCCAACAAAGGCGATCCGGTTGCCGTTCACCGTCATCGTCAAAGGCCGCAGCGCATCGGCGATATTTCTGCCGCCGCCGAAGTATTTCCAACCTTCCTGCTCGTACATCTCAATCGTTGGCGTCACCCTTTGGAAGCCGTAATCCCACAGATGGTTGCCGGTCAACTCGATGACGTCTGTGCCGACGTAGCGCAGCAGATCCATATACTTCACGTTCGAGCACATCGTCACGCCATCATTGTAGGAAGGCGGCGGACATTTATCCCAGAATGACACCTCATTGCTGATGTGCGTGATGTCGGCAGTGGTCAGCCAGTCGCGAATTTTTTCTGCGGGATAGGTGATGCCGTTCTGCTCCATTTTCACGGCGGTGCCGCGCACCATCGCCGTCACGCCAGTCATCGCCACGATGGTCATTTTGCTCAAATCGCGATTGTTGCTGGGGGTGATGGCGCTGCCGAGGCGGGTGAGCATGCCGGCATCGCCGGCGGCGCGCACCTGCAGCGTGAGCGGATATTTCGCCATGTCGGCTTCGCGCTCGAACAGGTTGATGCCATCCACGCGCAGCAACTTCCAGCGCGCCTCAAGTTGATCGAACGGCACCACCGCGAGCGATGCGCCCTTCATCGCCCACGCATCGGCCAGCACGTTCTCGGGCAGAGAGAGTTGAATCTTTGCGTTCTCCGCCGGCTCGCCCAACAGCAACACCAATGCCGCGCGCGTGTCGGCATCCATGAATAGCGTCGGGGGTGTTTGTCCGTCGGCAGACACGCTGGCCAGCGCAGTTGCATCGCCGGCCCAGAACTTTTTGAAATCATCGAAGCGGATCTCATCGGCCACGGTGGGAAATGGCGCAGCGACGGCGAAGGTGCTGGTGATGAGCGGCAGGCCCTCGTTGCCGGCGGCTATCGTCACGTCGGCATTTGCGGTGGTGGTGAGGGCGACGCGAAACGGCGCCTCGCCGGCGCTCTCGGCAAATTGCTTTGCCTGCGTCATCAGCGCTTCATGCACATTTGCCGGCAGCAGCGGGTCAATCCAGATGGTCTTCACCGGCGTCGGCGTGGGCGATGGAATAATCGTCGGCGTCGGCGGCACGGTGGCCGTGGGCAGCGCAGTCGCGGTGGGAGTGGCGGTGGGCAGAAGGGCGGCCGGCGAACACGCCGTCAGCGCCACCAACAGGCCGGCGCAGAGCGCCGAAAATTTCTTTGCAGGCATCGAATCGAGAAGCACCTTTGCAGTGTTGCATTGTGGCGGGAAGCGCCGACGCAGGATTGTAAACGCATCAGCAGCGGGGTTGCGCAAGATGAGCGCGCTGGTCACAACTCAGCCGGCGCGCACCCACAAATTTCTCCTCGCCATTTTCAGTCGCGTAGCTGCCAAAATTTGACAGAGCACAGCGGGCAATCGAAACTCACTGCAACTGGTGCAGCCGCGCTGCTCAACCCGTCCGCTCATCTCATGCCATTAGGAGGATCATTCCGTGCAGACCATGCAGAGCGCTCGTCAAACCATGCGGCATGCGCTGCTGGCGGTGGTCGTGGCTGCAGCCATCGCGCAGCCGGCCGCCTCGCGCGGCGCCCATGCAACGCACTCGCCTGATCCCGCCAGGGTGAACGTCGCCAGTGCGCCCGTGACCGATAACGATGTGCAGTGGGGCGGTGTGCGGCATGATTCGCGCAATCCGCTCTATCGCACGCCAGGCGGCGCGGTGAGCGCCGGCACGCCGGTGAAGATTCGCATCCGCACCTTTCATGGCGACGCCACCGCTGTGAGCTTGCGCGTGTTCGATATCAATGCCAACGCGCAGCGCATCTTGCCGATGTCGATTGCAGCCGGCGATGTGCCGTGCCAGCAGGCCAGCCTGGAGCACATGGCCTGTGATTTCTGGGAAGCGACCTTGCATGAGGCTGCGCCAAATAATCTGTGGTATCGCTTCATCATCACCGACGGCGACAAGACGGTGTATTACGCCGACGACACGCCGGCGCTGGATGGTGGCCTCGGCGCGGTGAGCGACGCGATCATCGACAACAGCTATGCGCTGATGTTCTTCGCGCCGGACTTCAGTGCGCCGGCATGGGCGAAGGGCGCAGTGATTTATCAGATCTTCCCCGACCGCTTCCGCAACGGGTATTCCAACAACGACCCACGCACTGGCGATCCGCGCTACGACGACCCGGTGCTTCGCCTGCCGTGGGGAACGCTGCCCGAAGGCTTCTGCCGCAACCATGCCGACGCCGCGGTCAACTGCCCGTGGCGGTTCGATGCCAACCCACCGGCATGGAGCCTGACAAAGGAAAGCCCGCGCGGCCGCGATTACATGGGCGGTGACCTGCGCGGTGTCGATCAGCAGCTTGGCTATCTGCAATCGCTCGGCGTCAACACGATCTACTTCAACCCGATCTTTGACGCCGGCTCCAACCACGGCTACGACACGCAGGACTATTTCAAGATCGACCCCTATTTCGGCACGCAGAAGGACTGGGAGAACCTGGTCAAGCACGCCCAACGCAAAGGCATTCGCATCGTGCTGGATGGCGTGTACAACCACCTTTCGAGCGACAGCCCGTTCTTCGATCGCTACAACCGCTTCACCGCCGTCGGCGCGTGTGAATCACTGACCTCGCCGTATCGCGATTGGTTCACCTTCCACGACGTGGCCGCCGGCGCTGGCGCATGTGCTGGCAGCGCCGGCGCAAACTCTGCCAACTATGACGGCTGGTTTGGCTTCGACAGCATCCCCGTGCTGAACAAGAGCAATCCGCAAGTGCAGCAGTATTTCATCAACGACGCCGGCAACAGTAACCCCAACAACGTCGCGCGTTACTGGCTGACTCAGGGCAGCAATGGCTGGCGCATGGACGTGATGGGTGATCCATCCTTCCCGAACGGTTATTGGGAACAGTTCCGCACGGAAGTGAAAACCGCGCGGGCGGATGCGCTCATCATCAGTGAGACGTGGCAGAAAGACAGCACGCTTTTGCGCATGCTGCGCGG
Source organism: Thermoflexales bacterium (assembly GCA_039810125.1). GTDB lineage: Bacteria > Chloroflexota > Anaerolineae > J036 > Brachytrichaceae > JBDHWI01. The sequence continues at coordinate 6,212 of JBDHWI010000089.1, read as the reverse complement.
CGATCGCGCCGACTCCACCATGAACTATCGTCTGCGCGATGCGGTGATCGGCCTGCTCACACCCGGCTCGTTCGATGCAAAGGGCTTTCCCGACAGCGGCCGTCCTCTCCTGCCCAGTGAATTTGCGGCGCGCATGGAATCCATCCGCGAAGACTACCCGGACGCGGCGTATTACGCGCTGATGAATCTGCTCGACAGCCACGACACAGAGCGCTTGCTGTGGACGCTGACCCCCGGCGCAGAGACGCGCGCTGACAAGGAATTCAACGCGACCAACATAGCCGCCGGCAAGCGAAATTTGCGCCTCGCTGCGCTGATCCAATTTACTCTGCCAGGCGCGCCGACGGTGTATTACGGCGACGAGGTCGGCCTGACCGGCGACGACGACCCCGATGATCGCCGCGCGTATCCGTGGTCTGGCAATAGCGGCAAGCCCGATCGCGCGCTGTTTCGCTACTACAGCCAATTGGCTGTGATGCGCAAGCAGACGCCGGCACTCACGGCCGGCGACTTCAAGATGCTGCTGGCCGACGACAATGCTGGCGTGGTGGCCTATGGTCGCAAGGTCAACGATCAAGTTGTCGTCGTGATCGTGAATCGCAGTAATACCACGATGAATGGCGCAGTGCCGGTTGCCGGCTATCTGCCAAATGGGCTGCAACTGAGCGCCAAGATCGTTGTGGGCAGCGCCAATCGCACCGCCGGCGTGGTGAATGGGCGAATCACTGGCAGCATCGGCGCGAGGAGCGCTGTGGTGCTGGTGAGCAGGAAGGGAGCCGACGTGACGCCGCCGGCAGCGCCGGCCAACCTGCGCGTAACGAGCGAGGATGATGCCCGGGTGGTATTGGCATGGGATGCGGTCGCCGGCGCAGCGGGCTACAACGTCTATCGCAGTCCGCTCAGCGGCGGTGGTTTTGCGCAGGTAAACAGCAGCCCCATCAACACAGTCACGCTTAGCGACGCCGGCCTGCGCAATGCCACGACATACTTCTATGTCGTCAGGGCAGTGGACGCGGCTGGCAATGAAGGTGTTGCATCGAATGAAGTGAGCGCGATGCCGCGCTTGACCATCGGTCGGGCAAACCTGCAATGGCCGCCGGCGATCACGCACACCATCAGCGTTGTCAACCGCACGGATGCAATTTTTGGGCAGGTGTGGATCGACGGCGTGACGAACCAGGTCGGTGCAACAGCGAATCTGATGGCGCAGGTTGGCTTTGGTCCCGCCGGCAGCAACCCAGCGAACAACGCTGCGTGGGTGTGGGTCGATGCCGCATTCAACGCAGATCGCGGCGACAACGATGAATTCAAGGCCAGCTTGCTGCCTGAAGCTACTGGCATATTCGACTATGCATATCGCTATAGCACGACGAACGGCCGCGACTGGCTGTTTGCCGATTTGAATGGCCCGATTGCCGCCGGCGCGCTGCCGACCAACCCCGGCAAACTCACCGTGAACGCGAGCGACGACACGACCGCGCCGGCGACGCCAGCCAACCTGCGCATGGTCAGCGCAGCGCCAGCAGGCATCACGCTGGCGTGGGATGCGGTGCAGGGTGATCCGACGCTGTTTGGCTATGAGGTGCTGCGCGCCAGCGCCGCCGGCGGCCCCTATGTGCAGATCGCCCGCGTGACTGACGCCGGCTACACCGATGCCGGCGTGCCATCTGGCACAACGTATTACTACGTGGTGCGCGCAGTCGACCAATCATTCAACCGCTCTGGCAATTCAACCGAGGTTTCCGCCGCGCCGGCGTTGCGCAAGGTAACGCTGGTGTTCACCGTGACTGTGCCGGCCACCACCGATGGCGCCGGCCGCAGCGTCTACATCCCCGGCACACTCGATCAGCTGGATGGCGACCTGCCGCAGTGGGATCCAGGCGGCGCACAGCTGGCGCGCATCGATGCCACCACGTGGACGATCACGCTGAGCGGAAAGGAAGGCGTGCAAATCGAATACAAATATGCGCTCGGTTCATGGGATTACGTGGAGAAAGATAGTGCCTGCGGCGAGATCGGCAATCGCCAGCTCACGCTGAGCTATGGTGCAAATGGCACGCAACAGGTGAACGACATAGCGCAGAATTGGCGCAACATCGCGCCGTGCGGCAACTGAGATCGCACCCACTGCCGTTGTAAAAAAACCTTGAAGAAGACACCTGGTGGTCTTGCCATCAGGTGTCTTTCTTAGGATGCAGGCGCCGGCGCAATAACATCAGTTCACACGCAAGCGCACCGGCGGGGTCACATTCGACGCAGTGCAAGTTTCGCCTTCGGTCACAGCACAGGCGCGATAGAGGTAATTGCCCGTCGTCGCGGTGGCATCATTGCATGAATAGATTGTCCGATTCGAGATGGACGTCGTGCAGGCATCCATTGTTCGCCAGGCTGCGCCATTGTTGCTCGATCGCTCGATCAGAAAGTTGCCAGCGAAGCGCTCGCCAGTGTAAAACCAACTCAGGAAAACGCCGTTGGGTTGTGCCTCTGCGCGCAGCACGCAAGGCATGGGCGTGGGTGGGTATTCGATGCGCACCACGCCGCGCGCGGTGCCGGCATTGCTCAAGTTCGTCACACTCAACGTCCACGTCACCACGCGCGACACATCTGATGGGAAGACCGCGTAGCTTAACCACAGCGGCACCTGTGGGCTGGCCTGCCCGGCGATGCCGGCGTAGGGGAACGAGCGGTCGTCATTGTTCAATGACAATTGCAATCGATCAGACTTCCGCCCCTCTGGCGTCGAAGCCATCCACGGCTTGATCTGCGCCAGAATGCAACCGGGCGTCGTCACTTGAATATCGATGCTGGCGTTGCTGCCGCGCTTCGCCGGCAGATCAAAAGGTAAATCCTGGCCGGCAGCCTGTGTCGTTGAGATGAGCGGGCTAAACAAAGCGAGAGTTGCGACTGCACACGCGCAGGCGTGCACAGTTATCCGAGCGAATGAGGGCATATTTGTTTGTCGTGCCATGAATACAAAGTCCGCAGCAAAATAATACACACACGACAACTCGCGCAACTTTTCTAAGTAACAGTATGCAATAGCGATAAAAACGATGGGAAAAGTTGTGTTTTTCGCGAGTTGTCGTGTGTTTGAAAGTCACCCGACTTTACCACCGATGCGTCACTTTTCAGCGCGGCGCAAATTGCGCAACCAGCATTTCGGCCCAGCGGAAATTGGCCTCTTTGGTGCGGCCGGCGTTGTGCGGCGTATGCACCACGTTGTGCCGACCCAACAGGGGATCATCCAGCGGCAGCGGCTCCACATCGAATACATCTGCCGCCAGCGCAATCTCATCATTCAGCACGCGCTCGCGAATGGCCGGCATGTCGCAGATCAGCGCGCGTGTGACCAGCACCACCAGGCAACCTTTCGGCAAAGCGCAAATGTGCTCGCGCGTCACCAGTCCGCGCGTGCTTTCGGTGAGCGGCACCATCGGCGCAAAGATTTCGGCATCGCGCATGAGGCGGTCGAGATGATGCTCGCGCCGCGCGCCGGCGCGATGGAAGCTTGGCTCGCTGGCAAAGGGATCCCACGCTGCCACATCTGCGCCGAGCATATGCATGAAGCTGGCATAGCGGCTGGCGATGTTGCCGGCGCCGACGATGCGCACGCGTTTGCCCTCGACCGTGCCATTGGTAAAACGCAGATCATCGCCGAACTGATAGCCGCGCTGGTTGGGTTTGCCCACTCCGCCGGCAGGGCTGTAATCCCACACATCCTGCGCATGGATCATCGCGGCATAGGTCTGCGGGATGCGGCGCAACGCGCACAATGTGAGCGCCAGGCCGAACTCGCTCACGCTCTCGCCCCAGAAACCTTCGCTGCGCTGTTGATAGGCGCGCACGCCTTTGGCCTTCAAGGCCTCTTGCAAGCCGGCATCGTTCAGCTGCTCGTACTCGCGCAGAATGGCGACCTCCTGCAACGCCGGCATCGCTCGCACTGTCTCGGCGGTTGCCGGCACATTCAGCGCAATCAACCTTTCAACGCCTGAAAGGGCGATGTCCAACGCATGCAACGGGCGCGCCTCATTCGGCGCAAGGCGAATCAACTGCGCGTCACCCTGCTGCTGCCACAAAGCCAGCAAGCGGTCGGCCACAAACGGCCATGTCGCTTCAAACGATGGATGCACAACGATCAAGTTGCTCATGGAGTTTCTTCTGCCTCAGCAATAAAGATATCGTGATGCTGCCTGATCAGGCCGGCATCGACCCGACCCATGAACGGCAGCACACCGTGGTGAAAGCTTCGAGATTCGCCGGCCTGCAGTCGCCATGCGCCGGCGATACACGGCGAAGGCCCAATGCCCAGCTCGTTGTCCACGCGCCACGGGGTTGGATATTGCGCGTTGGAAGGATGGTCGAAGAGCGCAATGCCGGCCCATTTGCCTGCATCATCCATCGGCATGGCGACCGCGCACCAGCGCGCGCGCTGCGCTTCGGCATCGGCGTTGTGCTGGCCGGCACTGTTGATCGCCTCGCCGCCGCGCGCCTGGCGAAACGGCATGCGCAAGAACAGGCCGCCGTAGTCGTAGCGGCCAAATGTCAGATCGACCATCGCCGTGAGCGTCCAGGCGAGATCCAGAAAATTGGCTCGCAGCGTCCAGATTTGCTTTTCATGCAGCAGCGCATCACCGGCCTGCGAGCGCCATTCGCACTGCACTGCCCATCTTGCGCGATCGCCGTCCACCTGCGGCGCCATCAGCGGCAACGGATGGAACGTGCCGTCGATGGCGCGATGCGACTCATGCAGCCCTTCAGTCCAGAAGCCGATGCCGTTCACGTCGTTCAGGCCGGTGTAAAGTCCGTGTTGCCAGGGGTGATGCGCCGGCGCATCTTCGGTGAGCACCGTGCAGCCGTCCGGCGCGCGCAGCGGGTGAATGAAGGGCCGGCAGTTCGGCGCGGCATGTTGCTCGACGCAGGGCGCAATCGCATTGTCGATAAAGATGCTGATGCGCTGCGAGTCGTGCGTTGCGCGAAGGTGGTGGGTTGCCACAACGGGGCAAGTGTAGGCTGCGTTGCCCCACACTACAAATTCATGCAAAAGCGAGCGGCCTGACTGCACAGTCAGGCCGCTTGAGTCAGTTCAGTTGCAGCTTGCGTTGCTTGCGTTGCACCGGCCGCGGGAAGGCCTCTTCGTATTCGCTGACGTTGCCGGTAAACCAGCGCACCACGCCATCATCCTCGATGGCAAGGATGTGCGTGGCCACGCGGTCGAGGAACCAGCGGTCGTGGCTGATGATGAGCGCGCAGCCGGCAAACTCTTCGATGGCATCTTCCAGCGCGCGCAAAGTGTTGACGTCGAGGTCATTGGTCGGCTCGTCGAGCAGCAGCACGTTCGCGCCCTCTTTCAACATTTTCGCCAGGTGCACGCGGTTGCGCTCGCCGCCCGATAGCGCGCCGACCTTCTTTTGCTGATCCGCACCGAGGAAGTTGAAGCCGGCGACATATGCGCGGCTCATCATCTTGCGCGGTCCGAGCGTGATGGTGTCTTCACCGCCGCTGATTTCCTCCCACACGTTTTTGTCGGGGTTCAGCGTGCGATTTTGATCGACATAGCCGAGCTTGACCGTCTCGCCGACCTTGATCACGCCGGCGTCGGGTTGCTCCTGCCCAATCACCATGCGAAACAGCGTGGTCTTGCCGACGCCATTCGGCCCAATGATGCCGACGACCGCACCGGGCGGCACCTGAAAGCTCAAGCCCTCATACAGCGTGCGGTCGCCGAATTTCTTCGCCAGGTTCTCAGCTTCGATCACCACGTTGCCCAAACGTGGTCCTGGCGGGATGTAAATCTCCAACTCTTCGCGGCGCGCCTCCTGCTCCTGGCTGAGCAGGTTTTCGTAGGCTGTCACGCGCGCCTTGCTCTTGGCCTGCCGCGCGCGCGGGCTCATGCGAATCCATTCCAATTCGCGCTCCAGCGTCTTCTGGCGCTTGGTGTCGGCCTTCTCTTCGAGGGCGAGCCGGTTCTTCTTCTGGTCGAGCCACGACGAGTAGTTGCCCTTCCACGGGATGCCATAGCCACGATCGAGTTCGAGGATCCATTCGGCCACGTTGTCGAGGAAATAGCGGTCGTGCGTGACGGCAATGACGGTGCCTTTGTAATCGCGCAGGTGCTTCTCCAACCAACTGATGGATTCGGCGTCGAGGTGGTTGGTCGGCTCGTCGAGCAGCAGGATGTCCGGCTCGGTGAGCAGCAGCCGGCACAGCGCCAC
>JBDHWI010000088.1:0-17073 GCA_039810125.1 Thermoflexales bacterium | reverse complement strand
CACCTGAAAAAGACAGTTGCCACCGCGCGGGGCAACGCTCCACATCGTGGAGTTGTTTTTCATCTGGTAGCTGCCGGCGCGAATGAAACCGATGTCGCCGAATACACTCGCCAGCCACAAGCGCTCCTGCGGGTTGTTGATGGCGCTGCAATGCGCGCGCGCCCACTGCGTCATCTGCATCTGTTGCGCCAGCGGCAACCCATCGAGGCCGGTGTAGATGATCGGCTGGCGCTGTGTCGCGTCGATGTCGCCGGCGAAGTTCCACTGGTTGACGGCGAACGCGCCGGCCAGCAGCGCAATGCATGTTGTGGCAAAAGCGCGCCGAGCATGCAAGGAAGCGCGCGCGAGCCAGCGCTGCACCGCGCCAAACGGCGCGCCGGCCAGCACATACGGCGCCGGCGATGCCAGCAAAATGTAGAACACGTGCACCTTCCAATCGCGCATGACGAGGTTGGCAACGAACAGCGTGCCGGCCACCGGCAACAGCAGCCACAGCAGCACCATGCGGCTGGTGATGGCCTGCTGCGCCGGCACAGTTTTGCTGAAAGCCAGCGTTGCTGTCAGCACGAACCCAGCCAGCATCAGCAGATCGATCGCTGTTGCGCGCAGATCGCTGACTGCATCGCGCTGCGTGAACGCCGGCGATTCCTTCAGCACAAATGTGTTCTCAAAATCACGCCCGCTGGCGATGCGAAAGACGTGATTGATGGGATCGAGGTTGACGCCGCCGGCGCGCGTCTCCTCGTTGAATGCGTTGGGATTGTTGATCACGCTGCTCACCGACGCGCGCGCGCTGATCGCCGCGCCGAGGTAGAGCAGCAGGCTTAGCGCGCACAGCGCGAGGCCGGCGATAAAAGGGCGCGCAAGATGTCGGACACCCTTAAGGAACCCGCCAGCTGCAGCCGCGCATGCCTGCGCCAGCAGGCCAAATGCGACAAGGTAGGTCTGCATGAACAGCGCCACGCCGGTGAGGGCTGCGAACAGATGGCGCGGCTTGCGATGTGCGATGCCGTTGACCAGCAGCCAGAGCGTGACCGCTGCCATGAACTCGACCGGCCCTTGCAGCCACGCGCCGCGCGCCACCCAGGTTGCCCACAGACTTGTGCCGGCCAGCACGCCTGCAACGATGCCGGCCCACACGCCGAACAGGCGCCGCGCAATGGAATGCGCAATCACCGCGACTGTTGCGCCGAGCATGGCGTTCAGTGCGGTGGCGACAAACGCGCTTGGCTCGATGGCGGTGAGCAGCGCGTAGAGATAGCTCGTGCCGGCGGGGTTGGGGAAATTGATGCTGGCGACAAGGCTGACGACTGGCAGTTGATCGAGCCGGCCGTGCGCAATCGCCTCGCGGATGGCCATGCCCAACCCATGCGGATAGCCGCGATCGAAGTTGTGGCGCACCCACTCCAGACTTTGCAGATGAAAGGCAAACGCCAGCAGCGCAACAAAAAGGGCGGGCAGCCATTGCAGCGCCCGCCCGCGATTCACACGACTCATTTTTGACCGGATTTGCAGGACGTCCTGGATTGGTGGTTAGCGCAATGCCACTTCAGCCACGCGCTGCGCGCCGACGGCGAGCGCGATGAGACCGCTGACCGACACCAGCCCGATCAACACGACGGCAACGCCCATCACCAGCTTGTAGAAGCCGCTGCTGTGGCCAAAGTAATCGAACACCACGGTGCGCAGACCATTCAGCCCGTGCAACATGGCGAGGATGATGATGACGGCGTAATACAACCGCCAGATCACCTGCTCGACGGTGACTGGATCACCGCTTGCGCCCCAGCGCAGCACGGTGCCGGCGAACGTGATCTGGTGCGTGCCGATGATGACATGTTGCATCCAGAAGTGTGAGAGCGCCAGGAAGACGAGCAGCAAACCGCTCCAGCGCATGAACATCCAGGCAAAGCGCTCGAAGCGGTTGCGCGCTTGTGGAATGGGTTTGACAGTGCGCACTGTGCGCCCGGGAGTTGCAGTTGAGGTTGTCATGGTTCAGAGGCCATTCGCGGCAAAATGACTGAACGACTTATAGGCCATGATGATGATCGTCGGTGCGAGCAGCACGAGGATGATGATGATTGCCCAGCGCGTGGCGACATGCTGCTTGTCCCACAGGTGCGGGCGCATGTCGAGGATGGCGACGCGCGTGCCGTTCACTGCGTGGAAAATCAGGCAGGCCGCCAATATCAGTTCCAGCACTGAGAACAAGGGCGTCTTGTAGATGTCCAGGATCACTCCGTGCAGTTGAGGGTTGAACGTGGCCATGCTCTCGCCAGGGACATGCAGCACCAGAAAGAACAGCACGCCCAGCCCACTGATGCGGTGCAGCACCCACATGACTTGATTGGTGCGGCCTTTGTAGTGCAGCCCATCGCGGACTGTTGTGATAAGTGGATTGAACATTCGACGGTCTCCTTTTGCAGGTGACGAGTATATGCCAGTGCGCATGTCTTGCACAATGCCCGGATTGCAGCTTGTCGATGCGGCGCATCTGACAAGCTGCATCGCGTCACTTGCTCAACTCGATCTCACCCAGATCAACCAGATCATCCGGCGTGCCGGCATGGAAGCGCTGTCCGTCTGCTGCATAGAAGCCGGACACGACGCGCAGCGGGCCGGCGGCATCCTGTGGAATGGTGACACTGAATTGCTCGCGCACACACTCGCCGGCGTCCCACAGATTCGTCGGGTAATTTCCCTGTTGCGGCACATGGTCGTCTTGCGCGATGGGTTTCCCCGCGGCGTCAAGCACATGCACGAAGGCGGTGCCGGCGAGGCCATTCGGCCGCACCATCTCGTAGGTCAGGGTCGCGGTCAACGCCTCGCCGGCGGTTGCCTGTGCTGGCAACTTCACGTCGCGCAGCCAGATGCCATCGAACGATGCAAGCGGCGGTTGCCAGAACACCGCCATCAGCGGCGCTTCGGGGATCTTGAAGCGGCCGAGGATGGGTGCGACCACGCGGCCAGAGGCGTCGTGCGCAGGCAGCGGCGCTGTCGCGCTGATGTGTCCCGTGTCGCTTGTCGGCGCGAAGGGAAACACCGCAACGCTGATCTTGCCGAGCGCCGGCAAACTGGCGCACGGCTTTTCAAGCAGGATGTCGTATTCGTCGCGGAAGGCGTCGCCGGCCTGCCAGTTGGTCGAAGGGAAATTGCCACGGTTGGGAAACACGTTCATCGTGCCAAGCACTTCATTGTCGCGGCCCAGCACGCTGATGCCGAACACGTATTGCTGATCAGTTGGTTTGAGCGCGCGCCAATCCACTGTCACGCGCGCGTATTGCCGCATCCCTTCGCGGTCGGGCAGCAACTCGGCGCGCGCGCTCAGGCTGGTCACCTGCGCCAACCCATCGAAGGTGAGCAGCGCCGGCGCATCATTCTGCGCAATGAGATTCGGCGCATAGCGCGGCAACACAAACAGGAACGGAACGAGCAGCGCGAAGAGCGCGAGCGCAATGGACGTGATGCGTGATGCGCCATCCGTTCTGCGCTCTGCATCCTGCGTTTTGTGTCCCGTGCTGAACGACGCCCAGCCGAACCCGAGCAAGCCGGCATAGGCCGTGAGCGCCGGCATCAGGTAGCGCCCAGGCATCAGCATCGGGTCTTGAAAATAGATCGCGCGATACAGCGGCAGCGCCATCATCATCACACCCATCAGCAGCAGCAGCGTGAGCGCGGTGCGCAACTCGCGCTGCGCGCGCCGCCAGCCGACGACGCAGCCGATCATGCCGGCCAGCGTGAACAGCGCGAACAACACGTATGCCCATTCCGCCATGCCGACGTTGCCCCAGCCGAACTTGCCCCAGAAGGTGCGGAAGGTGTTGGCGAACAGTTGCGGCAGCCATGCATCGCGGATTGAGACGAACAGCCCCTCGCCAATCACGCTGGTCGGCGCAGTGATGAGCGGGTTGTTCGGGTTGCGGTCGAGTAGCAGCCGGCCATAGCGCACCCATGTGTATATGGCATACGGTGCAGCGACAACAACGAATGCGCCTACTGTCATGGCGCCATTCACCAGCAGTTGGCGCAGCGCCCAGCGCCCTCGCCAGGCAATGAACGCCAGTGCCAGCGCTGCAAAGGGGATCAACACCAGCGCGTTGTTCTTCGCCAGAAACGCAATGCCGAGCGATATGCCAAGCGCCGCAAACATCCGGCACTTGAGGGTTGTCGCACGGGAGATTGCCAGCAACCAAAAACAGACGAGCGCGCCGGCCAGCGCCACCATCGCGTCGTTGTTCACCATCGCGCCCATGAAGATGAACTGCGGGTTGAACGCGGCGATGGCAGTTGTCAGCACCGCAGCCGTTGCGTTGCGCCCGAACATCACATTTGCGCTCAATCCGATCAACAGCACCGTTGCGGCGGTCAACAGCGCCGACACTGCGCGCGCTGCGTGAAGCGCCAATACTGTGCCGCGCCAGGGGAAAACTTCTTCCGGCTGGCGCAGCATCACGCGGAAGCCGCGCCGGTTTGTGCCGTCCAATGCCCAGGGGTTCAACTGTGGTTGCAGCGCGTCACTGCGATCGATCCAGAAAGTCAGCCCTGACGCGATGAGGTAATACAGCGGCGGCTGATGGGATTGATCGAAAAGGTTTTGCTCTGCGCCGCGCGCATCGGGCAGGTTGCCTGATGCGACAAGATGATTGACGAAGCCAAAGTGGCCGGTTTCATCGTGCGCTTCCCACGGCGGGATGAGCGCGCCATACAGCAAGGCCAGCGCCAGATGCGCCACAAGGATGATCCATTGGATGCGACTAGGGCGGCTGGCCGGCAACGAGACGGACGCCATTTGCGCGACATTATCGCCGGCTGCGCGGTCAGGTGAGGTGCGGTGCGCCATCGCGAAGTGTGCAATTACTGCACGTTGATTGCGCCAAGCATAAATGCATCGTCGGTCACGCGCCGGCCTTGTCCATCGGTCGTTTCCAACCGCGCGCCAGTTTGTGGGTCATAGAAGCCGATCAGCACGTGGTAGTCGCCGGCCTTCAGGTCTGCCGGCAGATCGATGTGCCGCGCTTCGATGAAACGCGTTGCGCCCCAGCGGGTGGATGGGTATTCGCCATTCAGCAAAGGCCCGTCGCTCTGCGCCACTGGTTTGCCGCCGGCGTCGATCACATGCACAAACAGGGTGTAATCCACGCTTGCCGGCGAGTTGCTGCGCCAGTGCAGCGTGATGGTCAGTGGCTGGCCGGCCTGTGCTTCGCCCAATGCATGCTGTTCCAGTGCAATCAACCCGCCAAACTGCGCCTCGGCTTGCGCGCTTGGCGCTGTGGCAGATGGTAATAGCGTGCTGCCAGCATAGAGCGGTGCGCCGGCGTTGCCGCCGGCATCGACGCTCTCGGCAATCTCACCAGAGCCGGCATTGTAGAGATTGAACTGCACCCGCAGTTGCGCCGGCGCGAGCGCATCCGCCGGCAGGGTGAATTCCACCGTGTCCTGCCACATCTCGCCAATTTGCCACTGGCTGCTGGGCAACAGGCCGTTGCCAGTAAAGGTATCGAAGCGCGCCAATGGCGCGGCGTCGCGGCCATATAAATTCACCACCAGTGAGTGATTGAATTGTGGCGTGCGCAGCGCGCGCAAGATCACACTCACCCTGACCTTGTCGCCGGGCTGCACCTGCTGTGGTTCCATCTTCCAGGCCAGCACTTCGGCCCATGGTTTCAGGGTCTGGCGAATGGGTATGAAGCCGGCGGGGATGGCGGGCACGCGCGGCGGTGCGTAGGCCGCTTGCACGATGCCAATGGGCGCATAGATGGCGAGCGCCATCAGGGCGAGCGCCGGCGCGATGATGATTGCCGGTGCAATTGTGCGCAGTGGCGTCTTTGCAACCAGTGCGCGCCAGGTGTCCAACCCCAGAGCCATCAGCAGCGAGATGCCGGCGATGCACGGGAAGAGCAGCCGGCCTTCTGAGCCGGTCGTCATCATCGTCCAACGCGCCAGCGCGATCGCGGTCAGCGCGATGTGCAGCGCCAGCAGCGCGTAGGCTGCCTTGCGCCTTGCCGGCAGGTCGCGCCAGTGCGTGTGGACACGCGCTGCAAGGCCGGCTGCGCAGACCAGCAACAGCGCATCCCACAGCAGGTAGACGATGTCCGGCGCAGGCACGTTGAAGTGGCCGAACAGCGCGAGATACGACATGCGCAAACCCTGAAATTCACTGATGAGGTTGCTTGCGCCGGCTTGCCGCGCGCCGGCGATCATCGCCATCATGCTCGTGCCGGTCGGGTCGCCATACAGCGCGATGTTGCGCGCAACCCACCAGCCGGCGATCAACATGATTGGCAGCACGACGCATGCCCCCTGCGCGAGCAATTGCCCCCATCGTCGTTGCGGCCAGGCAGAGACCAGCGCGGCCAGCAGCGCGATGGGGATGAGCGTGAGGCCGCTCACTTTGGCCAGTGCAGCGAGGCCGATGATGGCGCCGGTGAGCAGTGCGACCCGCCAGGTTGCCCCGCGCAGCACCCACCATGCGATCAGCCACAGCGCGATGCTGCTCAACGCGATCACCAGCGCGTCGTTGCTCACGGCTGTCATCACACTGGCAAACATGGGGTTGAAGGCGGTCAGCGCAGAGGCGAGCGCGGCGATGCTGCGACGTTGCGCCAGCAGCATCGCAATGCCCCAGACAGCCAGCAGGGTGACGACGCCGGCCGCGATGCCCGCCAGTCGCAACACGAATGCCGCCAGCGTGGTGTTGCGATAGGCAAAGGCGCGTTTCTCCGGCGTGATTACCAACACATTCTTGTTGTTCGGCGCGTAGGCCGAGTATTGCGGCGACTGGTTGGGCTGGCTTTGCGCAGCGTAGTCGCTGGTGTCGAACAAGCGCAACGGCAGCGAGGCCAGCGCGTAATACAGCGGCGGCTGGCTGCCGATCTGCTGCCAGGGTGTGTCGACGCCGGCCTGTTGCACCGGCAGCGCGCCACCCTGCGCCAGATGCTGCGCGAAGGCGAAGTGCCGCCACTCGTCGTTCTTCTCAAAGATCGGTGTGGCGAAGGCAGAGGCAAATGCGAGCAGCGCGAAGCCGGCGAGGATGAGGCCGCGCAGGCGCGCTGCGAGCCAGTTGCCGGCGTCGATCAGTCTGCGATGGATCATCAGTCGCGCGATTATCGCAGCCCGTCATGGGCAGGGCTGCGAGGAAGGCGCCGGCAGCGTAAGTGAGAAGGCGTCGCCGGCGAGGCGCTGGCCGGCAGCATCCGTCGCCGGCAGGCGCTGGCCGCCCGTGTAGTCATACACGCCCAGCAGCAGGGTCGCATTTTGCGCAGCGGCGTCGGGCGGCAGCGCGATCAGCCGGCGGTCGATCACGTCCGCAGCGGTGTGCAACTGCACGAAGCCCAGCAACCCGCCCACCGGCCCGCCATCCGCCTGTCCCAGCTTGTTGCCATTCGCATCCAGCGCTTGCGCAAACATCGACAGCGTTGGCGCAATGCTTTCTGCGCCGGCCTTGCGCCAGCGCGATTCGATGCTGTAGCCATCGCGGCAAGCGACGGTGACGATATCGCGCACCTGCAAGCCATCTGCGAAGATCGCCATCGGCGCGCTTGTGGATGGCGCGCTTACCCCGCCGATCCAGCGCGTGATGAGTTGTTCGCCGCTGTTGGTCGTTTGCAGCACCACGCCGGCGCGTTGGATCGCCTGCGCCAGCGCGTCGCCGCCGAGCGGCTCGCCGAATGCGCCATATAGCAGCGGGGTGGGTTGAAATGGCTGCTCCAACCGCGCCAGCGCCACCGTGCGCGAGATGCCGGCGTTTGCAACGATCAAGTCATCGCCGCGCACATAGGGCGCCAGCACGATTGCGCCCTCGCGCCCAAGCGGGAATTGTTTGCTGGCATAGGCTGCCCATTCTGGCGGGTTGAGCATGAGGATGTGCGCCGCCGGCGGCGCGGCCTGCGCTGCAGCCACCAGCGCGCGCACCGGTTCATGCGCCATGTCGAGCAGGCGCAATTGGTCGCGCGCGTGAAAGAAACTGGCGAGGGCGATGCTCGCGCCGAGCAGCACATTGATGACGCCGGGCGCAGTGACTAGCGCAGCCAGCACGATGGCGATGCCAGTCGAGGCGACGTAGAACACGCGCGGCGCATTTTCGATGTAGCTGGTGGCGAGTCGCAGCACCGGCAACGCCGCGCCCGAGGCAAACATCAGCAGCCCCAGCGCAAGCGCGACGCGCGAATTGTGTTTGGCTGCAACCCATGCGCACAGGCCGAGCACGATTGCAGCGGCGATCACTATCTGCAACTCCGGCGCGAAGGCGTTGCCGGCGGCGGCATGCATCAAGAAGGCAAGCGGATAGGCCAGTGTTTGCAGTGCAAACAAGGCGCGCTGCGCGGTGTCGGCCAGCGTGAATTGAAATTCCGGCGCATCGCCCTTGGGGATGAGCAGATACAGCAGCGCATAGCCGGCGCACAGGCCAGCAACCCACACAAAGCGCCATGACTGCCGCGTCCACGCGCGCGCCTGCATGGCTGCAACCACTTCGAGCGACAGGCAAAAGCCGGCGATGCTGAGCGCGACCTCGTTCGACAAGAGCGCCAGCAGCGCAAACGCGCTGAACAGCGTGATGTGCCTGGCGCGGTGCGCAGCGCTGTGCTGAAGCGCAACGTATCGCAGCAGTGCGAGCTGCATGAATAGCAGCGCGCTGAGGTGATTCAAACCTGCCGGCAGCGCCACTGTCTGCACCGCAAAGGGATTGATGGCGAATAGCACGCCGGCGGCAAACGCAATGGCGCGCTGCCCGTCGCCCAGTGCGCTGCGGGTCAGGCGAATGAGCAGCAGCGCGTTGGCGATATGAAAGCTGATGCCGGCGATATGCTGCGCCAGCGCACCCTGCGCGCCAAACAGCGCGCCGATCTTGTAATACAGCAGATACAGCGGCCGGTAATAGCCGAAGTTTTGCGTGCGCGTGAACAGGTCGAGCCAGGTGAAGTCACGCACCAGCCGCATGCCCCACGCATCGTCGAAGGAGACGGGCAGCGCGAGGCTGGGCCAGTAGATCAAGACGACGAGCAGCGCGATGAGGCCGGCGACGGCCCATGACGCGGTGCGCGAATTTCTGAATGCTTGCGGGTTCATGGTGCGGGACACGCTCCGGATGTGATTGGCACAATTGCCTCGCCGGCGGGCCAATCTTGCGCGCCGGCGGCGTCGAAGCGCTTGCTGCTGACGCGGTCATAGATGCCGAGCCGCACCTCGGCTATGTCTTGTGCAGTGATGCCATCGGGCAGGCGAATCTCGCGTCGCTCCTGTATGCGCGTTTGGGCGGGCATCAATTCCAGCGGGATGTAACCACCGATGGGATCGCGATCTGCGACAGCCACCTGCTGGCCACTGCGATCGTAGAGGTGGACGAATACGCCGGCGGGTTGCGTGACGCCATGCGCGTTTGACCACGTCAGATCGAGATAGACGAACGGGCTGCACGCAAAGGCATGCGCATTTTCGAGCGTAACGCCGGCGTCACCGCTGGTGAATTGTGCCAGCGCCTCGGGTGTCGCGTCGCCGGCGCGCCCCAGCTTGCCAATTGGCGTCAGCCGGAAACCAGGGGCATCGTAGTCAAAGCGGTAGATCAGGTTGGCATCGAGGATGGCTGCGCGCAACGCGGCATCATCGACTGGCTCGCCAAAGATGGCGTAGTTGAAGCGCCCGCCGCGCGTGAACTGTTGATCTGGCTCGCCGAACTCGGTCTCGCGGTTGGCGATTGACGCAGCGTGCAACACGTTGCGCGTTTCGCGCACGATGCCGCTGACCGCGCCTGGCCAGGCCCACATGGGGAAGTCCTCGCCGGCGCGCACGCCATATTCCCAGATCGGCATGCCCTCTCGTCCCAGCACGAACGCCGGCTGCGCAGCCATGTTGGTGAACGATGAGTTGATGATCAGCACGCGGGCATCAGGCGCCGATTGTCGCAAATCCGCATCGATCTGCCGCAGCGCCGGCGTCAATCGCGCCGTCTCATCCAGGCGCGCATTGATGAAGCCGCCAAATCGCGCCAATGTCAGCAGGAAGGCGCCGGCCAGCGCAATGCGAAGCCAGCGCGACAGGCTCTGCAGCGTGAGCAGCGCGCCGAGCGCCGCGCCCCACAGCATGGCTGCGCCGATGGATGCCGCATACATCGCGCGCGGCGCGGCAGCCACGTAGCCGTCGCTCTGGATGGCAGAGGGGATCACGGCGATGAGCCACCACATCAGGCCGGCCAGAGCTACTGGCGCGTAGCCGCCGTGTCGTGATAGCCGCGCCGCAAAGAGCAAAATGGCGGCGATGGTGAGCATGCCGGCGAGCAACGCCAGATACATCGCCGGCGGCTGCAACCCTGCAAAGAGGCTGCGCGCCCAGATCAGCGCCGGCGCGGTGACGCCCTGTGATTGCGCAGCGAGATTGCCGGCGACGCCGGCCCACGATGAGGCGAATTGCGTGGCTTCGCCGCTGGTCCACTTGGTCGTCAGCGCGAAGCGATAGTAGAACGGATAAACCAGGCCGATGGCGCATGGCGCGAGACGCTGCCACCGGACAGGTTGCTTCATCACCAGCCAGCCGATCATCTCGATGAGGGCGATCAGGCCGGCGTAGGTGAAGCCGGCTTCGTGGCTGAGGCAGGCCAGCAGCAACAGGCCGCAACTTGCCGCGATCCATCGCCCTGCATGGCGGGCAGGGTTGCGCGCAGTGAGATAGGCATGCACGCTGAGCAGGCCAAGCAGCGCGCTGAGCGGATGCACCAGCGCGGATGACCACAGCACGGCTTCATACGAAAATGGAAACAGGCCAAAGAGCAGCGCGCCCAGCGCCGGCGCCCATCCAACCCGCTGCCTGAGCGTTGCACCCAGCCGCAAGATCAACATGCCGACCAGGGCGGTATTGAGCGTGTGCGCAAACACGTTCCACAGGTGCAGGATCGGCGCATCGAACCAGCCGAACAGGTCGCGCGTGAGCAGCCACGGCACATAGCTGATCGGGCGGTGATGGCCGTCGCCGAAGGGGCGATTCTCGAAGATGGTGATCAGGCTGCGATTGTTGATCGCCGGCATCAGCACCGCGTCGTCGTGAAAGGGCATCAGCCGCACCGCCGGCGCGTACAGCGCAAAGGTGAGCAGCACGATGACGGCCAGCAGCGGGCGATCCAACGACTTCAATGAGCGCATTCCTGAAGGATGGATCATATACTAAGCCGCTTGTTCAATTCCAGAAGATTCGCCCCCCGCAGTGAGCGCGCGCTGGCGCTGCTCATCCTGCTCGCGGCGCTCGCCGTTCGCGGCTTCGATCTCGCCGGCCAGAGCCTGTGGTACGACGAAGGCTACACGGTCATGTTTGCGCAGCGCGGGTGGGGCGAGATGATCGCTGGCGCGGCGCAACGCGAACTGAACACGCCGCTGCACTACCTCTTGCTGAATGTGTGGATGGCATTCGCCGGCGCGAGCGAGTTTGCGGTGCGCCTGTTGTCGGTTTTTGCCGGCGTTGTCACGGTGGCGCTGGTCGTTCGCCTGGCGAAGGTTGCGCGCAGGCCGGCGCTGCTGCCGGCGCTGCTGGTCGCGCTCTCACCGGTGTGCGTGCTGATGTCGCGCGAGGTGCGCATGTATGCGCTGGCGGCGTGCCTGTGCGCTGCCTCAGTCCTGTGCTTTGTGCTGGCTGCGCAGCGCGACACGCGGGCGCGCTGGCTGGCATGGGCGCTCGTCTCCATCATCGCCTTTGCCTCGCATGTGTTGGCGGCGTTTGTCATTGGCGGGGCGCTGCTGGTGATGGGATACCGCTGGCTGCGCGAGAGGCGCATCCAGCCTGATGCGGCTCTCGCGGCGGCGCTCACGCTGCTGGCGATCCTTGCGTTTGCGGCGCTGGTGCTGTTGAACGTCGGCCACACCTACGGCACGACCTACACAGGCCGGCTGGACCTCATCGATACACTCGCGCAAAGTTTTGCCTCGCAATTGCTGCCGCGCCTGCAGCCGGCAGGGTGGGTGCTGCCGGCGGCGCTGACCGCAGTTGCGCTGATGATCGTCGCCGGCGGTGCGGTGCGGCAGCAGGCAACCCCATTCACAATCTGGCGCATCACCGCGTTCAGCATCATCGCCATCGCGCTCTTTTGCGTCGCCACTGGCAAATTTTCGTCGCGCTACCCAGCCATCATCGCGCCGCTGTTCCTGGCCGGCGCGGGTATGGCGCTGGCAACTCCGTCTCGGCGTGCCGAAGGCGCGGCGGCTGTTCGCGGCAGTGCGATGCAGCTTGTTGCGCGCGTGGCGTGGGCCGGCGTCGTGGCGCTATTTGGCTTTGGGCTGTTGCAGATGCACATCAGCCCGCTCTATGCCAACGAGGATTTTCGCGGTGCTGCGGCCTACATCAAGGCCAATCGCCAGCCGGATGAGCCGGCGCTGCTGGTGTCGGGCCACTTCGCGCCGGTCTTCGCATATTACTTTGGTAATGATGGCTGGGTTGCGCTGCCAGATGACCCCGTGCTGAATGTGAACAACATGCTGCACTACGACAGCGCCGTGCCGGCGCTGAACGCTGCTCTGCAGGGCAAGGCCGGCGCGTGGCTGCTGCTGTGGCAGGATGATGTGATCGACCCGACCGGCATCGTGCCGGCGCTGTTGCGGCGACAGTCCGAGGCGCTGATGCCGGCGCTCGACAGCGTTGAATTCCACAACCTGCGCCTGCAACGCTATCGCTTCTTCCAGCCCTTTGCACCGTTGCCCGCGCCGCTGCCGGCGATGGCGTCCAGCATCGAGCCAGCGGGCCGGCAGGTTGGGCTGAGTGGGCTGGGTTGCCGCCAGCCAGGCGTGACCCGCACCGGCGATGGCTGGCTGGAGGTGCATTGCTTCTGGCAGATCAAGCCCTTTGTGCCGTTGTCGGTCTACACCCAGGTGTCGTTGCGCCTGACCGATGCGAACGGCAGACAGGTGTTGCAATCCGACCAACCCATCGCGCCACGCGGCCTGCCGTATGTGCCGTTTGAGCGACCGATCCTGGGCTTGTATTTCATCGCATTGCCGCAGGCGTTGGCAGCCGGCGACTACACTCTGCGCGCCATCCCGTATGACGACGCCGGCGAGATCGCGCCGCAGATCGTGACGCCGGTTCGCATCGCTTTGAGGTAAGGTAGCCCCGCATGACATTTCGCCGTGAACTCTGGCTCATCGCGTTGCTCACGCTGATCGCATTTGCCTTGCGCATGGCCGATCTCACCGCGCGCAGCTTGTGGCTGGATGAAAGCTTCACGCTCTTGCGCATCCAGGGCGCCTGGGCCGAGATGTTCGCCAACACGGTCTGGCGGCAGGGCATCCTCACCACCGACTTGAACCCGCCGCTGTATTTCGCGCTGCTGAAGGTGTGGGCAAGCTTCGCCGGCCTGAGCGAGTTTGCGCTGAAGTCGTTCTCGGCGTTCTGGGCAGTCATCGTCGTGCCGCTCACGTTCGTGCTGGCGCGCAGTCTGTTTGGCCGGCGCGTGGCGATGCTTGCGGCCGTCCTCGCGCTGCTCTGCCCGGCCTATCAGTGGTATGCCGCCGAGTTGCGCATGTACACCATGATGGCCGCGCTCGGCGCGCTCAGCACGTTGCTGGTTTTCAGGGCGGCAAAGGGGCGGGGCGGCGCGCTGGCCGGCTGGCTCGTGGTCACGGCGCTGGCGCTGTTCACCCATTTCTCGTTCATCAGTCTGGCGCTGGCGCAGGCGGTGATTCTGTTGATGGCGCTGCTGCCAAAACTGCGCGCCATGATGCGCCGGCGCGCCTTCTGGCTCGGCTTGGCGCTCGTTGGCGCTGGCGTCGCCGGCGTCGCCATCCTCGGCAATGCGACGCTTCAGCGCGGCGTTCAACTGGCACAGCTTGCCCTCAGCAACCCCAGCGGGCGCGGCACGCCGGCGCTTGGCTTCGTGAACGAGATCATCGGCGCGACGGTGTTCGGCATGAACGCCGGCGACCCAACTGGCGGCTGGTTGAACGCGCTGTTCGCCTCGCTGGTGGCGATGGGCGTCGTGTTGCCGCTCAGCAGGCGATTTTTGCTGGCGCGCATCAGGCTCGCCGTCATCGTCGTGCTGCCTGTTGCGTTCTGGCTGGTGTTGTCGCTGCTGCTCGAAAATCAGGCCAGCTTTCGCTACGTCATTTTCATCGTGCCGGCGCTGCATGGGTTGATGGCGCAGGGCGTGGTTGTGCTGGCCGGCGCGTTGAGGCCGGCGCGCTGGCCGCGCATGGCGGTCGCCGGCCTCGCGCTGATCGCGCTGCTGGCGGCTTCGCTGCACGGCCTGGGTTACGCCTTTGCCCGCACGCCCACTTTTCAAGACGACTGGCGCGCCTTCGGCGATTACCTGCGCCAGAGTTGGCGCGCCGGCGATGCGCTGGTGATCAACCTCAACACGCCCGAAGCGGTGATGCCGTACGTGATCGGCGATGCGCCGCTGCCGATCATCCCGATCCGCGACTGGATCGAGAAGCCGGTTGATTTGCAAAAGGAGATTGCGCGATTTTCGCGCATCTGGTATGCCAATATCGGCGGCAACGGCGGTTACCCGAACGCGCCGGCGCAGAACGTGCTTTCGCCATATCTGTTGAAAAGCCGGATCGCCTTTCCTGCGCGCACGACGGCCATCGAGCTGCTGCAATACGACATTCACCCGCAAGTGCTGGCGGCTGTGCCGGCCACTGCGGCGGTGGCAAGCGATGCGCCGGCGGACGGCACGGCCATCGCCGGCTTCGCCTTCGCGCCAGGCAACCCCTATCACCGCAACGCCAACTTCGCGCTTTCGCTCTTCTGGCGGCGCGGCGAAGACGATCTGGACAACCGCGCGGTGACGATGCGGTTGATGCACGCCGGCGAAGTGTGGCTGGATTGGACGTTTGACGCGGCGCTCGGCGCGCATCCCGAAGCGTGGACGAAAGATGCGCTGTACCGCATGGATTACCTCATCCCCGTGCCGCCCGGGCTGCCGGCGGTGAGCTACGAGCTGGAGTTGCTCTCGCGCGCCGGCGACAAGGGGGATGTCGTTCAGCGCGTCGCGCAAGCCTTGCCGCAAGATGCGCTGGCCTGCTGCGTGCGCGTCGCGCAGGCCAACACGAACGACGTGTGGCGCGCCGGCGATGTGACGCTCGCGATTGCCGAATTTGCCGGCGCGGCCAAACCCGGCCAGGCGCTGCCGGTTGCGCTGACTTGGCGGCCGGCGCGGGGGGACACTGCAGCGTGGCAAACTGAGTTGCGCGTGGAGGGGCTGCTGGGGGGTGTGGTGGTGAGCACCCAACGCGACGCCGGCCTTGCAGAATTCCTGCCGTCGCAGTGGCCGGCAAACGAGCTGGTGCGCGACCAGTATGCGCTGCAAATTCCCTTCCGCGCAGCGCCCGGCCTGTATCGCCTGTCGCTGGCGCGCTGGCGCAATGGCGTCGCGGTCGACGGCGCTTCGCTCGGCCTCATTCGCATCGAAGACTACCCGCGCGCGCCGGCGGCGACGAACCCGCAGCACGCGCTCAACGCCAGGGCCGGCGAGATTGCATTGCTCGGTTACAGTGTGAAAGGTGATTTTGAGCGCGGCAAGACGACGGATGTGTTCACGCATTGGCGCGTGGAGGCTGCGCCGGCGCGCGATGGTGTGCTGTTCGTGCATGTGATCGGGCCGGACGGCAAGCTGGCCTCGCAGGACGACAACCCGCCGTTGACCCGCGACGGTCCGCGCAGCACACTCACTTTCCGCGCCGGCGACGGCATCGACCAACGGCACCGCATCGATCTCAAGCCCGATCTGCCCGCCGGCGAATACACGCTCTACGCCGGCATCTACGACCGCGAGGGGGGAGCCAGATGGCCGGCGCAGCAGGATGGCGCGCCGGCGCTGAATGACCTCGTCAAGCTTGGGGTGTTCACGCTGCCGTGACGCCGCGTGGGCCGTCGCTGGTCGCCCCTGCTGCGCATTTGTCCGACTGCAAATACACTTGCGTGCATGGGGGCCGTCATGGCAGGCAAGAAAGACGACAAAGCATTCGATTTCAAGGCCGCGATCGAAAAGTTCAAGCGAACGTTGAGCCAGAAGTTGCCCGGCGCGACGAAGACTGCGCTTGATCTGGGCATCGCCACGTCGATATTGGTGTCGGTCGGCGTCATCGCGCAGCAATCGCCCGACCAACTCACTGCGCTGGTGACGCTACTCTCGCAGCTTGGGCTGAACTGGCTGGCGCAAATCGTGCTGGAGATGCGCGGCCAAGCCGGCGCAGACCAAGGCGAAGCCCTCAAGCGCGCAGTCCAGTCGCATCGGCCCACGGTCGAATTGCAATTGACCGACACGAAGCTGCGCGAGTTTGTCGAGCAGCTCGACCTGGCAAGCGCGTGGTTGAAAGCCCTGAACAGCGAGGATCAGCGCGAGCAGTGGTTGAAGCGCGCGGCAGAAAGCGGCCTGTTCTCGCGAGAAGCGCTGGAGCGCGCCGGCAACAACGTGCAGTTGAAGATCAGCGGTGATGTCATCAGCAGCGTGGTGCTGGCCGCCGGCGGCGACATCAACAACCTGACGATCACGATGAGCGCGGGGCAACGCGACCTCACACCGTATCTTGCGCCCTACAAGAATGAGTTGATCGCGCGCCTCTCGCCGCTGGCGCTGGGCGGCGTGGTCGCCGGCGCATCGCGCCAGACGCTGGAGTTGGCGCAGGTCTACACGCCGCTGTATGTCTCGGATCCGTTGGGGGCGCTTGGGCAAGACCCCGACCAGCAGGCCGCGCACCGAAGCGATCTGTTCGACCGGCGCTCCACTTCGATCATCGCGGCGCTCAATGCCTATCCCCGCGCCGTCATCCTGGGCGGCGCCGGCTCCGGCAAGTCCACCGTGCTGAACTACCTCGCGCTGGGCTTGTGCGGCGCGGTGCAGGATGAGGCATTTGCAGGTGAATGGACGCATCGCGAGTTGCTGCCCATCGTCGTGACGTTGCGGCGCTTTGGCCGGCATGTGCGCGATGAATTGCGCAAGGATGATGCTGCGCGCGAGGATCCCTGCGCGCTGCTGCTCGACTACGTGAAAAACCATAAGCAGGAGGGTCTGCGCCGTGTTGCGCCGGAGTTGGCAGATGCCTTCAACGAGTTGCTGGGGCAGCGCGGCGCGGTGTGGCTGCTGGATGGCCTGGATGA
>JBDHWI010000087.1:0-17203 GCA_039810125.1 Thermoflexales bacterium | reverse complement strand
TCGGGCCACTTTCATTTCGGCTTGCATTTTGCACCTCCGGTTACATCATTGTGTCACCGAAGAAGCTTTACAGTACAGGTAATCAACCAGTTTTGGGATAGTCAATACCCTTTGTGCTGATTTCTATGCTGCTCAATTTGCCTCCAGGTTTGACAATCTTGTTAATCCTGACGTAGATGAGATCATCGATCGAGAATCGCGAGTTACTTGCAACCTCGCCGCCTCGCAGCAAGATCTGTATCTCATTTGGCAGACCTAGATCACAAGCCCAATCTTTGCCACGCTTTGCAATTACTTTTGCTTGATAGACATCATCCTCCTGTATAGTCTTGAGGTCAATACTCTTCTTGAGTTTTACAGGTAAGCCCTGAGGCAATGGGTTTGGATTGAATGTGGTTGAACTCAACGCAGGAGGTGGTAGTCTCTTTATCTTTCGAATATTGAGATACTCAGCGTTTGAATCAGGAAGCACCTTTCTGTCTGCATATTCGTTTCTCTGGCCTGTGATCGTCATGTAACTCGTTTCATCCCACTGCAATCCCGGCCATGCCATGAGTGACAGCAGTTGTCTGATTCTGTCGTCGTCTTCTAATCTCCAAGTTGTCATTTGTTCTTTTGAGATGTTTAGGTGAGCAGCCATTTTCTGCACAAAAGACTGGAGAAAATGGCTGTCAATGCAGTCATTCGTGCATTCATTGCAACCTGTCTCAAACGATGTAAGACTGCCAAACAACTGGTCATAACGCTTGGCGTGATCAACGAGATACAACCGAGGATACAGCGCGATTGCACCCATACCAAATGGTTTACCCATTCCCAGAGAATGAGCGTATTGTCGATCATCTGTCGTCGGCAGTCGAAGCACCCACCAAAGCAAACCCACTTCATCCTTGGATAGATTTTCAAACCATATCGTGAATTTGAAGACATTCCCTGGTCCGATGGGTTGAATTTGCGTGTGTTGAGTGCTATACGTATCGTATTCATTGGCGTTTGCTCGAATCATGTCGATTCCCACAGGACCCTTGTGCCAATAAATCTTGTTGCCACGGATAGTCGTAGTTGATACGTCATTGCCAAAGTGTTCAAGTTCAGCCCGATTGCCAGAATTGCCCTTGGGTTGTGTCATATACAACTGAAAAGATGATGGCTTGGGTGATGAAAGAATCTTTGGAACAATCACAGGATGCGGCTGATTGTCGTCGAATGCAGAACTATTTCGAGGAATCAGACGTGCATCGCCGATAAATATCCGCCCAGCATAGGACAAAAGCATGTTGCCCTGTTTCAAATTTCCTGCTTGAGGCAAAAGCGATTCAATCTCTTTTCGTTCTGAGACGGATCGCATAAAGCCGAACAGGGCTTCTGCATAGTCGATGTCCGCAGGTTTTCTTAGCTGTGGAGGCACAAAATCTTTGGGTGAAGCTGCTCGCTTGCCGTTCAACGGCATGAGTGGCAAGCGGAAGTTTGGCGAGGATCCAATGGCAACCACACCACCTTTTTTGTCAACTGCATAGAAAATAGGCCAACCCTCCTTAAGGGCTCCATACTTCTCATCGAAGGGTA
Organism: Thermoflexales bacterium; assembly: GCA_039810125.1. Taxonomy (GTDB): domain Bacteria; phylum Chloroflexota; class Anaerolineae; order J036; family Brachytrichaceae; genus JBDHWI01. The sequence goes on along the minus strand of JBDHWI010000087.1, from coordinate 15,637 downwards.
GTTGCTTTTGAAACTGAGTTAAGCCTTCCAAGTAGTCCTCTATAACTTGTTGCGGTATAGGCGAATCAGTTTGTGTAAACTCCGATGTCTGCTTGAGAACAATGTATTGATTCAAGCGAACAGGTGTAGGCGTTGCATTGCGTTCCCAATCGTGAGTTTCAAGCATGTTCCCTGAACACACCAACCAGGCTTCGTGCTGGTAAATGTGCTTGCTGCCGATTGCTTTGATTGCAAATCGCGAGGATTTTTTGCCATCTTTAGTAACGTAATCCTCTCTGCCTGGGTCTATCGAAACCTCAATGTATTGAGGACGGTACTGCTTCGATCCCAGAGGAATATATTCCCTTAGTGAGACCAGTAAATTCTCCTTGACTCGGAAGCAGATGTCGTTTTTGTAACCACCGATTTCGTGTGGCAATTTGGCTGGCGAGATGAACCAGGCGCCACTTTCATGCTTGCGCAAAAATCCCACCCGCAGATTTTTTGGTACGCCGGAGCTAATTCCAAGAATTTCATGATAGCGGTTCCTGAGCGGGTCAATGCTGACGTCTGCCATCGACCGAAAGAATATGCGTGGGCGCTCGTTGATTCGTGTGGCTTTACCTGCCGAAACAAGCTCCACTATATGACGCAACATCCCTCGAAGTGAACTACCAGGAATAACCAGTTTCCCGCTATCATCAACGCTGAAGAACTCGGGTTTGTTTTTTGCTAGTCGTCTGAATTCAACTTCATTTGTGTTTTTGATGGTCTCACCGTCGACATACTTTCCCAGCGCATTATTCTCATACTCTTGAGCATTCAAAGGGCCTCGAATGTATGTGGGAGACAAAGTCTCAATACATACCTCGAAGAAACCTGAATACCTTTCAGGCAGGTTTGATGCGTGAGATGGTAGTCTGTCAGCTAAAAGCTTTTCGATTGCGTTTTGATCAGCACATGCCCTCAATTCTTCTTGTGATACAAGAGTTAAAACCTTATCCGGCAAAGGTACAAAATTGTACGGAGCACGTGCGGCTTGATCTTGTGAGGGGTTACTATGATTCGGCAGTGACATCTTATCTTCCTCCTACTCGGCGTACAACACTCAGTTCCACCAGCCGGCTTGCGACGACGCGCAATGCGCCAGTGATTTCGTCTTCCTGCAGATAGTGCCGAACGGTCAACTGCAAAAGCCGCTTTGGCAGTTCTTGCTCGGCCTGATGGGGTGTCAGGCCATCCACCGCCGGCGCCCAATGCACCATCCCCTGCGCCCCATCGATTAGCTCTATAAAGCCATTGGCGTCTTGCCTGCCGGTGTGCGTGCCCCACAGCATGTGCGCTTCGTCGTAGCTCTCTTTGAAAGTTGCGCTGTCGCTGCCGCCATCCTGAATGGTGCGCGCATGCCAGTTGCCGTCGCCGTCTTTCCATGCCAGTAATTCGCCGGTCTTGCCAAACAGCCGCGCCTCCAACAACGTGTCCGCTATCAGTGACGTAGATATCTTCAGCGCCGTGCCATCCACCCTTCCCCAGATAACGCCATCTTCTGCATGAGCCAGCAAATGGGTATAGCCCGTTGCTTGGGAATCGAGAAAGTTGGTGATCGACTTCGACTCATCGACTTTTACAGGGTCAATTTTGGCAGGATGTTTTTGTGTGATCTCGCGCTCCATCACTTGCCCCCTTGCAGTTTGACTTTGAGTGCATCCACAAAGCATTCGAGCTTTTTGCGGTCCTCTGGCGATACGGCATTGAGGCCAATGCCATCTTTCTCCTGCTTCAGCGTTGCGAGCGTTGTGCCGCCTTGGCTGATCGTGGCCTCAATGCCCTTGAGACGGCCACGCCCCACGCTGATCTCTCCGCCGATGGGCAGATCACCCGTCCACAAATCCTTGAGCAGCAGCAGCAACATGCCGGCTTCTGCAACCATGTCGTCGTGCTTGCGCAAGGACACATTCACCTGCACCTTTGTGTCGCCCTTGCCAAACGCTGGCTGCTCGTCGAACAGCGCCGACTCCAGCGCGCCGCCGGTAAAGCGGTCGATGGCGACGCGGCTCTGCACCAGATTGGTCACCGCGCCCTTGACCAGATTTTCTTCTACGCGCACATGGCTGGCATGGCTGGTCTTGCCAAACATTTGGTCAACAAATGGATCAGCGATACCATCATCATTGTTTGCCAGCAAGCGCGCAATGCGCAATGCGCGCGCGCGCAACGCGCCGGCGAGCGACGTGCCGGTCACCACGGGCTGGCGCGATTTCGACTCCGGATCGTAGGTGTGCAATTGCGCCATGTCGGGTTGGACTTTTGCATCGCTGCCCGGGCCGCGAATGAGCAGCGAGCCATCCAGCGCAAAGGTGGCCTTGATGCTGAAGCCGGCGCCCAATCCATTTCCCAACGTAAACGCCATTTCATTCTCGGCCAACGGCGCATTGCCGTGTTGAATCCAGTCGATCAAGCCATCAACACTGCACAGATCAAATGTCTTGCTGCGCACATGCGTAAGTTGCACACGACCATAGCCGCGTTGCTTGCGCGCGCCTAGTGTGATGGCGCCGTTGTTGAAGCCGGCCAGTGCATCTCGCAGCGTTTTCAGCAATGCTGCTTCATCCGGCGTTGTGTTGCGCTTGTTCTGGCCGACAACGATCTGAAAGCGCAGCGTGAAGGACGTGCCGGCGCGCCAGGTTTCCAGGTTGAACAGGGTGCCGTCTTGCGCCGTGCGGCTCTTGGCATTCAACGTCACACCATCACGCACTTCGATGTCGAAATTCTCGCCAAACGCGTCTTCCACGATCAACGCGCTCTGCACGCCCTCGTCGCTTTGCTTTGTTTCACCAAACAACGCCACGATATCCTGTTCTTTTGCGCCGGCGGCAACCAGACAGGCGCGCAATGCACCGGCGATGGATGCGCCGGTCAAGAGTGGCACGCCGGCGGCGACGTCGATCAACAGCGGCATGTCGGTGGTGTCCGAGCCATCGCCATTGCCAAAGTGCGCCGGCGTCTGCAAAGTCAGCGTGGCTTCGACGACGATGCGCTTGCTGATCTTGCGCGACTGGTCCGCGCGCCAAAACGCCAGCGGAGTTGGGGTCTGCGGGGTCATGCCTCACCATCCTGACGGGTCTTGTTGGTTCTGCGCATCACTTCGAGCGCCAACTGCAGCGCATAGTACTGGCAGTCGGCGTTGCGTTTTGCGGTGATGCCGGCGACGTTTACCGCCGGTAGTGCATCTGATTTCATACTCAACAATGCGATGAGCTTTTCGTCAATGTCGCAACCCAGGATATCTGTCAACAACCATGCATCAAGTTTCTGACGCTTCTCGCTGCCTTCGACGACAACCCTTGCCCGCTCGAACTGCCGGCGGGTCACCGAGCGTTCATTGACATGCTCCAGGTGCTCTTTCAAATCGCTGACAGGTTCCTTTGTCTGCTGTGCATTTTGGGCAGGGATTTTGGTGGTTTCTGCGTGAACAACGGCTTTCTGCAGCGTCTCGCGCAACTGACTGATCTGCGATTTGTTTGGTGGATTCACCAGTGAGATTTTTGCCGCCCGCGCTTTGATGATCTCGCTCATCCTTTTTTTGTGTAGGCGATTGACCATGACTTGGGCGAGACGCTGATCCAGTGAATCTTTCGGCAATGGCTCAACAGGAACTCTTTCTTGTGGTTTGTCCTGCTTGTCTTGTGGCAAATTAGCTTCCCTATCACTTATCGCCTCAATCCATTCTTCCGCATTCAGCCAGTTCACCGCCACGCGGCCAAAGCCCTCTGCGCGCCGCTCACCGATGCCGGCTTCCTCAAGGGCGCTGATCTTTTTGTCGAGGTCTGCTGACATTGTTGTGTCTTTCAGCACCAGCACACTGCCGGCTTCAAACGACGGTGTCTGTGGCAAAGGCAAGCCCCACTTGCGATTGAACCCGCCGACCAACCCGATGCTGGTGAAGGACGATTTCGCATCGACTGTGCCTTCTTCAATCCCAAGCCGCGTTTTGATGGCTTTTGCGAGCGCGCCTGCATCGGTGGCAAATTGCCCGTTTGCATCGCGAATGAGCGCATCGCTCAACAGCGTGATTTTGAGTTGGCCTGTCGCGTACGTTTCCTGCCTGGCAGGCGTCTCCTGCCAATCGTCTTTCGCGGCAACGAACTGCAGCGTCACAAGCCCATAGCCGGCGTTGCGCGATCCACCTGCCGATGCCAGCCCCTCTTGCTCTATCAGTTGCTGTAGCAAGCTTGCATCTGCGGCTTTGCACAGGATGACGGCCTGAAAGGTCTGGCTGGCTGCCAGCGCGTCATAGCGGAAGACTGCGCCGCCATCCTGGCGTGGCCGGCCGGCAGCGCGGTCGCGCTGGGTGTGGATGCTGATGTGGTGCAGCGATTCCTGCCGAATGACTTGGCCAGTGACTTCGTCCTTCACCCAGAACACTTCGCCGGCGCGTTTCCACTGATCTTTCTGTTCTTCATCCGAAGGAGTTACCTGCGAGAAATCCCGCCAGGTCGTCGTCTTACTGGTCGATGTTTTGGGTTGATGCCATGCGCGCGGCATGGGCAGGCTGCGCGTATCACCGTCAAGTGGATAGCCGTTCAGATAGCGCGTAGTGCCATCGAAGAACAGCCGGCGCGTCGTTTCGTCCAGCGTCAGCGTTGTGCCTTTGGCATAGCGAGCGATGAGCAGGCCGCGCAGCACGCTACCGGGCAAAAAATCGTAGGACGTGGCGCTGTTTGGATCGCCTTCAAGGCGCGTCATCAGCGTCGGCTCGTTGAGTGTGATGTTGTAGATCAGAGCCTTCATGGCTGGCCTCCCTTGAGCCACTTTTCAAAATAGTCGAGCTGCGTTTTGCTGTTTTCATCGCCATCCAAAGCCATTCTCAGCCGACCACGCCCGCGATTGCGGCCTGTGCCGCCGCGATGCGTGCAGGCAGCGCAGGCTGCCAGGAGTGCCAGCGCGTTGTTGCACGGCTTGCTGTCAAATATGAGGCTGGCCGACAGGCTGTATGCATTTTCGTTGGCAACATCGCCGCGTAATAGCACGCGCATGGAGCGTAGGCTGCCCTCTTCAGGCGCGCCGGCGTCGCTCATGCTGGTCTGCCGGCGAATGGTCGTGAGCGATTCCAAAATGTCGGCTGGGGCGACGGCTTTATTGGCGACTTGCGCAGCAATTGCCCTGCACAGCGCATTGGGCAACGTTGCGCGACCTACATGCAGGTGGCCGGCGGCATCCGTAGCGCTGCCGCCCACGCCAAACAGCCATTGGGCTGCATTGGTCAGTTCTGCTTCGACTCGATCAACCTTTTTGATTGCCTGTGAATATCCGTAAAGGATGTTTGCACATTCCTCTACGAGCAATCCGCGCAGCACGCGCCCGCGAATGTAGGGCAAACCGGTGGCACTGTCGTGTTCGATCTCTTCATCGATCAGGCCGGCGATGCCATCGCCACGCCCGAATGTCGCATCGCTCATCAATGTGATCTGCAAGTTGTGTTGTGTCATGCGACCACCTGCTCCTTTGGCTGCGCCGGCGTTGCCGCTTCTTTCAGTTCAATCGGCACATGCAGGTCGGCGAGTTCGATGGCGTCGAAATAGCCGCACGTATATTCAAATTCCTCGACAGGCTGCTTATTTTCATTCTGCTTCTCAATGTCCTGTGGTTTGTCTTTCTGCTCGATTTTGAGTTTCGTGACAAGCCAGCCAGTGTTTCTGATATTGCCTTGTTTGTCGGTGTTGCTGTCATCCAACACGGGTGGCAATCTGCGCTTTGGTTCGGGCAGCTTGTCGCTGTCCAGGCCGTAAAGCGTGATGAAACGCTGCACGGCATCTGGCCCCTGTCGCAGCACTTCGCGCAGCGACTTCATCTTGTTGCGGCGCGAAAGCCAGTCTTCGTGCTGGAAGGCGTCGATGCCTTTCTTGAGTGCATCCCAGGTGCAAAGCGCGTTCATCGGATTGTCGCCGATGGTCAGCGGCCGCTGCACCAGCGATGCTGAGGTATCTTGCCATCGGGCAGTGTATTCGCGCCTGCGGATTTCCTCGACATTGCCTGAAGGCCCGCTGAGCGCGTAATGCCAGTCCAGAACACTGCCGTCCCAGTTTTTATTCGCACATTTCGCTGTTTTGCGGAACTTCTTGGCGTTGCTGCACAGTTCCTCGGCCAGTTGATAGGCGCGTGAGAAGGGGTAATGGGTCTTGACAATGGCGACGCCGGCGCACGCTGTCGCCGCGCCCTTGCCATCAGGCAAATTTTGCGTGTGATGGTTGAAGCGCTCCAGATACAGTTTTGCCAGCGAGAGGCCAAGCCGGCCATCGCACACAAACGTCACGTCATCTCCGCCGATGACGATGGGGACGAAGGGGAGATATACGCGGTTGCGTTCGAAACAGTAGGGTTTCTCTAAATCGGCTTCTGAATAGTCCTTTCCTATCAGTAGCATCGTTTTATCCGCCGGCGCGTCCCTCAAGACGATGCGTGCTATCTCACGCCTGTCAGCTTGTTTTGGCTTGCCCTCTTCAGGCGCCATCTCATGGCTGATCACATATCGATTTTGAGTCGTTCCATCATCTGATCGATATGCCTCTCGCTTAATGTGGCCTACGAGTGCCTGAAGCACATCGCGCAGCGCCTGTAACGTGGCTTTCTCCAGAGCTAGTGAGAACGCTTTGATCTCATCCTTGTATTGCTGATCGGTCTTGCCTTTGCCGATGAGGCGGATGCGGTCACCCATGCCGTTGCCGTCGGCATGAACCACCGCAATCAGGCTTTGGTCACCGTGTGAGCGGCCAAGGTCGTCGAAGTCCGATGGAAATGCGAATGTGTCGCCGAGGATATTCTTGAACTCATCTTTTTCTTGTAGATGCTGCTTGGCCCAGATCACTTGCTTGCGCTTGGCGATGATGCCTGCAGATGCGGGATAACGCGAAGTTTCATCATCGTTGATTGTCTGCGTATATTCCGTCGCCGGCAAGCCGGTCGATTGGCACATCACCGTCACACCCAGACCGAGCAGTGGGGCAGAGGGCGCGCGCGTTTGCTTTTGAACGGCTAGTGCAGCGAAGGCATCTTGCACATTTTCGTAAAGGGATTTCTTTGCGTCGATCTTGTGCAGACTAATCACCAGTTGCAATTCCGGCGCAGATTCGATCACCTGTTTGGAAAGCGCGTGTGCAAATTCTTTGGCATCCTTGTATTTGGCTTGGGCAAGATAATTGCCGCCGGCGGCGTAGATCTCTGTGATGGGCAGATTCTTTGAAGCGTCTCGCGCCCATTTCTCTGTAGCCAGCCTTACCAAATCGGACGCGCCGATGTTTTCGCGCAGGCGGTTGCTGTTGAAGATGTAGGGCTGAATCTGTGCGGTGTCGACGATGATGATGATTTCATCGTCCGGCTTCACGTCGTTCTGCATTGCACACTCCTTGTCTCCCAACTGTCAAGGTGATGTTGACAACTGATCCTTTGCCGCAGCCAGGCTGCCGACAAAGGATCAGTCCCCCTGAACAGAATCTATTTCATGTTGTGGATGGCGTCATCATGGCTGGCCATGAAAGAAATCAAGGCCAAACGTGATGTGGATTGCCTTGACGCACGACACGATCTATGCACCTATCATGACAGTCGTTCACCGTGCCGCATTTCTGCCCAAAAGTCATCCGTCAACTGGCCAAACTTTTCACGCAAAAAGTGGTGTGTCAAACGTGCGCGCGCCGGCAGCTCCCATGCATTGCGACATTCTGCAAAGATGTTTCGTTTGTGACTGTCCAGTGTTGCAATCTCGATGTGCAACTTCTTTGCGACCGAGGTCGGGTCTGCGCCATCGCGCGCAAATTCGCGCAGCACCTCCCGCTCGCGCGGCGTGAGTGCCTGGCGCACGGCATGGCAGCGTTGCAGATCAAGCGCGTTCACCTGCCGCGTGCGGTCGTCGATGATCTGCTGTGGCGAGAGATAGGCTGCGCTTTGCAGGTGTGGGAAGATGCGCCCCATCGGCAACAGCGGCACCGAGACCAGATGCACGTCAGATGGGTTCGGCGCGTGGAGGATGGCGCCCTCGCCGGACTGAACGCGCAGTGCGTCAGCGGTGTGCAGATGCCAGCAACGATCCTGGGCCCCGAACAGGAGCGATGCTGCCGACAGCCCCATCAGCGCGAGCAGGCGCGGGCCGCCGGCAAGGCACAAGTCGATGTCAACCGCAGTGGACTTCACGGCGCTGATCAGACGGTGCCACGTCATCCAGATCGCGTCGGTTGCGGCGCGGTCAAGCGAAGATGTGATGGGGTGATCCTGAATCAAGGTCTGCGATGATGTCAGCCTGACCTTGCGAACAAGATGGTTTTCAAATCGGATGTTGTCATAGCGGCGATGTGTCCTGAATTCGTGCGCGACGGTTTCCAGCGAGCGCTGGATTCTCGGGTCTTGCGTGGAGAGGTGCAGCACTGCCACGCGCGTGACACGCACTCCCTGATCCAACAGATGATCGAGTGCGAAAGTCACCAGTTGTGGTTTGCCGCCGAGTGTGACGATCAGCGCAGATTCATTGGCTGACTGAGTGGAATTTTGATAATAAGATCGGTCAGCCATTCTCCTACCAAAAGGCTCAGCTATGAATTCACTACCCGCACTGTTGATTGGCGGTCCACCGCACTGTGGCAAATCGGTTCTGTCGCACAGTTTGTCACAGGCGCTGATCTCGCGCAAATGTGAGCATTACGTGCTGCGGGTTGCGCCAGACGGCGAAGGGCATTACAGCCAGGAGGCCGATGCGCAACTGGTGAAGCACCTGCGCGTCAAGCATCTGTGGACGGAAAGCTGGATCGAAGCGCAGTGCCGCTACATCGCCGGCCGGCCGGTGCCGTTGATCGTGGATATGGGTGGCCGGCCAGACCAACGCTCACTTGCACTGTTCGATCAATGCACCCACGCGCTGTTGCTCACCCGCGATGACGCGGCGCAGCAGGCATGGAATGGCTATGCGACTGCGCATGGCTTGCAGGTCATCGCGGATGTCACTTCGGTGCAGGGAAGTGAAGGCAGACTTGTCCAGCGCGAACCGGTGATTCGCGGCACGCTCGCCAACCTGACGCGCAACGCGCCAGCAACCGGCGTGGTGTTCGATGCGCTGGTGGAGCGCGTGGCTGCGCTGTTTTCCATCACGCCTGAGCAACTGCGGCAGGCGCATTTTGGCAGCGCGCCATTTGGAAATGAAATTGTCATCGTGGACTTCTTGGCGCTGGCGCGGCGCATGTATCCTCGCGATCCGCTGCACCACTTTCAACTGGAAGATGTCGATAAGATTCTGGCCGCAGTGCCCGCCGACGGGCCGATTGCTGCGTATGGCCGCATGCCGATGTGGCTGGCCGGCATCATCAGTCGCGAGCGCGATGTGCGCTGGCATTTCGACATGCGCAACGGAAACGGCTGGGTGCAACCAGCAACACCGACGATGTGCGAGGCCGGCGATGCCTCTTTTGCGCAGCAGCCATTTGTCGACATCCAGCTTGAAGTGGACTCTGCAAACAGGCAAACGGCATTGACGCTGTATCCCGCCGGCAGCAACCTCAATATCGAAGACGCCCATAAGGTGCTGCTGCCCTATGTCGGCCCTGAGCAACATCTTGTCATTAAGGGTCCAGTGCCATACTGGCTGTTGAGCGGGATGGTCAAGGCTTATGCGCATTGTGCATCGGTGCGCGCGCTTCAGGTGCAGCAGCAGGGATGATCGATTGAGATCGATTGACCTGCAGCCATGGGCGATGGGTGAATGCCGGCGGGGTCGAGTATGTGACACAATCGATGCCATGCGCGACGAGACACTCACCCTCAAGCAGATCGAGGCGCTGCGCAATGAACGCTATCGCCGCCGGCGCGATCTGCGCCTGACGAACGAGACAGACATTCGCCGCTTTGTCGACGAAGCCGGCGTGTGCCTGCTCTTCCCTGCGCAGGGCATCGAACTGCCGAATCTGTATCAGGCGGTCGCCGGCTTTGCCAAGAGCATGACCGCCAAGCACGACGACCCGGCCATCTCGTTGACCTGGGGCACGAAAGATCGTTCGCTCAATCAACGCTGGTGGTATTACGGCAAGTTGCTCAAGGGCAAGGCCACGCTCGTCTCACTCGACCTGCTCCCCAGTTTCTACGCGCTGAGCGAGAACTTTGGCGATGACGACGATTACCTTTTGGAGTATGAAGCCGGCACGCTGAGCAACGACGCAAAAAACATCTACGAGGCGCTTCTGCGGCATGGGCCGCTGCACGCGATCGATCTCAAGCGCAAATCGAACCTGTATGGCGATGAGTTGAAGGCGAAATTTGACAAGGCGCTGAATGAGTTGCAGGCCGGCCTGAAGGTGCTGCCGACCGGCGTGGCCGAGGCCGGCGCATGGCGCTATGCCTTCATTTACGACATCGTCTCGCGCTGGTTGCCAGAGCAAACGAAGGCCGCGCAAGGCATCTCACGCGGCGAAGCGCGCGCCAGCATCCTGTCGTGCCACCTGCGCAATGTCGTCATGGCTGACACAAAAACGATCGCGCGCGTTTTTGGCTGGAAGGTTGCCGAGGTTGATGCAACCTTGAAGAGGCTGGCCGAGCGCGGCGAGATATCACTCCAGCAACAGGTGAAAGGCGTGAAGGGCGATGTGGTGATTTCGACGCGGTGAGAGGGCGCCTGCTGGACGTCTCTGCGGCGGATGCCAATTTGATTTACCGGCCTACAATGAAAACATCGGCAGTGTGAAACTGGTTCTGTTGCGCACCTGTCCGGGTGCGTTCACAGCGTCTTGCCAAACATGGATACCTATCAACTTCCCAAACTCGAAACGCCGGCGCCTGCCGGCCCGAATGAAGTGGTGCTGGTCGCCAGCGGTGACCTGCGCGATTCCGCCAACAAGATGTGCTGGCCGGCGCAGCACGCCATGGAACAGCAACTGATCGCCGCGCTGGCCGAAGAGGGCTACACCGTGCGGCGCGGCCATCCCTACGATCCCGAACTGCAGCACGGCTTTATCTGGAACCAGCGCATGGGCATGGATGTGTTCAAGCGCATCCACCCCGACGCGCCGCTGATTGTGGCCGAGGCGGTGTGGCAATACAGCCATCACGTGCTGGCCGGCCTGCGCGACCATCGCGGCCCCATCCTCACCGTCGCGAACTGGAGTGGGCAGTGGCCGGGGCTGGTCGGCATGTTGAACCTGAATGGTTCGCTCACCAAGATGGGCGTGAAGTATTCGACGCTGTGGAGCGAGGATTTCAAGGATAACTTCTTCCGCAAGGGGTTGCGGCAGTGGCTGCGCAAGGGCAGGATCAAGCACGATGCCAGCCAGGTGCGCAAGCTGGATGCCGGCAAATTGCCGCACGCCGAGCGCGCGCTGGGCGAGGCGCTGGCGCATCAAATCAAGCGCGACAAAGCCATCATCGGTATCTTCGATGAGGGTTGCATGGGCATGTACAACGCCGTCATTGACGACGAGCTGCTCAACCCGTGCGGCATCTACAAGGAGCGCCTCAGCCAGTCGGCGCTGGTGGCAGCGATGCGCGGGGTGAGCGACGATGAAGCGAATGCAGCGCGGGCATGGCTCGATGCGCGCGGGATGCGCTTCGTCACTGGCAGCGATCCGGCAACGGAATTGACCAATGATCAGATTCGCGAGCAGTTGAAGATGTACATTGCGGCAGTGCGCATCGCGAAGGAATTCAGTTGCGCGGCGATCGGCATCCAGTATCAGCAAGGGCTGAAGGACATGGCGCCGGCGTCTGATCTTGCCGAGGGCTTGCTCAACAACGTCGAGCGGCCGCCGGTGAAAGACAACGCTGGGGTGGAGCTTTTCGCCGGCCAGGCGCTGCCACACTTCAACGAGGTCGATGAGGGTGCGGCGATTGACGCCGTGGCGACCAACCGGGTGTGGACGGCGATGGGTTTTGACCCCGCCACCACGCTGCATGATGTGCGCTGGGGTCAGCACTACAAGGGCGACGGTGTGGATGATTTCGTCTGGGTGTTCGAGATCTCGGGTGCAGCGCCGGCATCGCACTTCATCGATGGCTACGCCGGCGCGGTGAGCGAGCGCCAGCCGCCAATGTATTTCCGGCTCGGCGGTGGCACGCTGAAGGGCATCAGCAAGCCCGGCGAGATCGTGTGGAGCCGCGTATACGTGATGGATGGCGCGTTGCACTGCGACATGGGCCGCGCCACCGTCGTGACGTTGCCGCGTGGGGAGACCGAACGTCGCTGGCAGGCCACCACGCCGCAGTGGCCGATCATGCACGCGGTGCTGCACGGCGTCTCGCGCGACCAGATGATGGCGCGGCACAAGGCCAATCACCTCAATGTGGCCTATGCGCCCAGCGCGGAGCAGGCGGACAAAGCGCTTGCGGCGAAGGCAGCCATGCTGCATGCAATGGGGATCGCTGTGCACCTGTGCGGCGTCGAGACGATGTCGTGAAAGATTGCGCCTCGATTTTCGCCCTGTTCGTCGCGCTGTCCCTGGTCGCGTGCGCGCGTGGCGCCTCTTCTCCCAGACCCTATCAGGTCGAGCGAGATGCGCCGTTCGTGCTCAAAGGCGTCACGGACGTGACGGAAGTGGCGAAGCTCACGGGCGCCGATTCAATCAACAAGACAGATCGCTACGGTGTCGCCGGCACCGATCTCGGCTCGATGTTCAACATTGGCGACAAGACTTACTTTGTCTTTGGCGATACCTTTGGCCGCCGCCCGGCCGGCATGACGGGCGGCGGTGGTGAGCAATGGCGCTCCAATGTGATGGCCGTCTCGACTGACAGCAACCCATCCGACGGCATCACCTTCGACCGCTTTATCACCGACCCCTTCGGACGCGCGCGTGAATTGATTCTCTCGCGCAAGCAAGACGGCGACGAGATCACCATCATCCCCACGCACGGGGTCGCCGTCGGCTCAACCATGTATCTCTACTTCATGTCGGTCAACCGATGGGGAGCGCCGGGCGTATGGGAGGCCAACTACAGCGGCGTGTCACGCTCGACCGACGGCGGTGAGACTTGGGAAGTCTTGGAAGGATTGCGCTGGGATGGCAAGAGCAACTTCGTTCAGGTCAGCCCCTTCAGGATCGAGAACAGCGATGGCAGCGCAGACCTCTACTTCTGGGGCATCCCTGCCGGAAGGTTTGGCGGGGTCAAGCTGATGAAGGTTCCAGAGACAGAGATTGAGCAATTGAGCAGCTATCGCTATTTCGCCGGCGTCGACAGCGCTGGCGCGCCGATCTGGTCTGCCGACGAGAGTGAAGCCGTTCTGGTGATCGACGACACGGTCGGCGAACTGTCGGTCGTATGGAACGACTACCTCGACCGCTGGCTCATGACCTATCTCGGCGCGGGAGCCAACGTCGTGATGCGCGAGGGCAAGCAACCGTGGGGCCCGTGGGGAGAGCCGATCACAGTGATGAGCCAGGCCGCATACCCAGGCCTCTATGGCCCGTATATGAATCCGAGATACGTCGAGAATGGCGGACAGACCATCTACTTCAGCATCTCGCGCTGGGGCCCCTATGCGGTGTATTGGATGAAGGCGACGCTGGTGAAAGACGGTAAATGATGGCGAATGGCGACTGTCCGCAGCCCCGCCATGCAGATGTTCGGATGTGCTGGCTGAGCGCTATGGGTCGGCCCACCAGTCCTTGCGCGAGCGCGGGTCGAGGAATGGCCCCGGATCGCGCACGGCAATGGTGATGAATCCACCGTCGGCCTCGCCAATCTTTTGGGCGTTGCGCAGCGCCGGCAACTTGCCTGTGGCGCGCTTGCCATTCACCAGTTGCGCGCGATACAGCGCCACCAGGTTCGGATCGACACAGAAGTTTGCGAGATACACCACGTAGCCGGCGTCCACGCGGTCCTGGTCGCCATAGGCCAGCGTGAGCTGTCGCTCGTCTGCATAGAGCACCATCGCATTGGTGCCGGCAGTGCTGTTGGTCGCGTTGCGGTCAGGGATGGAGATGGCCTCGCCTTTTGTCACGGCCATGTCGAGCACCGACACGGGCCAGTCGTTGTTCGCACCGCCGCGTGAACCGTATGGTGGCGGCGCGCTTTCGTTCCAGCTCCAGTCGTGGCGCTGGTAGTTCTTCACGAATTGCGGCACGCGGCTGGGCGAGAAGATGGTGTGAAACCTGGGCGGGTCGCTGTCGGTGCGCCCGTTGTAATCCACCAGCGCAAGCGGTGCGCCTGATGATGCCGGCGTGCTGGAGTAGCCAATGATGGACAGGCGAAAATCAGCGTTCTCGTCGGTCAATCGGTTGTCTTTGTAATGGCTGCCCTGCACGCCGATCAACTCAAATGCGGCGCTGGAGTTGATGTTGCAAGAGCCGGCTTGTCTGCCCGGCCCGTTGACGACAATGGGCACAAATGCGCGCGGTGAGAGCGCGTCGGGAGATTGCGGGGCAGTGGTCTGCGCAAGCGCCGGCTGCATGAGCAGCACGACTGCGATAGGAGCCGCCATCGCCGGCAACAGTCGCTTTTTCATGCGCATGTTGTAACAGCGATTGCAAGCTTGTTGCCCTACATCGGACATACAGCCAATCTGACAACTTCCTAACGCAGAACGCAGAATGAAGAACGGCAGAGCGCACAACGAAGAGCGTGTATGGTTCTGCGGCCTCTGCTCCAACAGTTACTGCCACCAATCCTTGCGTGAGCGCGGATCGAGGAAGGCGGCGCGGTCGCGGATGGCGACAGTCACGCTGTTGCCATCCGCGTAGCCGATGGTTTGCCCGTTGCGCAGGCCAGGCAGCAGGCCGGTGGCGCGCCGGCCCTGCTGCATCTGCGCGCGGTATTGCGCCACCAGTGCCGGGTCGACACAGAAATTCATCAGGTGAACGACATAGCCATCGCTCACCGAGTCCTGCCGTGTGTAAGCGATGGTCAGCTCGCGCTCGCCGGCATACAGCACCAGCGCCACAATCGCATTGCTCCAGATCGCCGGCGCGCGGCGCGGGATGAACAGCCGCTCGCCTGGCGCGACGGCCATATCGATCGCCGATGCTGCCCACTGCGCATTTGCGCCGCCCCGCGCGCCGTAGGGCGGGCCGCCGGCCTCGTTCCAGATCCAGTCGAAATGCTGATATACGGCGGTGATCGCGGGAATGCGGTTCGGCTCGAAGATGCCGCTGAGCTTGGGCGCGTTTTCGTCACTTGCGCCGTTGTAATCGACCAGTGTGAGCGGCGCACCCGACGGCGCAAGTCCCATCACCGACAGCCTCAAATCCGCATTTTCGTCGCTGATTGCATTGTTCTTGTAGGCCGGCCCATCGTAAGGCGCCAGTTCATATTGCTCGCCACTCGGGGTGCAACCTGTGCTACTGGCGGCGGCCATCGCCATTGCGACGGACTGAACCGGAATGGCAGTTGGCGACGGCGCCGGAATGGCGGTGGGCAGGGGTGCTGTGGTCGGCGCCGGCGGCAACGTCACCAGCACGATGGGCGTTTCTGTTGGCAGCTGTGCCGGCGCGTCGGTCGCGGTGGGCAAAGGCGCCTGCGTAGCCGGCGGCTCGGGTGTGGGAGACGGCATCGCCGTCGGCGCCGTGGTCGCTGTGGCCGGCGCAGTGTGCAATGCGGCGACTGCCGGCGCGTTGCGAGTCGGCGTCGGGTAGTACGTGACTGGGATGGGTGTGCCGGCGGTGGGCAACGCCGGCGCGCTGCCGCCGCAAGCAAC
>JBDHWI010000086.1:0-17242 GCA_039810125.1 Thermoflexales bacterium | reverse complement strand
CCAGGCCATTGCACCCACTGCGAAGACAAGCGACGGCGCATGGCTGCAGATCAACTACAACGGCCAGAACGCCTACGTGATGGCGCAATACACCACGTTTGGTGGCGCGCCGGCAGCGGCAGTGCAGGCAGTTGCGCCAGCAGCTGCGGTGAAGGCGGCCCCAAAGAATGGCGCTTGGACATTTGAACTTGGCGGCCACGTCAAAGACCTGGATGTGCTGGGCGCAATGGCGGCCAACGGCATGACGTGGGTGAAGTATCAGGTGGTTATGCCCGGCGGCGCGCCGGACATCTCCGGCATCGTGAATGCCGTGCATGGCGCCGGCCTCAAGCTGCTCGTTGGCGCCATTGGTGACCGCGGTCGCGCAGCAGACGCCGGCTATCACGATCAATTTGCCGCAGAGGTTGCAGCGCTCGCCTCACAAGGCGCAGACGCGATTGAGGTATGGAACGAACCGAATCTCGACCGCGAATATGGCGGCAGTGGCAACGGCCAGGTGAATCCTGAAAACTATGCCGACATGCTGCGCAAGGCCTATGGCGCGATCAAGGCGGTGAATCCAAACACGCTGGTCGTGGGTGGCGCGCCGGCGCCCACGGGCTATTACGGCGGCGGATGCAGCAATGCCGGCTGTGACGATGCTCCCTTCGTGCAACGGCTGGCTGCTACCGGTGCGGCTGCATGGATGGACTGCATGGGCGCGCACCACAACGGCACGATGGTCGGTCCTGACCAAACCAGCGGCGCGCCTGTGGGCAGCAGCAACCACCACCAATGGTATTTCTGGGGCACGCTCGACACAGTCTACAACGCCTTTGGCGGCAAGACTCCGGTCTGCTTCACCGAACTGGGCTACGTGACCGGTGAAGGCATTGGCCCGCTGCCAGGTGGTTTTTCGTGGGGCAGCAGCATCACGCTGGACAATCAGGCGCAATGGCTGTCGCGCGCGGCGCAACTCTCGCGTGACAGCGGCAAGGTGCGCATGATGATCATCTGGAACATGAACTTCCGCCAGTGGGATGAAGACCCGCAAGCCGGCTTCTCGATCTTCCGGCCCAACGGCAGTTGTCCGGCCTGCGCCGGCCTCAAAGCGGTGATGGGCAAGTAGAATGCCCGCGCGTAAGCCTTCTCTGTGACAAGCAGGGGCGACGATGTCGCCCCTGTTTTGTTTCATCCAACAACGTTATTGACCACGCAAACTCCCCTGCCCCGATCTTGCATACAGATGCGTCCTTTTTGGGGAGAGGCGACTAACAACATATGTGCGGAATCATCGGCTACACCGGCCCGCGCCCTGCGGCGCCATTGATTTACGGCGGATTGAAGCGCCTGGAATATCGCGGCTACGACTCCGCCGGCATCGCCTTGCTCGACCACGACAGCATCCGCGTCGAGCGCGTCGTCGGCAAATTGGGGAACCTGGAATTGCATCTCGCCAATCTCCAATCGCCAGCCTCTATTCAGACCGGCATCGGCCACACGCGCTGGGCTACGCACGGCGGCGTGACCGAGCAGAACGCGCACCCACACATGAACGCCGGCGGCACAGTGGCCGTAATCCAGAACGGCATCATCGAGAACTTCATCGCGCTGAAACACGAATTGCAAGCCGATGGCGTCACGTTCAAGAGTGAAACCGACACCGAGGTGGTGCCGCACCTGCTCGATCGATACATGCAGGCCGGCCAGTCGTTCGAGCAGGCCGCCTTTGCCACACTCAGACAGTTGCGCGGCTCCAACGCCATCGTGATGATGAGCGTGAACGAGCCAGGCAAGCTGATTGCGGCGCGCTTGGGCAACGCCGGCGGGGTGTCCATCGGCCTCAACCCCGACGAGATGTTCATCGCATCGGACATCCCGGGCATCCTCGAACACACGCGCAACATCGTGTTTCTGGAAGATGGTGAAGTGGCAATCGTGCAAGTGGGCCAGTTTGAAGTGCGCAATCTCGCCGGCAAAATCCTCACCAAGCAGCGTCACACCATCTCGTGGGACCCTGTCTCTGCTGAAAAAGGTGAATACCGCCACTTCATGCAGAAGGAGATCTTCGAGCAGGCACGCGCCATTACCGATACCCTGCGCGGACGCGTGAATTTTGAAACCGGCGCGGTCGAACTGGAAAGTCTGCCATTGAGCGATGAGGAAACCGACTCGTCCCGTCCACCTCGCTCAACCATGCCTTCAGCACTGCCAACCAAAATCATCAGCGTCGCCTGCGGCACGTCGGCGCACTCGGCGCTGGTGGGCAAATTCCTGATCGAGCGCATCGCGCGCATTCCAGTCGAAGTTGACTATGGCAGCGAGTTCCGCTATCGCGACCCGTTGGTGAACGACACGATGGCTGTGCTGGGCATCACCCAATCCGGCGAAACCGCCGACACGCTGGCTGCAATGGCAGCTGCACATGAACAAGGCGCGCGCGTGTGGAGCATCGTGAACGCAATTGGCTCACAGGCCGAGCGCGTTTCAGACGGCTTCATTGGGATGCGCGCCGGCCCCGAGATTGGCGTCGCCAGCACCAAAACCTTCATCGCCAGCATCGTCGATCAATATCTGCTGGCGTGCGCGCTGGCGCAAAGCGCCAAAGATACAGCGCGAAGGGCGAAGGCGCTGGATGCAGCCCGGCAACTTGCGATGCTGCCCGGTCTCATCAGCCAGTTGCTCGGCCACGATCCGATTTACGAGGAGTTGGCAAATCGCTTTCACGACCGCAAGCACTTCCTGTTTTTGGGGCGCGGTGTAAATTATCCGATCGCGCTGGAGGGTGCGTTGAAGTTGAAGGAGATTTCATACATTCATGCCGAGGGCTACCCCGCCGGCGAGATGAAGCACGGCCCCATCGCGCTGATCGACGAAACCATGCCTGTCGTCTGCATCGCGGTGAAGGATAGCGTCTACGACAAGATGATCTCGCAGGTGGAGCAGGTGAAGGCACGCGGCGGCATCGTGATCGCAGTGGCGACCGAGGGAGACGAATTCATCAAGCAGAAGGCGGACCACGTCATCAGCGTGCCGGCTGCGCCAGAGATGCTGATGCCGGCACTCACTGCCATCCCCATGCAGCGCCTGGCCTACGAGATGGCCGTGCGGCTAGGCTGTGATGTCGATCAGCCGCGCAACCTGGCCAAGAGTGTGACGGTGGAGTGAGGCGTTGGGACGATTAAACACAGAACGCAGAACATTGGAGCGATCAAGCATCTTTCATCATCCGTTGTTCTGTGTTCTGTGTTCTGTGTTCTGTGTTCTGTGTTCTGTGTTCTGTGTTCTATGCTTCCGCATCCAGCGCGCCGATCAGATCGCGCAGCATGACGGCAGCGACAGGATGCGTCGCGAGTTGCTTGCGCAGGCGGAAGGTGCTGGCAATGTATTTGCCGCGCCCGATGCGCCGCTCGGCCACCAGCGCCATCGGCTTGTGAATCCAGCCCACGAACAGGCCGGCATGCACATCCGTCTCAAAGTCATACGGATGCACGCCGCCCAGCACATGCTCCGGCGTCAGGTCGGCAAAGGCGAAATTCACCTGATGATCTGTCGGGATGTCCTTGAACAACCTGTCTTGATGCAGCCAGTTGAAGTTGGTCGCCCAATCGCCCTGCCAGGGTGTGCCGTTGCGCGCAATCAGTCGCACGCCATTCAACCACGCCTGCTGCGCATCGTCGCTTTCGGCCAACCACACCACCTTGCCACCCTGCAACAGGTATTCGCGCAACGCGTCGGTCATCTTCAATGTCACGACAAGCTCTGCCTCTTCCATCGTGTCTACCACGTTGTAGCCGAGCTTGCGCAATGGCCTCGCCAGATTCGGGGCATAGATCGGCCGTTGCGTCACAGCCTTGCCGGCGGCTTTCGGAAAGAGATACAGGTCGACCCAGTTCTGTGAGGCCACGTCGCCCTTGCCATCCAGCCAGCGCAGCGAGAGCCTGGCGTGCGCGCTGCGCTCCACCTTCGGCGCCTTGAAGGCGATGGCGTCGAGCGGCGTGACACCATAGTGCGCCGGCGCCGGCAGGTCAATCTCGCCACGCAGCTTGCTGCCTTCGAGCTGCCATTCCACCTTGCCACCTTGCAAATCCCGCTGCGAGTAGTGCGACGCAGCAAGATTGATTTCGATTTTTTCACCCGACCAGAATGCCACGCGGCCGGCGTCTGGCACAATCAGGTCATCGGCGTTGATGTGCCGAAACACGTCGTAATACGACTTGGGGTTGCGCGCCATGTCGAGCAGGCCGTTGCACTCCCAATGCACATCCGTAAACTCGGTGATCACATAGCCCTTGATGCTGTCGTGCAGGCGCATCTGTTCGATCTCGAACTTCATCGCGTTCAACTGCACATTCTGCGAGGCGCGGCTCAGGGCATCCAGCGATGGAAAAGCGCGGCGGAGGTGATACTCCTCAAAGCGATTGTCGATGCCGTGCGGATAGACCTCGCCGGAGCCGTGGTTGTAGCCGGTCTCAAACCACCACGGGTCGCCGTTGTAGTGCGCGCGCAATTTGCTCACTTCCGGCAGACCCCAATTGCCAAATTCCGACACGAGCAACGGCTCATCGCCTTTGCGGCGAACCTCAGGCGCCGGCGTCAACGCGCGCTTGTCGTCCCACGGATTCATCATGAACTTGCGAATGTCTTCGCTGCTCTGCGTGACATGCGCGTAGCTCCACGCCGGCCGCTTCGCAAAGCTGTTCACCCACGCGCGCCAGTGCGACTGATGGTCGGGGATGGAGTAATAAACATGAAAATCCTCAAGGTCGCTGACGACGTGGAAGTTGCCATGACAGGCCGAGTTGCCCACCACCAGGCGCGATGGGTCAACTGACTTGAGATAGTCGTAAGTGTCGGAGATCCACTGGCGATGATCGGGGTTGTAGACATCCACGCCCCACGCCTCATTGATGATAGTGCGGATGATGATTGACGGGCGGTTCCAGTCACGCGCGATCATCGCATCGAAGGTCTCTCGCGCGCGCCGGCGTGTCTCATCCGTCAACAATTGCCAGTTCGGCATCTCCGTCCAAATCAGCAAGCCAACTTTGTCGGCGGCTTCGTAGTAGCGCGGGTCGCCGACCTTGATGTGGATGCGCAGATTGTTCAGGCCCATGTGCTTGGCCTGCAGGAACTGCTTCTCGATGTACTCCAGCGAGGGCGGCGTGCAGATCAGATCAGGGTAGTAATCCTGGTCGAGCGCGCTGCGCAGATAGATCGGCCGGCCATTCAGCATAAGTTGACCATCTTTCGTCTCGATGGTGCGGAAGCCGAAGGTGTCTTGCAGGGTGTCGCCGTGCAACGTGGCGCGCAGCGTGTAGAGGTGCGGCGTGTCGATATCCCACAGCTTTGGTGCGGCCACGCGCAGGCTGGCTTGTGTTGAATGCGCCTCGGTGCTGGCAACGACGCCGCCGGCGGGATCGATCACCTCAAACAAAATGGCATCGCCGACAGCCTGCGGCTGGCTGAGTGACGCAACGACGTCCACCGTTTCACCATGAGGCGTGATGCGCAATGCGCGGATGTGTTGCGCCGGCCGCAACTCAAGCACAACCGATTGCCACAGCCCGCTGAGCGGGCCATACCATGATTGCTTGCCGTGCGGGATCTCAGGAAAGGTGTTCTGTTCATCGGCAACGCGCACGACGATCTCATTCCTGCCGGCCTTCGCGACGCCGGCGATGTCGAAGTCGAATGGTGTGTAGCCGCCCTCGTGCGCGCCGATCTTGTGCCCATTCACCCACACATCGGCAAAGTAATCGACCGCGCCAAAATGCAGGTTGATCGCGCGACTCTCACCGAGCCAGTGCGCCGGCAGATCGAACGCGCGCTGATACCATGCAATGCCGTTGAAGTAGCGCAGATCTTCAGCCTGCGATTGCAGTGGCGCCGGCACCTGCACGCGATGCGTCGGCTGACCGAGCGCGTCATGCGCCAGTTTGTCGTCTTGATCCGTCCAGAACTGCCACTCGCCATCCAGCGAGAGTTGTTCTCGTTTCATGGTTGAAATGCTCATGCCAACGTGATTGTGGTGAAGGAGAGCGGCGGCAGGCGCAGGCGCATCTTGCCATCCTCGATCTTCACATTCTTGAGTTGTTTCGGCACAACGTTGTTCGGATTTTCGTGCGTGTTGCCGGCCTGTGGATCATCGCCGGCCAGTTGCCAGGCCGACTTCACATCCTTTGGCACAGCGCCTTCCCACAGCACATCCGTCGTCACAGTCTCGCTCTGGCTGCGATTCACGATGAACATCGCCGCCGCGCCCGTCGCTGGATCGTGGCTGGCCGACACATCCAGCAGCGGCGTGCTGCCGAATTGTTTGTTTTCGTATTGCGGTGACCGCACCAGCACGTCCAACGCATTGCCGCGCGCGTTGTTGCTCACCCACTTGAACGGCCAATATGACGTGTGCTTGAGCAGAGAATCACGGGTGGTGTGCAGCCACGAGATGATGTTGACCACCTGCGCCACGCATGCCGCCTTCAGCACGTCGCTCTTGCGCAGAAACACATTGAGCCACTGCGCTACCACCAGCGCATCTTCCAGGTTGTAGCCCACCTCGGCCAGATGCGGCGCTTCCTCCCACTTGCCGGCGTGCTGACCTGGATGCCAGACCTGCCACTCATCCCACGACAGATAGATGTCGTGCTTGCTGCGCGTCTTGGCTTTCACATAGCGCAGCGTGGCGGCCATCGTATCTACAAAGTCCTCAAAGCGCTTTGCCAGACCGAGATAGCTGGGTGTGTCCTGCTCGTGGTGATTGCTGACATACATGTGGATGGACAGGAAATCCATCTGCTCCCACGTCAGTTCCAGTGCCACGCGGTCCCATTCGGGGAAAGTGGGCATGCGGTCGTTGGATGAGCCGCACAGCACCGTCTTGATCGACGAATCCTGCCACTTCATCATTTTGGCAGCCTCGCGCGCCTTCACGCCGTACTCGTGCATGTCGAGGTGGCCGATCTGCCACGGGCCGTCCATTTCATTGCCGACACACCAGTATTTGACGTTGTGTGGCTCAGCATAGCCGTGCTGCTTGCGCAAGTCGGCCCAGTAGGTGCCGGCCGGCGCATTGCAATATTCAACCAGCGCAGCAGCCTGCTCGATGGTGCCGGTGCCCATGTTGGCAGCCATCATCGGCGCGACATTGGCCTTCTTGCAGAAGTCCATGAATTCGTTGGTGCCGAACTGGTTGGTCTCGATGGATTGCCAGGCCAGCTCGCGCCGGCGCGGGCGTTGCGCCTTCGGCCCGACGCCATCCAGCCAGTTGTAGCCGCTCAGGAAGTTGCCGCCCGGATAGCGGATCACCGTATAGGCCTGATCCTTGATCGCGGCGAGGACGTCCTTGCGCAGGCCGGCTTCGTCGGCCAGCGGCGACTGCGGGTCGTAGATGCCCTCGTAGACGCAGCGACCCATGTGCTCGACAAAACCGCCGAACAGCAAGGGAGAGATTTCTGAGACGACACGATTTGTGTCGATGGAGATTTTTGCAGAGGTAGGCATGATTGAGATTTGAGAATCGCGAACAATGAGTGACTGCAGTTATCGCCCAGCCAGGCCGGCGGTAGCCATGCCCTGGATGATCTGGCGCTGGAAGATGGCGTAGACGGCCAGCGCCGGCACGGTGGCGATGAAGCCGCCGGCGAACGCCAGGCCGCGCTGGATGTAGCTGCCAGAGGTCAGCACGATCAAGCCGACCGGCAGTGTCAGCGCCTCGCGCGTGCTCATCACCACCAGCGGCCAGAACAGATCGTTCCAGAAGAACAGCGCGATGAAGATGCCCTGCGCCACCAGCGCCGACTTCACCAGCGGCAGCGCGATCTGCCAAAACACGCGAAAGCGCCCGGCGCCATCGACAGTGGCCGCGTCTTCCAGTTCATGCGGGATGGCGAAGAATTGCTGGCGCAGGAAGAAGATGGAGCCGACGCCGGCCATCGCCGGCAGCCACAACGCCACATAGCTGTCGAGCAGCTTGAAATCTCGCAGCAACAGAAACGTGGGGATAAACGTCGCCACACCCGGCACCATCATGCTGATGAGCAGAACGAAGAAGATCACGTCGCGGCCAGGGAATTCCAGCCGCGCAAAACCGTATGCGCTGAGCGCGGAGACGAACAGCACCAGCCCAGTGCCAACGACAGTCACGATGGCGCTGTTGAGCATCCAGCGCGCAATCGGCAGGGTGCGATCTGAGAAGATATGCTCGAAGTTCACCAGGCTGAAGGGATCCGGCATCCATACGATGGGAAACTTGTATTGGTTGATTTCCGGCGTGAACGCCTTCGCCACCATGTACCACACTGGCGCAACCAGCACCACTGCGACAGGCAACAGCACCACCCACAACAACACAGTCTTCCAGGGAAATCGGCCCTTGTGCTGTGGCACAGGTGCGGCTTGGGATAGAGTTGTCGATGTCATTGTTTGCTCCTGCGTCAATACTCGAAGCGATTGCTGAAGATCGCAAACCAGATGCGGGTGACCACGATCATGACGATTGCAATCAACACAGCCATGGCTGAGGCGTAGCCGATGCGGAAGAATTTCCAGGCGGTGTCGAACAGATAGATCATGACGGTGCGCGTCTCGTTGCCCGGCCCGCCACCGGTGAGTGTGTAGGCCTGGCCAAACATCTGCATCTGGCCGATGAACTGCGTGGAGATGACAAATAGCAAGGTGGGCGTGAGCAGCGGGATGGTGATGCGGGTGAAGGTTTCCCAGGGGCCGGCGCCGTCGATCTTGGCAGCCTCATAGATCTGCTCGGGGATGTTTTGCAACGCCGTCAGGAAGGCCAGCATGGGAAAGCCGAA
Organism: Thermoflexales bacterium; assembly: GCA_039810125.1. Lineage (GTDB taxonomy): Bacteria > Chloroflexota > Anaerolineae > J036 > Brachytrichaceae > JBDHWI01. The sequence goes on along the minus strand of JBDHWI010000086.1, from coordinate 8,453 downwards.
TGTCCACCACACTGTCGTAATCGACAACGCCGGCAAGGCAGTCGCCGCAGTGCCGAGCCACAAAATGCGCGGGCCATTGAACACGTCGACAATGAAATAGTTCAGAATACCGCGATACGGGTCCCACACGCGGCCGGCGATGATCGCCACCGCCGACACCGAAAGAATGCTGGCTGCAAAGAACACCGTGCGAAAAAAATCACGTCCCCGAAACGCCTGCTTCAATGCTACTGCCACCAACAGCGGGAAGATCGTGTTCAACACCAGCGTCATCAGCGTGAAGCGCACCGTCACGTTCAACACGGTCCACCACAGGCGATCGTTGAGCAGCGCCTGGAAGTTGTTCAAACCGATGAATTTTTGCTGCTCGAAGGGCAGCATGATCTTCCAGTCATACAGGCTGATCTGCACGCCACGAAAGATCGGCCATGCCAGAAAGACGACAAATAGAAGCAGGTGCGGCAGGATAAAGAGGAAGTTCGGCAATTGCCTGCGCAATCGCACAGCCTTCGATGTTCCTCCTTTGCCTTGTCGCGGTAGAACCGTTGCAGCCATCTATTACCCTCCAACGTTTGTTAAGAAATTCAACCAAGCCATCCTGGCAGGCCTTTGAGGGCCTGCCAGGATTTGCGTGAGGGCGACGACTAGCCGCGATCGAGGATCGCCTGAATCGCCTGGTTGCCCTCATTCAGCGCGTCTGGAAGCGGCGTGGTGTTCGCCAGCGCAGCACTGACGGCGGTTTCCCAAGCCGTCTGCAACTCGATGAACGCCTTGTGCGGCGTCTCGGTGTAGCCCTGCTTGCCGAACGCTTCGGCAGCCGCCTTCACCGACCAGATAGCCTGCACGGCCGGGTCCTGCTGCACCGAGAGGCGCGCGGGGATCTGACCTGAGGTGGCCCACGTCTTGCCGTTGTTGGACAGCCAGGTGATGAGGTGCGAGGCGCGCTCGATGCCGTCCTGCTTGACGCCGGTTGGGATCGTGAGGATGTGCGAGTCGATCTTCTGACCGCCGGCGCCATCAGGCGAGAGCGAGTTCATCGTCACGGCCTTGGTCACCTTCTCGACATCCGGGTTGTCCTTGAAGAAGTTCAGCATCCAGGTGCCTTCCCACATGATGGCGACCGAGTTGGTCTTGTAGAGGTCGCCGCCCTGGGTGACACCCGGCAGCGCCGGCGGGCACACCTTGTGCTTGTACATCAGGTCATGCCAGTACTGCACTGCAGCGGTGCTCTTCTCGCTGTTCAAGCGCGCCTTGTTGGTCGCCTTGTCGAACTGGCCACCCTGCCCCTGGCCGTACCACTGGAACCAGGTGCTGGGCATGGTGAAACGCGGCCATGTGTAGGTGGTGGCCCACACCTTGACTTTGTCGGCATTGAAGCCGCTCTCGTCTGGGTGCTTGCCGGCCTCGTCCACCGTCGCCTTCAAGGCGAACTTGATGAACTCGTCGCCATTCTTCGGCAGGTTGTCGGGGCTGAAGCCGGTGCCTTCGAACAGACTGGTGTTGATGTAGCAGTTCCAGCCGTGGTTGTCGAACGGCACCGCCATGACCTTGCCGTCAACGGTGACCACCTCCATGACGCTCTTGTTGAAGTCGTCCTTGGGGATGTTGTTGGCGGCCATCATGTCATCCATCGGGGTATTGATGCCCTGCGAGCTCATCTGCGGCACCTCAGCGGCATGATACAGCGCGATGTCCGGCGGAGTACCAGCGGCCACGGCGGTTGGGAACTTCTGGAAGAAGATGTCCCAGTTGTACAGCTCAGAGCGCACACCACGGTCGGGGAATTCCTTCGCATACATCTCCAGCATGGTGGCAAAGGTGGCGCCGTCGGCGCCGCCGAGGCCGTGCCAGATCACTGTCGCGTTGGTATCCTTGCCGTAATTATTCACCGCGACGGTTGGCTCAGGCGCGGGTTCAGCCGGCGCCTCAGTGGCGGTGGGCTCAGCCGCCGGCGCCTCAGTGGCCGCCGGCGCTTCGGCGGGTGCAGTTGTGGCTGCAGGGGCCGCCGGCGCCGCCGGCGCAGCGCATGCAGCCAATGTCGCCGTGGCGAGCAGGCTGCCGCTGATCAGGAATTGGCGGCGCGAAATCGGCTTCTTTGAACGATCTTTCATTGGGTAACCTCCGGGTTATCTAACTGATTTGAAAACAATATGAGTGCGCATGGACGCGCTTATTTCTGCTTCATTGCAAGTGCCCAATTCGATACAATCACCTCCTCGAATCTCTCCTGATTTGCCTTGTGCTGGTATTCTGGAGTGGTTTGGGAAATCGGAGGCCGGCCCCGCATCTTCACTGCGCGCTGGCCTCTGATCATTTTGCATCCGCGTTTATGCCGACTGGCGAACAATCAGCCGGCATGGCACCTCAAAGGCGCGCGCCGGCCCGTCATAGCGCCCTTCAATGCGCTCAAAAAGCATTTCCGCCAGTTTCACGCCCATCGCACTTGGATATTGCGCCAGCGTCGTCAACGCCGGCCGGATGCGCGAAGCCTCTGGCACATCGTCGAAACCGATCACCGCCACATCCGCCGGCACGGTCATACCCATCTCATGCGCCATGGTGATGCTGCCAATGGCCATCAAATCGTTGCACGCCACCACCGCCGTCGGCGGGGTTTGAAGCTGCATCAACTCGCGCATGGCGCGTCCGCCGGCCTCGATGCTGAAGTCCCCTGGGCGCACATACTCATGCGGCACATGCAAGCCGGCCTCACGCATGGCGCGCTTGAACCCGCGCAGCCGGCGCCGGCTGGGATGTGTGCCGGGAACCTCGATATAGGCGATGCGCCGATGCCCGCGCTCACGGATCAGCCATTGCGCGCCTTCGTAGGTCGCCCGCTCGTCATCACCAAACACCTGGTCTACGCTGGCATGGCCAAAATTGGTGCCGAGCGCCACCACCGGCACGCCTGTGCGCTGGATGAGGGCATCGACGTCGCCTGCATCGATGTGGTAGGGAACGATGATGACACCATCGACTGGCCGGCGGATGATGCCCTCCAGAAAATGCCGCTCGTTTTGCCGGTTGTGGTCCGAATTGGAGATCAGCACGTCGTAATGGTGCTTGGATGCCACGTCCTGCACGTTGCGCACCATGTAGTGATAGAACGGATTGCTGATATCGGCGATCATCATCGCCAGCAACTGCGTCTTCTGGCCGCGCAGTGAGCGCGCTGTCAGATTGGGGTAATAGCCGAGTTGCTTGACGGCATCGTTGACGCGCTGGATGGTGTCCTCACTGATGAGGACGGCGGAGTCGGCAGTCTGATTCAGCACGCGCGAGACAGTGCTTTGCGAGACGCCGGCCAGATTGGCCACATCTCGCATCGTCACAGCGCGCTGAACATTCTTTTGCCTGATCATCGCGAAGATGCATGCATACGTATGCACGCATACGTATTTCTACACGGTTGCCCAGGAAATGTCAATATGCACCTCGCTGGCTCGCAGGTTTTGTGGAACCCGCAAGGTCAGGGTTGCCGGCGCGAGTGCTGTTATCCTTCCGCCCCATCATGAGCGATCACATCAAGCTATTTATTCCCGGGCCGGTTGAGGTCCGCAAAGAAATTCTGGATGCGCAAACCCAGTGGATGATCGGTCATCGTGGCAAGCCCTTCGAGACTCTCTACGCCGGCATCCAAACCAAACTCAAGCAGGTGTTCTACACGCAGAGTCGCGTGTTTGTCAGCACCTCCAGCGGCACTGGTCTGTGGGAAGGCGCAGCGCGCAATTGCGTGAGCGATCCCTCAACAAGCCCTGAGCAAGCCGGTGGCGGCGTGCTGGCCACAGTCTGTGGCGCATTCAGCGAGCGCTGGGCCGACGTATTCGAGCGCAACGGTAAAGCGACTACATGGCTGCGCGTAGAGGAAGGCAAGCCGATCAAGCCAGACCTGGTGCGCGACGCCCTGCTCGCCCGCAAAGCCGAGACGACCAAGCAACCTTTCGACGCCATCGCCATCGTTCACAACGAAACCAGTTGTGGTGTGACGAATCCATTGGCGGAGATCGTGGCGGTGGTGAAGGAAATTTCGCCCGACACGCTGATTCTGGTGGACGCAGTGAGTTCACTCGCCGGCGTCAAGATCCCATTCGACACGCTTGGCCTTGACGTGCTATTGACCTCCTCACAAAAGTGCTTTGGCCTGCCGCCTGGCCTGTCGTTTGCAGCGGTGAGCGACCGCGCGCTGGCCAAGGCTGCCACGATCAAGCATCGCGGTTACTACTTCGACTTCATCGAATTGGAGAAGTTCGGGCTGAAGAACAACACGCCCTCGACGCCGGCGATCTCGCTCCTTTTCGCGCTCGACAAACAACTCGATGCCATGCTGGCTGAGGGGCTGGAGAATCGCTTCGCCCGCCACGCCAAGCTTGCGCAGATGACGCGCGACTGGGCGACCGAGATGTTCGCGCTGTTCCCCGAAGCAGGCTGCGAATCAAACACCGTCACCTGCGTGGCAAACACGCGCAAGACCGACATCGCCGCGATGAACAAGTTTCTCGCGACGCGCGGTCTGCACATCAGTGATGGCTACGGCAACTTGAAGGGCAGGACTTTCCGCATCGCGCACATGGCCGACACGACTGAGCAAGACATGCTGGAACTGTTCGATGCGATGAACACATTTCTGTCCCAGGCATAAGGCACATGGGGCGCAGCGTGGTGCAACAGAGTCACTGCTCTGCGCTCCGCAATCTTCGTCCAGCGCTTCACGGCGCGGTGGTGGCGTCGTCGCTCTTGCCCATGAGTTGCTGCATCAGCGTGCCGGCGCGCACGCGGGCAGTGGCGAACAGCGTGTCGTTGCCGGCCTCCTGCGCCAGGGTTGCCGATTTTTCCAAGTCATCCAGCGCACGTTGCACCTCACCCGTGCCTTCGTAGCCGGATGCGCGGATGTAATACGCCTCCGCCGATTTCGGATCAAGCTTGATCGCCCGCGTGGCATCCTCAATCACGCGATCATTCTCACCAAGTTGCACAAGGATCTGGGCGCGATTGAGCAGGAAGTTTTTCTCGCCGGCGACCTCCTTCGCCTTTGCAAACGCATCCATGCTGCGCGGGTCGTTCATTTTCTCCAACAGCACGCCCTGCCACACCAGCAGCGTCGTGCTGGTCGGCACCTTGGTCAAACCGGCTTCGACTGCGCTCAGCGCGCGCGGCAGGTCGTTTTCCTGCAAGCCGGCGCGCACGCCAAAAATCGCATCACCCTCAGGATCGGGCGGGAACAGCACGCCGCGCAACAAAAAACCCAGCAACAGCACGATCGCCAACGCCCCCACCCCCGCGCCGATCTTAATCAGCCGGCTGCGATTGGCTGCGGCCACTTCGTCGTCCAGCCGCCACCAACGCGCGTCGGCATAGGCGCCGGCGTCCGTCTCGCGCAACGTCGCAAAACCCTCCGCGCCGCCGGCCGCCCTCAACATCTCGCGCGCACGATTCACGATGCGCTCATCAATCGTGTCGAGCCGCGAGCGTTCGGCGCGCATGTCGGCGCCGCCATTGGCCAGCCGATCAAGCAGCGCGTGCGCCTGGGTGTTCTGACGCAGCAATGCCGGCGCGCTGGCCGGCGTGATCGTCACCATCAACTTCTCCATCTCGCCAATCAGTTGGCGCAGCACATCACTCTCGTTGAGGATGCCGGCGTCCTGTCGTAGTTTGCCCATGATCGTGCTGAATATTCTCCCGCAAAGGCGCGCGAGCGCAAAGTGAGTGGCGGGCTTGCAGCATTGCGCCTGCGCAAAAGACAAGGCGCGCATGGTATTCTTGCGCCCGCAAAAACATGGCACTATCAACCGGCATCGTCGGCCTGCCCAACGTTGGCAAGTCCACCATCTTCAACGCACTCACATCGGCCGGCGCACTGGCCGCCAATTACCCCTTCGCCACCATCGAGCCAAACACCGGCGTCGTCGCGGTGCCAGATCCGCGCCTGAAAGAAATCGAACAGTTCATCAAGACCGAAAAGATCATTCCGGCGACGATTGAAGTGGTCGATATCGCCGGCCTGGTCAAGGGCGCATCGCAGGGTGAGGGTCTGGGCAACCAGTTTCTCGGCCACATCCGCAGCGTGGATGCCATCCTGCACATCGTGCGCTGCTTCGAGAATCCCGACGTTGTGCATGTTGACGGCAACGTCGATCCGATCCGCGACGTGGAGATCATTGAGCTCGAACTTGTGCTGGCCGACCTCGAGAGCGCCGAGCGACAACTGGAAAAGAACAAGCGCGCCGCCGCGCAGAAAGATCCCGAGGCGATGCAACGCGCCGGCGTGCTGGAGCCGATGGTCGCGCTGTTGAAAGAGGGCCGCCCCTCGCGCAAGGCGCTGGAAAACATGGACGCAACCACGCAGCGCCTGGCAAAGTCGCTTGGCTTCATCACCAGCAAACCCGTGCTGTATGTGGCAAATGTGGATGAGAACGACCCACTGGGCGAGCACAACGAGCACGTGACGAAGCTGCGCGAATGGGTGACCGTGAATGGCGGCGAACTGGTGGTGATCTCCGGGGCGATCGAGGCAGAGATTGCAGCGCTGGAGAGCATCGAGGAGAAGCAGGAGTTTCTCGCCGGCATCGGGTTGGCGGAATCAGGGCTGGCGCGGCTGTCGCGCGCGGCATATCACCTGCTTGGGTTGCAATCGTATTTCACCGCCGGCCCGAAGGAGATTCGGGCATGGACGATTCCGGTGGGGGCAAAAGCGCCGCAGGCTGCCGGTGTCATCCACACCGATTTCGAGCGCGGCTTCATCCGCGCCGAGGTCTATACGCTGAGCGACTTGAAAGCCCTGAAGACCGAGGCGGCCATCCGCAGCGCCGGCAAGCTGCGCGCCGAAGGCAAGGAATATATCGTGCAGGATGGCGACATCATGCACTTCCTTTTCAACGTATAACAAAAAACGCTCGCAGGGGCGCGAAGTCGCAAGGGAAATTCCCTTTGCGTTCCGCGCCTCTGCGAGCGATGTCCGTGAGCGCCGGTCGATTACTCCGGCTTCACTTCCTCGGCCACCGGCTCATCGGGCTTCACTTCCTGCGCCGGCTTTGCACGTTTGCTCAACTCCTCGTTCAGCTTGCGCAGCGTCTCGCTCAGGCCGGCCCCGATTTCTGAGAGAATCTGCGGACCGTGCGCGGTCTCCCACGCATTCTGCACGCTCTTCTTGAAGTTGTCCGCCGTGCCATCGGCCTTCATCTTGTTCACGGCCTCATCCATCTTCTGATTCAGTTGATTCAGGTTTTCAGTGATCTCGCGCTCCACGCTTTTGCGCTCCTCGCTGTCCCAGATTGCCTTCATCAGGTTCGAAAGGTTTTCACCCAGCTTGTTCAGCTCGGTTTCGATCGCGCTCTGTTGCTTTTGCTCAGACATGTCAGTTCCTCCAGTTCAAATCATCGCCGATTTCGATCAAGGATGCCTGACATTTATTGGATGAATGTTTGTCAGTTTTGCATCCATTTCGGCCTGGCCACCTTCACGTGCACCACGCCATCCAGCACCTGCACCGGAAAGATGACCATCGGCGACTCATCTCCAGGCATCACGCACACGCCAGTCTTCACGTCGAAGCGATAGCCGTGCACCGGGCATTCGATTTGTCCTTTATAGACCATGCCGTAGGACAAATCGCCCATGGCGTGCGGACAAATCGTTGAGAACGCAGCCACGTATTCGCCGGCATCGTCCTGTGTCTTCACCACGACGGCGTAACCATGCTCTGTCTTTACGCGCTTCGGGCGATTAAGTTGCAAATCATCGAGCTTGACCGTCGGAAAGTATCCTTCCAGTGATTGATCCATGACAAAGCGATGTTACACCAGGCGCGTTTTTACCCAATCTGCCAGCGCCAACATCTCTTTGTCATGCAGCACTACGCTGAGATGCGTGCCCTGGCTGCACCAGATCATGCTGCAATCACACTGCGCCGCTGCCTGAATGCGCTGCGCATTGTTGGGCGGCACGGCAACATCCAGCCGGCCATGCACCACGGCCAGCGGCCTGTGAATCTTCTGAACCGCACCCAGCACGTCGAGTTGCTCAATCATGTCTTGCAACCCATCGCCGAGCCAAACCCCTTTCATGCTCTTCCATTCCGCCCACATCGCGCGCGCGGGTTGATGGCGCAGCAGGCCAAGGTTGCGCGGCAAAAACAGGCCGGCGCCCTCACGCACCACCGTCCCGCGCGTCACCGCCGGCAAGCTCACTGGCGTGCTGATGAGCGCAACAGCGGCGAAACGGTCATCGTCGGCCGCCAGGTCAGCCACCTGCGCACCGCCAAAGCTGATGCCGATGGCTGCGGTCTTCGTCACGTCTGCCTGCGCGTGCAGCCAGTCGCTTGCAGCGCGCGCAGCGACGCGCACGTTGCCGGTAGTGCAAGGCACAAACTGGAAATCACCGTGTCCGGGCGGATCAACCGTCAACACGGCAATGCCTCGCTCAATCAGCTTTTCAAACAGCAGCCATTTGAAGGCGTG
>JBDHWI010000085.1:0-17415 GCA_039810125.1 Thermoflexales bacterium | reverse complement strand
CTGCACGATGCCGGCATGGAGATCTTGAAGGATATGCAGCCGGTGATTGGCGAGAGCATTGCCGAGCATCACATGAAGCGCGCGGATTGGGTGCGCGTGCTGCTGATGGACCGACAGGGCAACGTCGGCGGCTATGCCACGCGTGCTGGCCTGCAATACAAAGTGCAGACGGGCGCCGACGCCCAACCGCAATTGCGCGCTGCGTTGACACTGGAAGCTGTGGCGTAGAGGCAAGAGGGCGAAGCAAACGCGCCTCGCCCTTGCGAGCGCGAATTACTGCAAGTTCGATGCGTCGGCGATCTGCTTGAGCAAATCCTCGCCGGCCCCCACGCGGATGACGGTTGCGCCGCCCTCTTCCAAGCGCGCCGTCACTTGCGCGGTGTGAATGGGATCCATCGAGGCGACGATGATGGCGTCACCTTTCTCCAGCACGCCGCCCAACTCCTTCAGCCACTTGTCGTCGAAGCCGCCGTCGCTGATCTTGCCGGCAAGCGCGCCAATGGCAGCGCCGGCGGCTAGCGGGATGGCGAGCGGACCGAGCAGCAGCGCCACGAGCGCTCCAGCGCCGGCGCCGGCCACACCGCCCTTGATTGCGCCAAAATCGTGCGACTCTTTCAACTTCAGTTTGCCGTCCTGAATGTCCTTCGACACCAGCGCTGCATGCTTCAGATCGAAGTATTTTTCCTTCTCGGCTTGCAGCAATTTTTCAAACGATGCGGTTGCGCTGTCGTGGTGCTGATACACCGCCACGATGGTTTCAATCGGATCTTTTTGCACTGGCTCTAGCATGATTCCTCCAACACGGACTTGTGAATGGCATTGTCAAGCGCAATGCCGGCAGCGTCAAGCCGAGCGCCAGCAAAATGTCTGCCGGATGAGAGGCAGCGGGCCAGACGGCATTTACAATGGCCGGCATGAATTGGACACGCATCATCATTCGCTGGCTGATCATGGCAGCGGCGCTGGTTGTCACGGTATTGATCGTCCCTGGCATCGCGATCGAAGGCGACAAAGGCTGGCTTACCATCATCGTGATGGCGGCGGCGCTGGGTTTTGCGAATGCGTTCATCCGCCCCGTGCTGTCGTTTCTTTCATGCGGTTGCATCATCATCACGCTGGGCTTGTTTTCGCTGGTGGTAAATGCGATCACGTTCCAGATTGCGGCGTGGATTTCAACTCAATTGTTTGGTCGCGCCTTTGTGGTGGATGGCTTTTGGCCGGCGTTGCTCGGCTCCATCGTCTTCAGCATCGCGTGCTTCATCATCAACCTCGTCATCCCGGATGGCGCAGAACGCCGCTGATATCTTGTGATTGAGGAGATGACAGCGCCGGCAACGCAACGCGCGCGGGTGAATGTGCTGGGCATCGCCGCCGGCAGCGCTTTAGCATTGGCGGCGCTCGTCTTCATCGGCTATCTGGTCGTCTATCTCGCCTATGGCCGCTCACTCGTCGCCTTCCCGTTTGACTACGACCAGGGCGAGGGCTTCGAATTGTATGACGCCGTTCGACTCGCGCGTGGCGAGGGCATCTACCTCGACAATGCGCAATTTCCCTTCTACGCCTCGAACTATCCACCGGTCTACCGACTGATGCTCGTGCCGCTGATCTGGCTGTTCGGTCCGCAGATGTGGGTTGGGCGCATCGTCGCGTTTGCCTGCTCGCTCGTCATCGGCGCGTTGATCTTTATCGCGGCGAGAAGGACCTGGAGGCTGGAGCTTGGGGAATGGCTTTTTGGGCGACCTGCGCCTCTCCAAACGCTGATTTTCATTCTCATTCCGCTGGTCGCGGCGCTCGCCTTCTTCGCCGCGAACTATGTGTATCACATCGGTCCGTTGGCGCGGGCGCATCTGCCGATGGTGATGTTCGCCTTCGCCGGCATCTTGTGCCTCGATATTGCGCTGGGAGCCAGAAGCCAGCCGGCGTCCAGGCTGCGCCAGCGTGGATGGGTCATTGCCGGCGTTGCGCTGCTGGTGGTGGCTGGCTTCACCAAATTGCAAGCGGTGGATGCGCTGGTCGCCGGCTTTGGCTATCTGCTCATCCGCAGGCCAAAGTGGTTTGCGATTGCGTTTGCTGCGAGTTTGCTCGGCACTGTTGCGATTGTTTTGGTGCTGAATGCAAGCACCGCCGGCCAGTTCTGGCTGAACGTGGTCGCGGCCAACGTCAACGAATACGACATCGCCATCACCTGGAAGACCTATGCGCAGTGGTTCCGGTTGCAGGGTGTGTTGATCGTGTGCAGCGTGATCTATGTGTTGTGGGATGTGGCAGCGGCAATTCGGGCAAGATCATTTGCGCCGCTCACGATCTGGTCGATGTATTTCGTCGCCGGCGCAGCATTGGGCATGTTGACTGGCAAATGGGGCGCAGGGCCGGCGTATCTCATCGCTGCCATTGCTGCCTCGTGCGTTTGCACGGTGGGTCTGTTCGGGCGGCTGGGCAATCGCTTGATCGGCAGGCAGAACATCAATCAACCATTGTCCAGCGCCAACGCTCTGTCGCTTGTCGCGCTCGCATTTTCCGTCGCTTTTCTGCTGCAAGCCGCGCTCAACCTGCACCTGCCGACGAGTGGCCGGCTGTTTGGGCCGGCGGCAAAGCTGCTTGGCGTGAGTGCCGAAACATCATCCTATCCCCCCTATCCATATTACGATTCAAGCGGCTACACACAGCTTGGGCATTGGGTGTTGCCCGAGGACGCAGCGAACGGTTGGGCGCTGGTGGAGAAGCTGCGCGCGGTGAACGGGCCGGTGCTGAGTGAAGAGGCGATGCTGTCGCTGCACGCCGGCAAGGACGTCGTCACCAACCCCACGCAGTTGCTCAACCTGTCGAAGAACGACGCGCTCGATACAACCCGGTTGATTGAGATGATCCGCCGGCGCGAGTTTGGCGCAGTTGTCTTTCGCGCCATGTTCTACCCCGAAGACGTCAAGCAGGCCATCGTTGAGAATTATTACTGGGCGCAGAAATTCACCATGAACGGCTTTGACTATTGGCTGTTGCTGCCTGGCCAGTAGAATGCAGCATTGCGCATGTCGAATTTGAACTATGGCTGATGTCACTGAACCCACGTTGCCTGAGCCTGAGAATCCGTCGCCAGATATGGATTCGAGTTTGCACGCCGCACTTCAACAGGCTGAATTTGAATTGCGCCTGCCCAATTACGAGGGCCCGCTCGATGTGCTGCTGCGTCTGATTGAAGAGCAGGAGTTGGAGATCACGGCGGTGTCGCTGGCGACGGTGGCCGATCAGTTCATTGGCTATCTGTCGACCATGCCGAACCGCGACCCGCAGACGATCGCGCACTTCCTCTCGATCGCAGCCAAGCTCATTTTGATCAAGAGCCGCGCCCTGTTGCCGACAGCCGTCGTGCCGCAGGATGAGCAGGAAGAGACTGATGATCTGGTCAGCCAATTGCGCGCCTATCAGCTCTTCAAGCGCGCAGCGAAGATTTTGAAGGCGCGCGAGCAGGGCAATTTCCGCGCGTTCAATGTGCAGCCGCCGCACATTCCGCGCCCGCAGTCAAAGACGCTGCCGCTGGACAATGTGACGCTGGAGATGCTGGCGCGCGCGATGCAGCGCGTGGTGGAGCGGCTTTTGCCGCCGCCGGCGGTCGACGAGGTCATGTCGCGCCTGCCGTTCACCGTGAACGACTGCATGGATCGCATTCAAACCTCGGTGCAGCGCGGCAAGGTCACGTTCACTGAATTGCTCGACGGCGTGACCACGCGGGTGGAAGTGGTGATCACGTTGCTGGCGTTGTTGGAGCTGCTGAAACGCTACACCGTGCGCGCGCGCCAGGATGTCGCGTTTGGCGAGATCATCATCGAGCCATTCCCCGAGGATGAGCGCCCGCAGCTGGAGCTGCCGGCAGACGCGGTTGAAGTGGAGTTTGTCAGCTAGGCGATGGGTGATTTGTCGCTGTGCTGGCGCCTGTTGCCAGCGCCAATTTACTGGCTGCTGTGATACACCTTTTCCAGCGTAGCAACCCGCGCATCCCACCCAAACTTTTCCCAGATGCGCCGCTGCGCCGCAGCGCCAAGTGACGCTGCGAATGCGCGGTCATCAAGCAGCCGGCGCAGCGCATCGCCAAACGCAAGGGTATCCCCCGCCGGCGTCAGCAGCCCGCTCACGCCATCTTCCAGATAAGTGCGGTTCATGCCCACCTCACTCACCACCATTGGCAGCCCGCACGCCATGTAGTCCATCACCTTGCCGCTGCACTTGGCGCGATTGATGGGCGTATCGCGATACGGATATACCGCCGCATCCGCAGCCACCAGATATTCCACGAGCCGGCTGTGCGGCATGAACCTGCGCCATTCCACGCGCTGGGCGATGCCGGCGGCGTCAATCGTCCGTTGCAACGATGCGATGCCGTCGCCGCTTGCTACGATGACCCACTTCAGCGCGGTCAGGTCTTTGATGGCTTGCGTCACCATGTCGAGGTCGTGGTTGAGCGGGATGGTGCCGGCGTAGATCACTACCGGCCCGCGCCAGCCAAACTGCTCGCGCAGTGCGGCGCGTTTGTGTTGCGCCGCCGCCACCTGCCCGCGCATGGCCTCCTCCGGTCCGTTGGGGAAGAGGTGAACGCCGGTGTGGCTGCCGCCACGAAACTGCGCGCTGCGCTCGATCAGCGCCTCACTTGCGCAGGTCACCGCCGGCGCATTGCGCAGGCAGCGCGCTTCCTGCCAGATGAAGAAGCGCCGCTGCGCCGGCGTGTAGGGGTTGACGTCGGCCCAGCCGCCGGCGCCCTCCCAATCATCGTTGTCCAGCACGACCTTTGCGCTGCCAAGCCCCAGTTGCAACGCCAGCGCGCCCACGCCGACCGGTTTGAAGACATGTGTCACATCCGGCTTCAAATTGCGCGCGCGCTGCGCCATCTGCCGTGCCAGATCGACATAGGTGCGCATGGCTGAGGCGTGGCTCACGTGCATGTTCTCCATCTGCACGCCGGCGTGCTCCCACGTTTTGCCGCTGTCGGCTGGATTGTCGTAGGGCGGCATCAGGATGGTGACGCGATGGCCGCGCCGGCGCAGCGCTGTGGCGATGGGCAGCATGCGCGCGCTTACCGTTGCCTTCGGCGAAAATGCAAATGGCGCGATGAAGACGATGTTCATGCGTAAGGCTGCATTATCTCTTGCGAGTGACAGGCAGCCATCCCATGACCCGATTCGACTTTGTGCATCTCACATCGACTGTAAATCGCCGTCTCGTCATGCGCGCCGGCGCGCGCGTGCTACGATCAACTGTATGGGGCAGGGCTGGGCGAGAAGAATCTTGACGATGCTGCTGGCCGCGCTTGTCATCGTGCCGGCGCTTGCCTTCACTGCACTGTGGTTCACCCTGCCGCCGGTTAACGAATTGAACAGCCGCGTCCAGGCTCCGAGCAGCAAGATCCTTGATCGGAATGGCCGGCTGCTCTATGAGATCATCGACCCGCGCAGCGAGACCAGCGGCCACCACACCCCCATCTCGCTCGATCATATCCCGCTCAACCTGCGCAATGCAACCATCGCCGTTGAGGACGCAAACTTCTACAGCAATGCTGGCGTCGACTTCATCGGCATCTTCCGCGCGTTGTGGATCAACCTGCGCGGTGGAGAGACGCTGGCCGGCGGCAGCACCATCACGCAGCAGGTTGCGCGCCTCTTGTTGTTGGATGCCGATGAGCGCGCTCAGCGCACTCTGTTGCGCAAGGTGCGTGAATCGTTGCTGGCGTGGCAAATCGCGCAGCGCTATGCGAAGGACGATGTGCTGGCGCTGTATCTGAACGAGTCGTATTACGGCAACCTTGCGTATGGCGTCGAGGCTGCTGCGCGCGCCTACTTCAACAAAAGCGCGAAGGAACTGAGTCTGGCCGAGTGCGCATTGCTGGCCGGCCTGCCGCAATCGCCGGCAGCCTATGACCCATTCACGAATCCTGAACTGGCGGAGCGACGCCAGACAATTGTGCTGGACCTGATGGTGAAGCAGGGCATGATCGGCGAGCGCGAGGCTATCGAGGCAAAGCAGGCGCCGCTGAACTATGCGCCGGCGCCCTACAGCATTCACGCGCCACACTTCGTCTCCTTCGTGCGCAACTGGCTGGAGCGCCAGTTCGGCAGCGAGATCATCGCGCAGGGTGGACTGATTGTCACCACCACGCTCGACCTTGCGCTGAATGATGCGGCGACTGGCATCCTGCGCACGCACCTGCGCGAGCTGGCGACGCCGCGCGGCAGCAATGACGTCGATCACAACGCGAACAATGCTGCGCTTGTCGCCATCGACCCGCGCAACGGTGAGATCGTGGCGATGGTGGGCAGCCCCAATTACTTCGATGGCGAGATCAGCGGCGCGGTGAATGCAGTCACCTCGCTGCGCCAGCCTGGCAGCGCGATCAAGCCGATCACTTATGCGACCGCCTTCGCGACCTTGAGAGACTTCACTGCTGCCACGCCAATCTATGATGTGCGGACGGCATTCCCGACAAAAGAGGGCCTGCCATATGTGCCGGTGAATTACGACCGCCGGCATCACGGTCCCATCAGTGCGCGCAATGCGCTTGCCACTTCAAACAACGTTGCCGCGGTGAGTGTGCTGCAGCGCGTCGGCTTGCAGGCCATGATTGCGCAGGCGCATGCGATGGGCATTCGTTCGCTGGAAAATCCCGATGACTACGGGCTGTCGCTCACGCTTGGCGGCGGTGAGGTGCGCTTGTTGGAATTGGCCGCAGCCTATGGCGCATTTGCCAACGCCGGCAACCGCGTCGAGCCGATCGCGGTTCTGGCGGTGGTTCGCGCAAACAGCGATGTGCTGTTCAGGCGCGTTGCGTTGGGCACGACACAGCAGCCGGCGTTGGATCCCAAAGTTGCATGGCTCATTAGTGACATCCTGAGCGACAGTGCGGCGCGCGCGCCGGCCTTCGGTGAAGTGAGCGTATTGCGCATCGACCGGCCGGTGGCGGTGAAGACTGGCACCACGCAGGACTTTCGTGACAACTGGACGGTCGGCTATACGCCACAGTTGGTCGCCGGTGTGTGGGTGGGCAATGCAGATAGTGCGCCCATGTCGCGCATCAGCGGGGTGGCCGGCGCCGGTCCCATCTGGCATGACTTCATGCAACTGGCCCTGCGCGATCAGCCGGCGATGGGGTTTGCGCAGCCGGCAGGCTTGGTGCAAACCGAGGTGTGCGCACTCAGCGGTCTGTTGCCCACGCCCGATTGCCCGCATGTGAAGCGCGAGTGGTTCATCGCCGGCACGCAGCCTGCACAGAAGGACGATTGGTATCGCCGGGTGAAGGTGAACCCGCAGGGCGCCGCGACGCGCGTGGTGCTGGCGTTGCCGGCGCCGTTGCGCAACTGGGCGCGCGCGCAGGGCTGGCCGCTGCTGGATGGCGCTTTGGTGACCACAACAATCGCGGCTGCGCCGGTGACAATCGTGCGGCCGGACGCCGGCACCATCTATCACACCGCGAAGACATTGCCGGCCTCTGTGCAGCGCATCCCCATCGAAGTGCAGGTGGCCGATGGTGAGGTGGCTGCGGTTGAAGTGCGCTTGCAGGATGGTGAGTTGCTGGCGCGTTGGATACAAGCGCCATTCACCGCGTTCTGGGGCTTGCGCGCCGGCGACCATACGCTGATCGCGCGCGCCACCCTGCGCGATGGCCGCGTGATCGAGAGCGCGCCGGTGCGCATCACGGTCATGCCGTAATCGTTCATTTGCCTGGAGTGATCGACGCTTTGGGCAGCAGCGCCGCTGCGTTAATATTGCCCTGCATGAATGCGTCGCGCCGCACGGAAGTTTTGCTTTTTGCACTGGTCATGCTGCTCGCGGCCTTCATGCGCCTGCATCGGCTCGACCTGATCGATGTGCGCTTCGATGAGGCCTCTGCGCCGCAGTTGGCGCTCGGCATTGCGCGCGGTAACTTGCTGCCGGTCGCGCCGTTCAGCGGCAGCGTTG
The DNA here is from genome assembly GCA_039810125.1 of Thermoflexales bacterium. Taxonomy (GTDB): domain Bacteria; phylum Chloroflexota; class Anaerolineae; order J036; family Brachytrichaceae; genus JBDHWI01. The sequence continues at coordinate 9,477 of JBDHWI010000085.1, read as the reverse complement.
CCAATCACCCGCCGGCATTTCTCTACGCGCTGGCCATCCCCTATCTGTTCACGCGCGACTTCATGGCGATTGCCGCGTGGCGCGCATTGCTGGACGTGCTGGCGATCGCGCTGTTGTGGTGGTTGTGCCGGCGCTTCTTCAACCTGCGTGTCGCGCTCATCGCATGTTTGCTGTTTGCCGTTGCGCCGTGGGCCGTGCAGTTCGCGCGCAAGACTTGGCTTGCCCCGCTGCCTCTGTTTCAGGTCGTGCTGCTGTTCGGCTTGCTCGAAGTGGTGCAGCGCAAAAATGCGTGGGGCTGGGCAATCGCCGGCGTCGGGCTGGCGCTTAGCATCGGCGCGCATCTTTCGGCGATCTACCTGGCGCCGGCAGCGCTGGTTGCGCTGGTAATGGGGCGCGCGACGTTGCGCTGGAAGCCGGCACTCGTTGGCGCGCTGCCCTTGCTGTTGCTGGCCGGCGTGTATGTGGGCTTTGATGCCACGCAGGGCTTTGCCAATGTGCGTGGACTGTTCGGCGCGGCCGGCGGCGCGGCTACCTTCTCACGCGATGCGTTGAACATGGCGCTGTGGGTGAGCGGCGGCGCGCACATTGGCGACCTCACCAGCAACGCATTTCCCATCTGGCAGGCGCAGGTGCCGTCAGCTCTCGGCCTCATCGACACGTTGCAGATAGCGCTGTTGTTGCTCGGCGTGGCCATGCTCATCGCGCAATGCTTTTCCTCTAAGCGCATCTATGCGCTTGGCACGCTGCTGGTGTTGCTGACGTGGCTGCTGCTACCGGTGCTGCTGCAATTGCGCCACAGCCGGCCGCTGCAACTGCACTACTTCACGCCGCTATACCCCACGCCGTTCATCGCGATGGCGCTCGCGGTGGATGCATCGATTCGATGGATGCAGACGCGGCGCATGCGACTGGCGCTGGGCATCGCCGGCGCGGCGGTCATTGCGCTCATCGCCGGCTGGCAGAGCTTCACCACGCTCCGTTTCACCCAATTCATCCAGCAGCACGACACCAGCGCCGGCGGCTATGGCGCGCCGATTCGCAGCGCACTGGATGCAGTGGCGCTGGCGCGCAGCGCGATTCAAGCCAACAGCGCGCGCGACGTGATTGTGGTGGCGGCCGGCGGCGATCCCAGCGTGAATGAGCCGGCAACCGTGTTTGATGTGCTGCTCGCGGATGTGCCACACCGCTTCGCCGATGCAGACGTCGGGGTCATCTTGCGCGAGGATGGCGCGCACTACCTCTTTGTGCCTGGCACGCAGCGCGCGCTTGACGCGCTGATGCAGAATGTTGATGCATCACAAGTCGTGTCGCGTGCAATCAAGCTGCGTGAAGGCAGCGACCTGGTTTACACGTATGTGGTTGCACCACGCCTGCAACTCGCGCCTCTGCGCGCAGCGCCGGCGCAGTGGGCGAATGGCATCGGGCTGCTCGGCTACCGCGCATCGCCGGGGCAAACTCTCATTCTCGAAACCCTCGCGCGCGTTTTCCGTCAGGCGGGCGCTGGCGAAAATTATCACTGGTTCAATCACGTCTTCCGCGGCGACGAGAGGATTGCGCAGCAGGATGGCGGCGGCATTCACCCGCGCAACTGGCGCGCCGGCGATATCCTATTGCAGTGGTTCGACATTGCGTTGCCGGCAGATGCGCAGCCCGATCGCATTCGTATAGGCACTTACGCTTATCCCTCGCTTGCGCCGGTGATGGTCGTCGATGCCGCCGGCAACCCAACCGGTGATGGCGTCGATTTGGTGGTGCAACCATGAAGTTGCTCATTGTTGGGGCCGGCGCGATTGGCCAATGGATTGGTGCGAATTTGCAGCGTTCCGGCGTGGATGTGGGATTCGTCGGGCGCGAGCATTTTGTGCTGGCTGCCTTGCGGGATGGTCTGCGCGTGCAAATGCCGGCCGGCGATGCGTGGCACGTGCAGCCGGCGCAAGCGTATGGCACGGTGGCAGCTGCGGCGAAGGACGCGCGCTTTGATGCCATTGCGCTGTGCGTGAAGGCATATGCAGTCGAGGATGCGATGCGCGAGATCACAAGCGCCGGCGTGCTTGCGCCGCACACGCGCGTCATCTGTTTCCAGAATGGGATTGGCGCAGAAGAGGCGGCAGCGCGCTTTGTCGGCAATGAGCGCGTGATCGCCGGCACGCTCATCAGCGCCGTGTCGCTTGTGGATGCGACGACAGTGAAGCTGGAGCGCGCAAAGGGCGGGGTGGGGTTGGCGCACTGGAGCGCATTTTCTGGAGCAGAGGCAGGGGATATCTTCGATGCCTTCACTGCCGCGCCGTTGCTTCACGCCATGCTGTATGAAGCTCCGGCTGCGATGAAGTGGTCGAAACTGCTGCTCAACCTTGTCGGCAATGCAACGAGCGCGCTGTTTCGCCGGCGCGTTGCCGACCTGCTGGCTGATGACTTCACTGCGCAAGTTGAGATGCGTCAGTTGCGCGAAGCCGCGGCAGTGATGCACGCCGCTGGCATTCGCGCTGTTAATCTTCCTGGCGCGCCGGTGAGCTGGTTTGCGCGCGCCATTCATCTGCTGCCTGATGCACCTCTGCGCTGGGTGTTGCGGCGTTTCTTTGCCAATGCACGGGGTGACAAGTGGCCGTCGTTTTACTATGACGCCATCCACAAAACTGGCCACAGTGAAGTGCTGTGGCTGAATGGCGCGGTGAGCGCACAGGGCCGGCTCCTGGATGTGCCGACGCCAGTGAACGACGCCCTCACGCGCATGGTGATGGACGCGGTAAATGAGCGTGGTGGGCCGCTGCAGGAGATTGTGCGTGAATTGAAGCCGTTGCTTGCCGGCGAATGAATCAACCCGCTGAGTCACCGCTCGGCCGCGCGATCCCAATCGCTTTGAAAGGTGCGCTCAAGCCGGCGCAATGCATTTGCATCACCGACCAGGACGCCCAGTTCGCGGTTCAGATCGAGCGATGTGGTGGTGATATTCACCGAGCCAACGAAGGCCAGCGCGTCATCGGCTTCGAACACCTTGGCATGGACATACGGCGATTTCAACAGTCGCACATCGACGCCATTCTTTTCCAGGTAGTCGAGGTCGTCAGCGCTTTCGTTCTGTATCTCCTCGCCGCGTGGTGGCGAGATCAGCACGCGCACCTTTATGCCACGCTTTGCAGCGTTCGCCAATTCTTCAAGGATGCCGTTGTCCTTTGTGGCAGCGGCATACACATCCAGCGTCGCAGTCGCCGAGCGGATGAGCGCGGTGATGCGCTCGCGCGCGTTGATCGGACTCCACGCCAGCGCGTCGCTAGATGGGCGAAAGACAGCGCGATTCCAGTCATTGTCGAATGCCTTTGCCACCTCAGCCACCTCGCCGGCCGCCTCAATCACGACGCCAAACTCGCGATTGCGCGTGACAGAGGTGCGCGTGGCGTTGGCGGTCATGACGATCACCTCGTCATCGATGACGTAGCTCTTTTCGTGTGTGTAGCGGAAGGCCGGCGATGCATATTTCACGTCGATGCCGGCCTTCTTCAAACTGCTGAACGCGGTGCGCGCGGCGGTGCTGCCGCCAAAGGGATTCTCCTCGATCATGACGTTTACTATCGCGCCATTGGCCTTTGCCTGCTTCAGCGCATCGATCATGCGCGAGTCGGTGAGCAGGTAGATCTTCATCAGCACGCGTGAGCGCGCCTGTGCGATGCGTTCGGCGATGACAGCCTCGCCGTCGTCGGGCAGCACGATGAGTTGGACGTTCTGCGCGCCATTCAGGCCGGCGCTGGTTGCTGCCGGCCGGCTAACGGGTGGCGCAGGAAGAATGCAGCCGGCCAGCACTAGCGTCGCTGCGGCGGCGATCATCGCGCGCATCTGGGTGTTGAACATTTGTGCGATCATACCCGCCGGCGTGGAAACTGTGAATGCGAGATGCAAAAAGAGGCGCGTCCATCAAAAGGGCGCGCCTCTTTTTGTTTGATTGTATTTTGCGAGTTACTCCGATTTGCTCGCGCCCTTCTGGATTGCTGCCAACTCCAGTTCGGGTTTGCCATCGCGATCCACCCACACGCCGCACTGGCTGCCGTCGGGGCTTTCCCCGAAGTCGAGCGGGGTGCCATCCATCTTCAGCACGGGGTGATACCACTTGTAGACTGCCTCGCCCTTGCCCTCGACGTAGTGGCCGATGAGCGCGCGGCGGAAGCGGTCGGCAGTGATATTGGGCTTGCTGCCATGCACGATCTGGCCATTGAAGAACAGCACATCGCCAGCCTTCATGATCGCCGGCACGATGGGCGTGCCTTCGGGCAATGGCACAGTCACGTCGGTGAAGCTTTGAGTGGTGTCGGCCTTCGTCGTGCAAAGCACCGGCCATTCCTGGCTGCCTGGCACCAACTCAAGGCAACCGTTTTCCACGTCGCAGTCGTCCAGCGCCAGCCAGGCAGCCATGCAGGTGCCTGGCTGCACGCGTAGGTAATACTGATCCTGGTGCAGCGCCTGACCGCGCGCGCCCGGCGGCTTGAAATACAACATGGTCTGCACGGCGTAAGGCTCTTTGCCGCCCAGCGCGGTGAGGTAGGCGTTGATGCGCGGGTCGACCAGCCACTTCAAGCTGATGTCGTCCCAGCGGTGCATGTGGATCATGCGCGGGTAGCGCTTGAGCGGATCGTTGCTGGTCATGTCGATGCCGCCAAAGTCGCCTGGGTACGTGCCGGCTTCGCGCATCTGCATGAAGTGTTGCTTGTAGAACGCCACTTCATCGGCGCTGAACATCCCGCGCGCGATCACATATCCGTTCTTGTCGTAGAAGTCCTTCTCTTCACGTGTCAGCATTTCAACTCCTTTTTCAGGCAAGATGAACAGAATGAGGCATGATCCCGTTCATTCTGCCTTGATTAACTGCTCGAAGCTGTTGGGCGGCAGATGATCGAGTGAATCGACAACGATGTCGGCTTCGAGCTCGCCATGCGTCGAGCGCACGCCAATGCGTTTCATGCCGGCGCGCTTTGCCCCCTCGACGCCGGCTGGTGCATCCTCAACCACAATTGAGCGCGCCGGCACGGCGCCCACCCGCGCGGCTGCGACGAGATATACCTGCGGGTCGGGCTTGCCGCGTGTCACATCCTCTGCCGACGCCAGCGCATCGAAGAAGCCGTGAATGCTCATCGCATCGAGGATGGCTTCAACGTTGGCGCGTGGCGCGGCGGAGGCGACTGCCTGCTTCCAGCCGGCTTCGCGCAACACACCCAGCCAGCGCAGCACTCCAGGCAAAGGGGCGATGCCGCGCTCGCGCACCAGAGCACGATAGGTCGCCTCTTTGAAATCGGCGATGCGCGTGATGTCGGCAGCGCTGATGTGCGGATCGAGCATGTCGCGCAGCACCGTGTCGTTGCGCTGCCCGAAAGTGCGCTTGAAGTCGGCATGGGTGAGTTGTCGACCCTCGCGTTGCATCGCCAGCCGCCATGCCTCATAGTGGTAATCGATGGAATCGACCAGCACGCCGTCCATGTCCCACAGCACGGCGCGCGTTTCTGCCATTGACATGCCGGCAAGTGTAGCGGATATGACGAACAGCATGCCCGGGCGCTTGCCTCTGCTACGATTACAGCATGCCATTGGCGAACACCAGCACCTTCAAGGTGCGCTATTACGAATGCGACCTGCACGGTCACGTCAATAACACGAACTACTTGCGCTATATCCAGGAGGCGGCATTTGAAGCGTCGGCAGCGGCCGGCTTCGACATGGATCGCTATGCGGAGATGCAGCGCGTGTGGCACGTTCACGCGACCGATATCGAATACCTGAGGCCGCTGAAGTATGGTGACATGGTGGAGGTGAAGACGTGGGTGGCAGATTTTCGACGGGTCACTTCGCGGCGCATGTATGAATTGCGTTCGCAGCAGAGTGGCGAGCTCGTGGCGAAGGCTGCAACCGATTGGGCGTTTATCGATGTAAACACGGGCAAGCCGGCTGCCATCCCTGCGGCAATTGCAACTGCGTTTTTTCCGGAAGGAGCGCCCATCGATCACCCGCAGCGCGAGAGGTATCCATCGCCGCCGCCACCGCCCGCCGGCGCATTCCACGCGATCAAGCCGGTGCAGTGGCGTGAGTTGGATGCCGCCGGCCACGTCAACAACGCCATCTACGCGGAATGGGGTGAGGACTGTGGCATGAACTGCATGGCGCATTACCAGTGGCCGGCGGCGCGCCTGGCACAACACAGTATTGGCATTTTCTATCGCCGCATGTGGCTGGAATATCTGCAGCCGGCGCTGCCTGAGGACGAGGTGGAAATCGTCGCGTGGCTCTCGGATGTCAAGCGCGCCACCGCCATGCGGCACTTCGCCATACATCGCGTGAAGGACAACGCCCTGCTTTGCCGCATCAACATCCTCGTGGTGTGCGCCAATACGCAGACCGGCCTGCCCATGCGCATTCCGCAGGCGATGCTCGATGACTTCGCGCCGAATATCGCCACCTGATTTTGCAGAATGAACAGAATGGCTGATTGCTGCTGTGCGTTTGAAAATGCCTTCGATGCCGGCTATGCCGAGGGCAATTTGAAGTCCTATCACAAGGATGGGCCGGCGAAATCGACGCGTGCCCTGCTGAGCGCCATTCACTCACTGAACGATGTGCGCGGCGCGACGGTGCTGGATATCGGTGGCGGGGTGGGGGCGGTGCAGTTGGAATTGCTCAAGGCCGGCGCGGCGAGCGCCTTTGACGTGGATGGCTCGCAGGCGTACATCGCTGTTGCAAAACGTGAGGCTGAGCGGCAGGGTTTCGCAGATCGCACCAGTTATCTGCATGGCGATTTCACCCAAGTTGTCGATCAGGTTGCTCCTGCTGACATCGTCACACTCGATCGCGTGATCTGCTGCTACCCTGACATGCGCTCGCTGGTTGGCGCGGCCGCGCAGAAAGCGCGCAAGCTGCTGGGATTGGTGTGGCCGCGCGAAGCATGGTGGGCGCATGCCGGCATTGCGGCGTTCAATTTTTTCACGCGGTTTAGCCGGTATCCACTCGTTCAAACGCTGCATGCGCAACACGACGTTGATGCAGTCGCCGGCGAGTATGGCCTTGCGCTGAGGCACGCACAGAACGCCGGCATTTGGCAGGTGCGCGTGTACGCGCGATCCTGAAAGACCCATCGTCAACTGCCCGGCTCCGAAGTCGTCCAGTTGTCAGGTTATCGCCTTGAGTGCAAACTCTTGCTGACAATTGTTGACAACCTCTTGACCTCTCGATCTGACAACCAAACAATCATGAAAATCACTTCCATCAAAACGGCCGCGACCGTCGGCCACGGCATGCACCTGTGGGTGAAGATCGCAACCGACGCCGGCATCACCGGCATGGGTGAATGCGTGCATGGCGGCAAGCAGGCTATCGCCATCATCCAATACCTTGAGCAAAAATTCATCGGACGCGACCCATTTGCCATTGATGCGCTGTTTGAAGAGATGCGGCGCGGACATGTCTTTGACGGCGGCACTGGCGGCGCCCTCATCACCGCGCTCACTGGCATCGAGCTTGCGCTGTGGGACCTGAAGGGCAAGGCGCTCAAGACGCCGATCTACGAATTGCTGGGCGGCAAGTTTCGCAACAAGATCTGGATGTATTGCGATTGCCAGGTGGACCCGGGCATGGAATTCAGTGAGATCGAAGCGGTGGTGCATGACGTGCTGGAGAAGGGCTTCACCGCGCTTAAGGTCGATCTCGACATCGGCGCGTATTCCGCCGGCCGCATCCCGGTCGATGCCGACACGCAGGTATTGACGCTCAAGGAGGGGACGTTCAGCAAGGATCGCTTCAATCACACCGCAATGGAGCGTGAGCACGAGCGCATGTTGCAGGTGGTGGACATGGTGACGCGCGCCGCCGGCAAGGACGTGGCAGTTGCAGCCGATGTGCACACTCGCCTCGACGTGCCGAGCGCCATTCGGCTGGTGCGCGACCTTGAGAAATATCACCTGTTGTGGCTGGAGGAGCCAGTGCCGCCGGAGAACATCGATGCGATGCGCGAGGTAAAGGCGCATAGCACCACGCCGATCTGCGCCGGCGAAAATCTTTACCTGCGTTTTGGCTTCCGCGAATTGTTGGAGAAGCAGGCTGTCGATATCATCATGCCCGACCTGCCCAAGTGCGGCGGCCTGAGCGATGGCCGCAAGATCGCCAACCTGGCCGAGCTGTATTACATCCCCTTCGCGCCGCACAACGTGTCGTCGCCGATCGGCACCATGGCCAGCGCGCATGTGTGCGCCAGCGTGCCGAACTTCCTGGTGCTGGAATGGCACTGGAACGAGCGACCCTACTGGTCAACCATCATCAAGGAAAAAGAGGACATCATCAAAGGCGGTTACATTGAGTTGACGGACCGCCCGGGCATCGGCGTCGAACTCGACGAAGACGTGGCGCGGCAGTATCAATTCCCTGGCACGACGTGGTTTGAATGAGTCCTGTAAAAAATGGAAGTGCGTCGCACTGGAATGTGCGACGCACTTTCTGGATGGTCGAAGCCGGCTGATGAGGCGCGGCGCATCCCTCACGCCGTCACAACTGCGGTCGGTTTGCAAGCGCTGTGCGGATGATTGAGCGCGCCTCATCAAATTCGCCGTCAATCAGTTCGAGCCTTGGCGCACGCACGCGCGCGTTGCCCATGCCCACTTCCTGCTGGCACAATTTGATGAGTTGCACGAACTTCGGCACCACGTCCAGGCGCAGCAGCGGCAGGAACCAGCGATACAGCGCAAATGCCTTGTCGCGCTCACCGTGCAAGGCGTAGTTGAACAGATCGACGGATTCCTGCGGCAGCGCATTCACCAGGCCGGCGACCCAGCCCACCGCTCCCATTGCGATGCCTTCCACGATGGCGTCATCCACGCCGATGAACAGCGCCAGCCGCTCGCCGATCAACTCGCGGATGGCGGCGATGCGCCGCACGTCGGCGCTGCTCTCCTTCACCGCCGCCAAGTTGGCGTGTTCCTGCGCGAGTTCGGCGATGTGTTGCGGCAGGTAGTCGGTGCCGTAGGCGATTGGGTTGTTGTAGAGCATGCAGGTGAGCGGCGTCGCATCAAGCACGGCCGCTGCATGCGCCTTGTTTTCACGCCAATCGCCCTTGTAGACATAGGGCGGCAGCACCATCAGACCCTCGCAGCCGGCATCCTGCGCCGCCTTCGCCATGTCCACTGCCTCGCGCGTGCTGAGCGCGGCGATGGCTGCCACCACTGGCGCGCGATTGCCCACAGCCTTCACGTAGGTCTTCCAAAGCGCCACCCGCTCGGCAAAGGACATGGTATTGCCCTCGCCCAGTGAGCCGGGCGCGACGATGCCCGTGCAGCCGGCGTCGATCAGCCATTGCGCATGACGCGCCACAAACGCATGGTCGATCTCATATTTCTCATCAAAAGCGGTTGTCGTTGCGGGCATCACACCCTTCCAAATCATGGCCATCGTTGAATACTCCTTCAAAAATCATGTGTCATGCGCGGGCGTGCGTGATGCGCGGTGGACGTCGCTTCA